>JBCCQM010000037.1:0-48699 GCA_039024335.1 Myxococcota bacterium
GCCTTGGCCAGGCAGTACGCCCCCATCGCGCGATGCGAGCGGTAGAGCGATTCGACTTCGGTCACGTACGGGTGCCGCAGATTCACGAGGACGCTGGGCCGCTCGAACCGCCTGCGTTCGTAGATGCCCCGCGGCGGGATGGCCATCACCTCGGCGAGCTGGCGACCCATCGCGAACAAGCGGGGCGACTCGGGCCGCCCTTCGATGCTGCCGCCGACGATGGCGGTGTAGCCCAAGCCGGTCCGGCGCAGGATCTCGAAGACGTCGGTCAGCAGCGCCTTGTGAACCGCCGACACCGTCTCCGCCGGCTCGACCGACACGAGCACGGACTCGGGGTGAACGACGCGCGCCGCGATGTCCTCCTCCAGCGTGCCGAACAAGCGGTCCTTCACCCACCCCACCGGATTGGCCCGCGCCCGCGTGGCCAGGTAGCCCACGAGCACGGTCGAAACGGGGTCCAGGCCTCCGTCGGCGTCACGGGCTGCAGTGCCCAAGAACACCGGGGTGCCTCCGCGACTGAGCGCGTGGGTCAGCTTCGAGGGCGCCTCGGCCACGAGCACGCGACCATCTTGGTCGAGCGCGTCTTCCACCTGTGCGAGCGTGAAGCCGCCCCCGGTCACGCCGCGAAGGATGGCGCGCGTACCGAGCTCGCCGAAGGTCCGCGCCGGCTCCGAGGCGAGGTAGCCGATGAGCGTTTGGTACCGCGTCGTCTCGGCCAGCGACCACGTTGGCAGGGCGCATACGGCCTCGAGCTCGTCGAGCAGGTTGTCGCGCAGCGGTCCAGACACGGCGGCTTCGAGCAGCGCCATGGCCTTCTCGTAGTTCTCGTCGCGCATCACCGTCTCGCGGCTGAGCGTGTGCTCGAGGTAGCGCGACTTGATCTTGAACGCGATGTGGCGGAACCGGGTCGCGCGGCCCTCGAGGATGTCGTGGCCGGCCGACGTCACCGCGAGCGCGAGCCCCTTGTTGTAGAAGCCGTACTCCGGCGCCCGCGAGAAGCCGACGGAGAGCTCGGACCCAGGGTGCTCCACCTGCGCTCGGCAGTCTCCGTCGACCTCGAAGGGCCGGTTGATGGGCTCCACGCCCCCCGCGTCGGCATCGCTCGGGCTGCGATCCTCGAAGCTGATCTCGGTGTCCGAGTGCGCGCACCATTTGGCGAGCGTGACGCGGCTGCCCTCGACGAGCTCCCGGTACCGCGCGCGCCCTCCCTCGAGGAACAACGTGATCTGCGTGCCTTCCACGGGCACGTCGAGGCGCCCCTTCACGAACGACCGGTCCGCGTGAAAGAAGATCTCCCAGCACTCACCATCGCGGCCGGTCTGCACGAGCACGCCCTGGGGCCGCAGCGCGAACACCGAGACGAACCCAATGCCGAACTTACCGATCTTGGTGAGGTCGTTTTCCTTGGTCGAGGAGAACAGCTTGGTGAGCTGTTGGTCGATGATCTCCTCGTTCATCCCCTCCCCGAAGTCGTCGATGTGAATCGTGATGACCCCTTCGACCCCATCGCCGGGCTCGTGCTCCATCCACACATCGACGGCCGAGCTTCCGGCGTCGATGCTGTTCTGGACGAGCTCCCGATAGAAGTCGAGGGACGAGCTGAACTGCGTGACGAGGTTTTCGACGGCCTCTTCGTTCAGGGCGGCGTCCATGCCGCTGCAGTGTACCGACGGCTCAGCCGCTTCGGTGCCGATCCCACGCAAAGCCCGGGTGCGGCCGGCCTCCACCAAGCACCAGGTCAGCCGCAAGCCGCCCCAGCGTCGGTGCGAACTTGAAGCCGTGGCCCGAAAACCCCGCTGCGACGATGAGGCGCGGGTCGCCGGGGTGGCGGTCGAGCAGGAAGTCCCAGGAGTCCGTCGCGGTGTACAGGCACGCGCGGTGATCGATCCGCTCGACGCCGGCGGCGGGTAGATGTGCGCGCAGACAGGCCTCGACCGGGCCCCAGTCTTCGGGACGAACGGAGCGGTCGAACGCGTCGGGCTGCACGGGGTCGTCGAGCCCGGGGATCGACGCGCTGGTGTGGCACGCGACCTTCATGCCGTCGATCCCCTCATGTCCGGGCGGAAAGCCATAGAAGAAGCCGTCGGGCGTGAAGGCCCCCCACACGGGGAGCGACTGAGCGGACGCCATCCAGCCCGTGGCCGGACGGATCCAAAACAGGAGCCGTCGCAGTCGCCGGAGCGGCATCGATTCAGAGGCTGGCAGCAGCTCGGCCACGCGCGACCCCGCTGCCAAGACGACGGCATCGGCTTCGAGGACGCCATCGCTCGTGTGGACGCGACCGGGCTCGAGGTGCAGCGCGGCCGTCCCGCTGCGGATCCTCGCGCCGAGGTCGACGGCACGGGCGCGCATCGCCTCGAGGCACGGACCGACCCGTAGGTACCCACCCGTCGGCGTGAAGCAGCCCTCCCAGCCCTCGGGCAGCACGACGGGATGACGAGCGCGGACCTGCGCCGCGGTGAGCATCTCGTGCTCGAGGTCGTGTGCGTCGCAGGCCGCAAGCGCTGCCGAAAACCCTGGGTCGTCTCGCGGGCCGAACTCCAGCATGCCGGTGCGCACGAGCAGCGCGCCTGGCGATGGCTCCAGGGCACACCACGCGCGGTCGGCCTCTTGAACCAGCGGAACGTAGCCGGACCCCTCGTGATAGGCGTGCCGCGTCACGCGGGTGTACCCAGCGTGGCTGCCGTACTCATGGGGCGCGGCGTGTGGGTCCACCACCGTCACGCTCGCGCCCCGTTCGGCAAGACGCCATGCGGTCGCCAAACCGACCGTCCCGCCCCCCACGACTACGACGTCGACCATCGACCGCTATACTCCGCCGGCATGCGTTTCGGAGCAATCGTGGTCGCTGGCCTGAGCCTGAGCATCGCTGGCTGTACGTGGTCCACCACGCCGAAGACCAGTCCCTCGCCCAAGCCCACCACCACGCGGCCCGCGGCGCAGCCCAAGCCCAAGGCGCAGCCTCAGCAGCCAGCGCCGAACCCGATGGTCGAAGTGGCCTCGCGCTTTCAGCACTCGTGCGCGCGCCGCTCCTCGGGCGACGTGCTCTGCTGGGGCAAGAATACTTACGGGCAGCTCGGCAACGGCGGTCGCGTCGACAGCCCCCGGCTCATGAAGGTCCGCGGTCTCGCCAACATCAAGCAGGTCGAGGTGGGCCGCGACTTCAGCTGCGCGCTCGAGCGCGGCGGCACGATCAAGTGCTGGGGCAACAACGAAGATGGGCAGCTTGGCGACGGGCGCGGAGGCAGCCCCGGCGCCTTGTCGCTCACGCCCGTCACCGTCCGCGGCCTCAAGGGCGTGGCTGAGATTTCGCTGGGCGAGTATCACGGCTGTGCGCGCACCAAAGAGGGCACGGTCAAGTGCTGGGGCAACGCCGAGAACGGGCAGATCAGCGACGACAGCCAGCGCGTGTTCGGCTCCCCGATGAGCATCGACCGCCTCGGCAAGATCAAGCAGGTCGCCTCCGGTGCCAGCCATGTCTGCGCGCTCGAGACCAACGGCAAGGTCAAGTGCTGGGGCCGCAACACCGAAGGTCAGCTCGGCGACGGCAAGAGCGGCAGCCGCATCAAGGCGGTCGAAGTGGCAGGCGTTCGCGACGGCGTCGCATTGGTCAGCGGCGATCATCACAGCTGCGTCCTTCGAAAGGGCGGCGCCGTGGCCTGCTGGGGCAACAACAGCGACGGCCAGCTCGGCATGAACGGCAAAGAGAAGAAGCACGGAACCCCCGTGGCCATGGTCGGCCTCGAGAACGTCGCGCAGCTCGCAGCCGGTGACCGTCACAGCTGCGCACGCCTGAACAGCGGCCGCGTCGTGTGCTGGGGGTCGAACGATCAGGGCCAGATCGGGGGCCCGCGGTCGGGTGGCCGCCTCAAGCCTGGTCCGGTTCGCGGCGTCGGCGATGCCGTCGACATCTCTCTGGGACTCGCGCACACCTGCGCGGCTCGCAAGACCGGCCAGGTCGCCTGCTGGGGCTCCAACGAGCACGCCGCGCTCGGGCCTCATCGCCTCGCGAAGCGGTAACCGCTGTTGGGGGCGGTTCAGGCGCGCGGCCTGTCCCGAGGGCACACCGCACCCATGGCATGAATGTCGCGGTCACGAGTCGCGGAAGCTGTCCGCCATCCCCGCTGTCTTCCGCGTCCTCACCGCGGCCGAACGATTGCACGTTGGTTGACCCGGATGCGCCGGTCTGAAACGCTAGGGACATGCTTGGCTTTCGGTTTGGACGATGGGTACACGCGGCGATCGCGGGTGGTTCGCTGGCAGCGACGGGCTGCGTGGACCGAGCGCTGCTCGACCCTGCTCTGATCGCGCAGACCGAAACGACCGGTGGCGAGACGGAAGATCCGCCCACCGATGGCACGGACCCGACCGACCCGTCGGACCCGAGCGATCCCACTACGACGCCAACCGACCCGACCGACCCCACGGATCCGACCGACCCCACGGACCCCACCGATCCCACCGATCCCACGGACCCGACCGACGGCAACGTCACTGGCCCTCCCCAGCTGATCGACGTTCGGCTCATCAGCACCACGTCGATGGAGCTGACGTTCAACGAGGCGATGGGTCCCTCCGGCGAGGTCGACACCTCGTCGTTCCGGCTGAGCGTCGGCTTCTCGAACTATTACGCCGGCAAGTACGACTACTACGGCGGCACCAACTACCAGGACCTGCAGAACTTCACCGGGGAGCAGTACTGCTACGAGTACTGCTACTGCCAGTACTCGTACGACGACGAGTGCTACGAGTACTACGGCGACGAGTGCTACGAGAACTGCTACTCGCAGCCGGGCCCACCGGTGAACATCGTGTCGCTCGCGCCCGTGGCCGGCACCCAAAACCGCTGGATCGCCAACCTCGATCAGTCCCTCGAGCGGGCGTGCGAACCGGTCCGCGACCTCGACGGCAGCTTCGACACCGCGGCCATCTTCCTGCACTACTCGAACAACAACTTCCCCGGCGTGGTCGATGCGCAGGGCGAGTCGATGGCCCCGATCGCAGAGCACTGGGTGCTCACGCCCAACGACAACTTCGTCTATCGCAGCGGCTACTTCGAAGCGATGACGCCGTTCCTCCCGATCGACTGCCCCTTCTGATCGATCTGCGAGTAGGCTCGGACCTCCCGTGCTGATCGTCACCGGAACCAAGCGCTCCGGCACGTCGATGTGGATGCAGATCCTCACCGCTGCCGGCTTTCCCGCCTTCGGCGAAGCGTTCCCCCGCAACTGGGGAGAGACGCTCAAGGACGCCAACCCGGACGGCTTCTACGAGTCGATCCTGCGCCAGGGCATCTACTGGCGGACGAACCCGCACCCTCGCACTGGCGCGTACTTCTTTCCCGAGCAGGTCGAACGCCACGTCGTGAAGGTGTTCATCCCCGGACTGGTGCGGACCGACCGAGCGTACATCGGCTCCGTCGTTGCCACGGTCCGACACTGGCGCGAGTACCACGCGTCGCTCGAGCGGCTGTACGCGATGGAGGACGAGGCCCGCGCGGCCAAAGGCAAGACGGACCGCCCGGTTCGCATTCCGCCCGTGTATGAGTGGTGGTCGGAGAACTTCTCGCTCATTCGCGACCTGGTGACCCGGCGCCATCGCGTCCACGTACAGTCGTACGACGGCCTGCTGGCAAACCCGAAGCAGGTCATCGAGGACACGCTCGCGTGGCTCGGGGATGAGGATGTGGACGTCGCGGCAGCCGTCGCCGCCGTCAAGCCGAAGAACCGAACCCAGTCTCGGGACGACGACGCGGCGCCCCCGATGGACCTCAGTCCGAAGGTCGTGGAGGCGTTCGACCTGCTTTATCGCACCGTCGACGAGCGCTCCGGACTCGACGCCGGGCTGATCACGCGGCTCAACGAGGCGCACGTCGAGCTGGCGCCGAAGATCGTGGCCGCGCAGCAGGCCGTGGCCAAGGCGCGCGCCGCCAAGCGCGGAAAGCCGGCGCCATGACGAGCGCGCTGAACCGCCCCGAGCTCCGGGCAGGCTCACCCGAGCCGACCGATCACGCCGCCGTGGACGAGCTGCTCTCCGCAGTCCCGGAGCTGGCGTTCGCAGACGAGTTCAACCGGTGCGTGCCGCAGCTACAGGCGGCGCCGACGGACGGCCACGCTGCCGTGGACGCGCACTACGACGAACGCAGCCGCGCCGAGGTCGTCGAGGCTCTGACGACGATTCAGCGGGCTGCCCTCGCGGCGAGCAATGGTGGGCTCGCGTTCCTCGTGCGCTCCATGCTGCATTTCGCGGTCGAGCAACCCGTGCCCCCCTCTCAGCATCCCTTGTTCGTGGCGCTCTTCTTGCGAGGTGTGGCGCGGGTTCACGGGATGGCCGAAACCCCGGCCGCCGTGGCGCTGCAGATGGATCGCTGGTCCTGACTCAGCCCGGCGCGGCCGGGATGTAGCGCAACGTACCGCGGTCGCGATTGCGGACCGAGTACGAGGGCTGACTCGTCTTGGCCGCTGCGACGTGCTTGGGCCGACGGCGTGGATCAGGAGCCGGGCGCGTGTCCATGGTGAAGGAACCCGCGCACGAGTTTGTTTCCGATGCATTGTGTTGCCGCGGCATCGGACGCGACGTTCGGGAGTTGCCCCGGTTCGCGGAGAACCGAAGCATGGACTTGGCGACGCTGAGCAGCTCGGTCATCTCGAGCGGCTTGGGGACCGACCGCACGCCGAGGTCGCGAACGCGAGCTGCGGGCTTCGATCCCTGGTTGGCGATCATGATGCAGGCCCGGGTCGAGGACGCGCCCTTGAGCAGCGCGACCTGCTTCTCGCTGACCAAGCCGGTGTCGTGGACGAGCACGACGTTGGCGCGGTTGCGGTGAAGCGAGCCGATGGCGTGGGCAACCGAAGTCGTGACCTCGGCCTCGTACCCGTAGTGACGCAGGGCTCGAACGAGGGAGAGGCCGAGCGCGGCACCGGTGTCGACAATCAGGATGGACACGCGCTGCTCGGCGCGAACCGGTGTGATGCGTGCGAATACGGTCATGGCTCTCTCCTCCTTGGCGGATGCACATCGTGTATGCCGCCGCACCAATAACGGTTGCGAAGGATGTGCCAAGCAAGCCGCGAAGACGGAGCAAAGTGCGGTCAGTTGCTGTCCGAGCGGGGGTGCGAGACGCCTAACTTCTGCATTTTTCTATAGATTGTCGCCCTTGCGATGCCCAGGCGCTTGGCGGCACGGGTGACGTTTCCACCCGACGCTTCGAGCGCCCGCTCGATGGCGCGCTTCTCCGCGTCGGCGAGAGACAGCTTCGCCGTCTCACCCTGGGACGGGTGCGTCTCATCCGAGACTACGTCGCGAGACGGAGACACCCCGCCGCGAATGTGCTCGGGAAGGCAGTCGACCGTGATGAGCCCACCAGCGGCAAGCAGCATGGCGCGGTGCACCACGTTCTCGAGCTCGCGCACGTTGCCGGGCCATCGGTAGGCGTCGATCAAGGAGAAGGCCTCGGGCGTGAGCCCTTCGACCGCGTGGTCCACATCGGCCCCGTACTTGGCGACCATGTGCGCAACGAGGCGCCGGATGTCCGAGCCTCGCTCGCGCAGCGGCGGGACGTGGATCGGGTACACGATGAGCCGGTAGTAGAGGTCTTCGCGGAACTCACCTTTGGCCACCATCTGCCGAAGGTCACGATGCGTCGCGGAGATGATGCGGACGTCGGACTTGATCGGGTCCGTGCCCCCAATGCGGGTGAACGTGCCGTCTTGAATGACGCGAAGCAGTCGCACCTGCGCGCCCGCGCTGAGCTCGCCGACCTCATCGAGGAAGAGCGTCCCGCCTTGCGCCTGTTCGAACCGGCCCGACCGCGTCGACGTGGCGCCGGTGAAGGCGACACGCTCGTGTCCGAAGAGCTCCGACTCCTGCAGGTGCTCGGGGATGGCGCCGCAGTTGAGCGCGACGAACGGCCCAGATGCCCGCGGGCCTGCACGGTGGATCGCGCGGGTGACCAGCTCCTTGCCCGTGCCGGTCTCTCCCCCGACGAACACCGCGATCTTCGAGTTCCGAACGGTCGCGATGTGCTCGTACACCTCCCGCATCGCGTCGCAGTCCCCGATAATGTCGGAGAAGCTGATCGAACCGATACCCCGAGCCTTGCGGTGTTCCGGTTCGGACCGCAGGCCGCGAGCGATGTCGTCCAGCGCCGACACGAGCTCGGCGTTGTCGAGCGGCTTCACGAGGTAGTCGCGCGCGCCGGCCTTCAGCGCTTTTACGGCGGCCCGTGCGGTATCCAGCTCGCTCATCACCACGACGGGAAGCTGCGGCCAACGCTCCCGGACCCGCTGGATGAAATCGAACCCACCAACCCCCGGCGTATGGACGTCGGCCAGGACGATCTGGACCGGTCGGACGTCCAAGATGGCAAACGCGGCGTCCGGGTTGCTCGCAGGCGTGACGCGAAACGCACGATTGTGCCGTCGCAGGGCATCGTGCATGCCCCGGACCGCCTCGCCGTTCGGCTCCAGCGTCAGCACTTCGATCGTCGACGACACGCGTGGGCAGTGTCTCATACGCACCGCGGCCCGGAGTCCGGCGTCTCGTGATCGAGACAACGACGAAAACGCTCGTAGAACTGTCTCGCGCGCTCTGACCGCGAATTCTGGGCGCGAATTCGTCCATCAGGGGTTGACGTACCGTCCCAACGCGGCCCTCCAGCCGGTGAAGCGCCGTGCTAGCGTGCGCGGCCGAATGACGGGGGAATGCCTCGCGCCAGGTTGGTGGCGCGGGAAAAAAGTGGCGCGCCTGCCGGCAGAAGGAACTCTGCTCGTGGCCACCGATCTGCAGGGCAACTGGCGCGACTACCTCGCGCTCAAGCAGCTGTATCAGCGGGAAAAGGACGCCGGCAACGCGCCCATCCTCCTGTTCTGCGGGGACATGGTGCACGGACCTGGCCGCGCCCTCTCCGACCCTGACGCGTGGCCCGATTTTCTCGGCACGTTCTACGAGGACGAGAGCGACCGCGTCATCCTCGACTTCATCGAGTTCTCGAAAACCGAGATGGCCGTCGCCCTGCTCGGCAACCACGAACACGCGCACGTCGGCGGCCCCGTCGTGTCGAAGTTCCACCCGGACGAAGCCGCTGTGCTCAACGCCAAGCTCGGCCCCGAGCGAGAGCGCGTGTGCGACTTCATCGCATCGATGCCACTCATCGCCGTGGCGCCCTGCGGCGCATCGTTTTGCCACGCCGCACCGCGCCGCACCGAGCCCGACCTGGGCGCGTTCGAGAGCCTGGACTACGCAGCGTTCGACGAGATGTCGATCATGCGGATCCACGAGACGACCACGGTCGGCGCGCTGTTGTGGTCGCGCTTCGCCGAGCCCGAGCAAGCACGCGAGTTCCTCGCTGCAACCGGCGTCGGTGAGCGCCCCGCCGGCTTCGTCACGTACGGCCACGACGTGGTCCGTGAAGGCTTCGAGAAAATCGGCGACGAGCAGCTGTGCCTGTCAACGTCGTTCGGCTGCGACGACGAGCACAAGCACTACCTTCGGCTCGACCTCGCCAAGCAGTACGCGTCGGTCCACGAGCTTCGCATCGGCCGCGAGCTGCGTCCGCTCTACCCCGCCGCATGAAGACGCTCGCCGACCTGCGGCGAGCCCTCGAGCAGCTCGACGGCGCCTCATACGGCGCCTACAAGCGGCTGCGGGGTGCGTGGCGTGGCGACGACGTCGACGTGATCATCGACCGGGTGCAGGGCGATCCCTTCGCGACCCCGTCTGTCGTTTGCGTACGCGTCGCAGCGCCCGAATACGGGGGGCATGAAACCGCACCGGGTCCGGCACGCGTCGCGCTGTGCGATCTGCTGACGCGCCGGTTTGCTGCACACGTCCGCGGCAGTGCTCGTTCGGGCAGCGGACGCTCGGGTGACGTCAGCATCGACGTCGGCGGCCCCGCCATGCTCGCGCGAAGTGCCTGCGACTTCGTCGACGGGGCACTCGAGCTTCGCCTGCGTGTCGGCTTGCCCGCGCGAGGTCGTCGCATCCTCGGGCGCGCCGCCGCGTCGTTGCTCGTCGACCACCTCCCTCGCGCGGCCGCGGCCATGCGCGCCAGCGACATCGAGCGCTCCGATCGTGACGCCTGGCGCGAGGCCGCGCTCGAGCATGCTGCCTTGCGCGAGCAACTGCGCGAGCGAGGGCTCGTGGCGTTCGTGGCCGACGGCTCGATCTTGCCCCGACGCAGCGGGGCTTCGCTGGACCCGCTGCCGGGTGCCGTGCCCTTCGAAGCCCCGGCATCCTTGGCGGTCGAACTCGACGGGCTGCACGGCCCGATTCGTGGACTCGGAATCCGATGCGGCATCACGGTCATCACGGGTGCGGGCTTTCACGGCAAGAGCACGCTCCTTCAAGCGCTCGCAGCCGGCGTCTACCCGCACATCCCAGGCGACGGCCGGACCCTCGTCGTCACCGAGGCCGGAGCGATGAAGGTTCGCTCCGAAGACGGGCGTTCGGTTCGCAACGTCGACCTCCGCCCCTTCATCCAAGACCTTCCGGGCGATCGATCCATCGCGTCGTTCGAGACCGATGACGCCTCGGGCAGCACGAGCCTCGCGGCATCGATCGTGGAGTCCATCGGAGCCGGTGCCACGACCTTGCTGCTCGACGAGGACACGTGCGCGACGAACCTGCTCGTCCGCGACGCTCGCATGCAGGCGCTGCTGCAGCGCGACACGATCGTGCCGCTGGTCGATCGCGTCCAGACCATGCACCGCGAGCGGGGCATCTCCACGGTGATCGTGGTCGGCGGCAGTGGTGACTATCTCGACGTCGCCGACACGGTGATCTCGATGGACGACTATCGCGCCCGCGACACGACCGACGACGCGCGGGCCCTGTGCGTGCGCATGCCGACCACCCGCACGACCCCGCCCGCGCCGACGAGCTGGGGAGATTCATCGCAGGTGATCCAGGCTCGCTCCGTGGGACCACGCCGAGACGGCAAGGGCCGGGCCAAGGTCCGAGCCATGGGCTTGCGCGACCTCCGATACGGCGACGAGACTCTGCAGCTGGACGGGCTCGAGCAGCTCGTCGATCCGTCCCAGGTCCGGACGCTGGGCGCCCTCCTCCCCTGGATCTCGGAGCACGGTGACGCCCCGGTGCGCGACCTGGCGGCGCAGGCCGTCGACGCGTCCAGCCGCATGGGCCTGTACGCCCTCGAGGGCGCACCCGAGCTGGCCGCAGTCCGCCCTCTCGACCTCGCCGCGGCCATTCATCGGCTTCGCTCACTCCGGCCCGCGTAACAGCCTGTCCGCCGAGAACGTACCCCCGGCTCGTCGTTGACCGTGCTGCCGCGCGGGTGCTTCAGTGGCTCAGACTCTCGTGCGAGATCGTTCAAAGCGGATCCTGGGGATCGCACTCCCGATCATCGGAGGGATGGTCTCGCAAAACGTGCTCAACCTCGTCGACCTCGCGATGGTCGCGACCGAGGGTGACGCGGCGGTGGCGGCCGTCGGCGTGGGCGGCTTCGCCAACTTCCTCGCGTTCTCGCTGCTGACCGGACTCAGCGCCGGAGTGCAGACGATTGCCGCGCGACGTAAGGGCGAGGGTCGAGACGACGAGACCGCGCTGCCGCTCAACGGCGCGCTGCTGCTGGGCGTGGCCGCGGCGATCCCGATGTCGATGGTGCTCTACCACCTCGTCCCGTGGTTTTTGCCGCTGCAGAACCCCGACCCCGCCGTGCTCGACGTCGGCGTTCCGTACCTGCAGGCCCGCCTGGTCGCGATGAGTGCGGTCGCCGTGAACTTCGCCTTCCGTGGGTACTGGAACGCGATCGACATGTCCCGGCTGTACCTCCGCACGCTCCTGGTGATGCACGCGTGCAACATCTTCTTCAACTGGGTGCTGATCTTCGGCAACCTGGGCGCGCCCGAGCTCGGCGCTGCGGGGGCTGGGGTATCGAGTGCCATCGCCACCTACGTCGGCAGCATCTTCTACGTAATCCTGGGCCTTCGGCACGTGCGCTCGGCGGGGTTCCTGCAGCGGCTTCCCGACCGCGAGACGCTCGGCGGCATCCTCAAGCTCGCGCTGCCCAACGGGGTTCAACAGGTCGCATTTGCGGCTGGCTTCAACGCGCTGTTCTGGATCCTCGGGCACATCGGCCTGGAGAGCGCCGACCACTCCACCGTCGAGGTCGCGTCGGCCAACGCGCTGGTGAACATCACGATGGTGGCGCTCCTGCCTGGCATCGCGCTGGGCATGGCAGCGGCGTCCCTCGTTGGACAAGCGCTCGGCCGCAAAGAGCCCGATGACGCCTACGCGTGGGGATGGGACGTGGTGAAGGTCGCGATGCTCGTGATGGGTGGGCTCGGGCTGCCGATGGCCCTCGTTCCCGACCTCGTGCTCTCGCCCTTCCTCCACTCCGAAGAGGCCCTCGACCTCGCGCGATTGCCGTTGCGCCTCGTGGGGCTCTTCATCGCGGTCGACGGCATCGGGCTCGTCCTGATGAACGCGCTGCTCGGCGCGGGCGCGAACCGTGTCGTGATGGTGGTGTCGGTGTCGTTCCAGTGGGTCTTGTTCCTACCGGTCGCCTTCGTCCTCGGTCCGGTGCTCGGCTTCGGATTGCTGCCGATCTGGGCCGCACAACTGACGTACCGAACACTGCAGGCGGGGGCGTTCGCGTGGCTGTGGCGCAAACGAGGCTGGACCAACATCGAAGTCTGAGCCGCGCTGCCGACCGAGTGCCGTAGAACGCCGATTTCGCGGAAAGAACCGCCTGCCACCGGGCCCGAAGGGCGCTATACCGGGACGGTGGCGGTCTCTGTCACCGGCAGCGCACGGCCGATTCTTCTGGTCGACGACGAGCCCATGTTGCGTGAAGCGACGCGGCAGCTCATCGCCCGCGCGTATCCGAACACCAGGATCCTGGCCTTCGGAAACGGGCCCGACGCGCTGGAGGTCACCGCCCGCGAGATGCCCGCCATTGCGGTGCTCGACGTGGACATGGCGCCGATGTCCGGAATCGAGATCGCCGCCGCGCTGCGCGAGCAGTGGGAGAGCCTGCCGATCCTGTTCATCACGGGAACTGCGCAAGCCAACATGGAACCCGAGTTCCAGCGCGTCGGCGCCGTCGCCTGGTTCCGCAAGCCCGTCACGGGCACCGCACTCGTCGACGCAATCCGCACCCACGCGCTCGCAGCGGACTGAGCCGGTCGCGCGCAATCCGGGGTGGACATCACCACGGCTCGTTCCTACGGAGATCGAGCAGGGATCCGTAAGAGATGCCGTGCGACGAACGTAAGGACGGTTGGAACGGCGCGAGCCCGCCACGCGTGCTTGACTTGGAGAAGACGGATGGATGTGTCGACGTTTTGGATCGTGGCCCTTTCGGGGACGCTGTTCGGCCTTGCGGGCCTGCAGGTGCTCGACCGTGGTCGCGCTGAGCACACCTGAGTTCGCGATCTGCGCTCAGGGTTGAACTCGTGCAACCTGCGCGGGCACGATACGTCGCACTCATGATGCGACGCTTGCTCTGCGCTGCGCTCTTGGTCGTTGGCTGCTCGAAGGATGTCGTCGACGGCTCCGGGTTCGCATCCGGGGCGTCGAGCGCGTCAGCCACGGCCTCGGCCACAGCTTCCGCTTCGGGCGGCGGCGAGACCGACGACGGCGCATCCACCGGGGCTTCGGACAGCTCGGCCAGCGGCGGCGCGACGAGCGATGACACCGCGCCGGGCGCAACCTCCGACGGCGCGGACGCGGGCGCGACCACCAACGGTGGCGACGGTCCCACCACCGGCGCGACCCTGCCGACGAGCGGCGGCGTCGACCCCACCACCGGCGCGGGCGAGAGCAGCAGCGGCATCGACCCGTCGGCCACCGGCCCCAGCGGCGGCGGCACACCACTCGACCCCGACCTCGACGTCCCCGACGAGGGCGAGTCGTGCAACGTTCCGGGCAGCCTCAACGAGTGCCCGGGCGTCGCAACGGTGTGCCGGTTCTACACGGCCGAAGAGGGCCGCTGCGAGAGCTGCGAGGCATGCGGCAACCTCAACGCGCCCTGCACTGACGGCACCGACTGCGACATCCTGTTCTCCTGCTTCCAGGGTCGCTGCACGAACTTTTGCCAGCTGGGCACGTTCTCATGTGGACCGATTGAGGACTGCCTGGACATCGGTCACCCAACGCACGGCGTATGTGACCCCTTTGCTTGAGTTTCGGGTCTCCCGATCCGTTTCGTGCTTCAATCGAGGCGATGCGGTTCCTTGTCTGCTCGGCCCTATTGCTGCTCCCGCTCAGCGGATGCGGCGAAGACGAAGAAGAACGCAACGCACCGCCGGTGGGTAGCGCGGGCTCAGCCGGAAGCTCGGCCGCCGCCTCCTCGGCCACCGCGGGTGGGAGTTCGTCCGGCGGTGGTGGTGGGAGTTCGTCTGGGGGCGCGAACACGTTCGGAACCTCGGGCAGCACGGGGCCCGGCGACTTCACCGTGCTCTCGGGACGCTTCCTCGACGGCAACGGTGGCTACGCCCTGCCCATTCGCTGCCGCGTCCTGTTCCACAGCCCCGGCCAGGTCAACCCCTCCACCGGCATCAGCACGGCGAACCTGTTCTCGGGCACCTTCGTCGTCGACGCCTTCCCGCAGTCGTTCGTAATCAGCAGCGACGACATCGGCGGCCTCGTCGAGATGGGCGAAACCGGCTTCGTCACGACCGAGTGCGACATCGACGGCAACAACTTCTTCGACGACGACGCGGGCGGGTACTTCCCCTCGCTGCCGCTGGTCGAGGTCACCGTCCCCGCCTCGAGCCTCGACCTCGCCATCGGCCCGCTGCAGTAGCCCAAGCCACCCGCCGCATCGGCCAGTCGCGTCGGCGGCGGTTTCGGGCGATTCTCGGGCGGCATGGCCGATCGCCCCAACCTCCTCACGGAGGATCCCGCTCGAGCGCTGCGGTCGCTGGCCGTGCCCACGTTTCTGGGCATCGTCTTCATTCTCGCCGTCAACCTGATCGACACCTACTTCGTCGGGCGGCTGGGGACGAACGAGCTGGCGGCGATGGGCTTCACGTTCCCCGTCGCCACCCTCGTCACGAGCATCGGGTTCGGACTGGGCGCCGGGACGACCTCGGCGGTCTCGCGCGCGCTCGGCAGCGGCGACGAGTCGCAGTCGCGGCGGCTGATCACGCACGGGATGATGCTCGGCCTGCTCGTCGTCGCCGCGATCTCGCTGGGCGGCGTCGCGACGCAGACGGTCCTGTTCGAGGCCCTCGGCGCGCAGCCGCATCTGCTGCCGCTGCTGCGCGAGTACATGACCATCTGGTACGCGGGCGCCGTGTTCTTGGTGGTGCCGATGGTGGGCACCGGCGCGCTACGGGCCTCGGGCGATGCCCGCACGCCCGCGATCATCATGGCCATCGCGGCGCTCAGCAACGCCGTCCTCGATCCAGCCTTCATCTTCGGCTTCGGGCCCATCCCGGCCATGGGCATTCGCGGTGCCGCCATCGCGACGGTGCTCTCGCGCGCCGTCACGCTGGTCGCAGCGCTGGCCGTCATGCAGCGCCGCGGCCTGCTCGACCTTCACGTCCCCAAGCGTGATGAGCTGCTCGGGTCGTGGAAGAAGATCCTCTCGGTCGGCGTGCCGGCCTCGATCTCCAACGCGATCGTCCCGGTCGCAACCGCGATCATGACCGCCCTCATCGCGACCTACGGCGCAACGTCGGTCGCTGGCTACGGCGTAGCCTCGCGGCTCGAGGGGTTCGTCCTCATCCCTTCGATGGCGCTGACCGCTGCGCTCACGCCCTTCATCGGGCAGAACTGGGGCGGGCACCACCCCGATCGCGTGGCCGAGGGCATCCGCATCGCCACCCGCTTCGTCTTTGGCTGGGGACTCGGTGCGTGGGTGGTCTTGCTCGCGCTGGGGGACACGCTCGCGGGCGTCTTCACCGATGACCCCGCGCTGATCAGCGTCGTGAACACGTACATGTGGATCGTCCCCGCGGGCTACGGCGCCTCGGGCTTGGTCAGCGTGGTGTCGGCGTCGTTCAACGCGGTCGACCGCGCCATCCGCTCGACGGTGCTCTCGGCCCTCAAGTCGCTCGTGCTCGCCGTACCGCTGGCGTTCATCGGCAGCGAAGTGATGGGCATCGAGGGCATCTTCGGCGGCCTGATGCTCGCCAACGTGGTGACTGCTGTTGCCGCCATGCTTTGGTCACGATCGCTTCGCCGCGTGCCCGGTTCGGTCGACGACCCGGTCGCCAAGCTGCGCGGGCTGGGTGACCGCGCCGAGGCCGTGGTCGCACTTGTCCACGCTGCTCTCGACATGGACCAGCTCGTGGTCTCGCCGCGTCCGATCAACACCGTCGGCTTCTACGCCGAGGGTGCCGAGCTCGGGCACGTTCACGCCAGCGGGCACATCGACCTGCACATGCCGGCCGAAGTTCACGACGTGCTCATCGAAAAGGGTCACTGCGAACACCACCGCCATCTGCACGACCTCGGCTGGATCACGCACCGGGTCGATGTCGAAGGCGATGTCGCCGAAGCGACCTGGCTGCTGGAGCTCTCCGCAGCAATGCACGCCTTCATCGCCGCCGACGAGCCTCCACGCGCCGCCGACTTCGAGGCCCTCGAGCTCGACGACCGGCTCCGTCGCGCGGCCGAACACGCCGTGGGCCGGGCCCGGGCGGCAGCGTAACGGCGCTCAGGGAAGGCGGTCGAATGCGTCCACGATCGCCCGCAGGTGGGCGCGCTTGCCCAGCACCGCACCGGTCAGGTGCCCCGTCTCCACCCAGCGCAGCTCCGAGCCGGCCCAGTGGTCATGCAGCGCCTCGACTTCGGGTGGCTTGATGTAGCCGTCGTAGCGAGCGCCGACGAGGATTGCCGAGGCCGGATGGCGGGGCGGAGGAAACAGGCCCACGTCGACGGGCTCGAGGCAGGCAGCAAAGTGCGCGCGTGCTTCGGGCTCGCTGCCGAAGGCCTTCGCGAGCGCCCCCCAGTCGAAGCGGCGCTGCAGCGCGTTCTCGGTGAAAATCGGGGCCGCGCGCAGACCCGAAGCGCAAGGAACCGCCGCGACGGGAAAGTCCGAGAGCGCCGCGCCGAACGAGGCCATCATGCCCCCCTGGCTGTAGCCCGACGTGCCGGGCACGTATCCCTGGTCCCGCAGCCAGCGAAGCAGCGCCCGCGCCTCGTCGACGGTGGCGGTGTTCATCGCGAACTGGTCGCGAACCGTCCGAACGAGTGAGAGGGTCTGTCCGGCGGGTCGACGCGCGCCGTAGTACGGGTTCTCGAGCAGCAGCGACCCCACGCCCTCGCGGAGCAGATCTGCCACCAGGCGACGCCGCAGCGCGTACCCCTCTTCGCCGGTGGCCGCGAGCAGCAAGCAGACGCGACCCGTCGCGGCGGAGCGCGGCAGGTGCAGCTCCACGTGTCCGGTTTGGGTCTCGCGCGGCAGCATCGCCGCCGCCGGGCTCTCGAACGTGCCGCGACGGACGGTGGCGTTGGCCGTGCGCACGTCTTCGCCCCAGCGCATCTGAATCGAGCGCGGCGGCACCGTCGCGTCGTACGTCCGGATGGTCTCGACGAGGGTGTCCAGCTCGGTGAGCGAGCCGAAGCCATCGGCGTAGAGCTTGGGACCGCCCATGAGGCGCGTCAGCAACTCATCGGCGACGCCGTGCGCGGTGGCCCGAGCGCGCCGGGCGAGCAACCCCATCATCCCGCTGTCCTACCACGAACCGAACTCGCGACCGCGGACTGCTGAACCGTGTACGCACGGCTGTCTTCGGCCGTAATCGCCGTGGTGGAGTCCGACACCGCCGGATCGACCGAGAGATCGCTGTCGCTTCCCGCTGCAAGCTCCACCAGCTTCTCCGCTACGGCGATCAGCGACGGGTTGCCCGTCGGACGAAGCCAGCGGCTGGTCTCCGCGCTGTGCAGCATGAACAGCGACAGCTCGTCGGCCTTGTGCGCAACCCGGGCGCGTGCCTCGTGACACAGGCCCACCAGCGCTGGGGCATCGGCGTCGCGTGACCACTCGATGATCTCGTCGAGCTGCGTGCCTGCGAGGTCGACGTCGCCGAGTTCCGCCTCGGCCAGCGCCCTCGCGCGACGAGCCCGGATCTCGACCGAGCGCTGCCACATGCCGCCCTCCTCGGCGCGGTCGATGACCCTCTGCGCGAGCGCCTGGGCGTCTTCGGGTCGCTCCTGGGCGAGCCGCACCTCTGCGAGCGCGCACTCGGCCCACACGCGCGTGAGCACCTCGTCCTCGTGCAGCTCCGTGAACGCGCGCTCGAGCATCGCTTCGGCCTGCTCGTACTCAGCACGGCACCGGTGATACTCGCCGCGCGTCAACGAAAGCCGCGCGCGGTAGTCGAAGCCTTGGCCGCACAGCTCTTCGAGCTTCTCCGCCATCCGCTTGAGGCCCAACACGTCCCCGCACAGCCCGTACCCCGGGTGGCTGAACAAGACGTGCTGGACGTCCGTCGACCACGAGCCCAGCTGCACCGACACCGCTTCGAGCGAAGCGGCCATGGCCTTGGCTTCGCGCTCCTGCCCGCGGAAGCGAAGCGACGCCATGGCAAACGTGTCCGCAACGAGCTCGTGATAGAGCAGCCCCACGTCGCGCATTCCTTGAAGGTTGTCATCGAGATTGCGGTCCAGGTTCGTGACCTGGATCTGGGCGATGAGCGACCGGATTCCGGCGGTGGAGAACTTCTGCTCGAAGTCGGAGAGGATGCCGAACGTGTCGCTCTCGACGAGGTCGAGCGACGCTTCGAGCTTGGCGTTTGCGTCCCGCAGCCGCCCCATCAGCAGGTCGGGGAACGCGGTCAGGCCTAGGTGAACTGCGTAGCCCAGGCTCTTGCGGAACACCGAAAGCGGCCGCGTCAGATCGATGAAGCGCTGCAGCCCCTCGAGCGAGTGGTTGGCGTACTCCAGCGCGCAGGCGTAGCCGATGGTCACGGCAAAGGTCGATACGGC
Organism: Myxococcota bacterium; assembly: GCA_039024335.1. Classification (GTDB taxonomy): domain Bacteria; phylum Myxococcota_A; class Polyangia; order Nannocystales; family Nannocystaceae; genus CAJXVA01. The sequence goes on from JBCCQM010000037.1 coordinate 18,901, forward strand.
GATCCACGGCGGCGGGCCCCGTCGGTCGCGTGCGGTGAAGAGCCAGACGATCGCCGTCCAGGCGAACCCGAAGATGAGCCCCAGGTGCAGGCCCAGCACCTTGCCGAAGCGGTCGGCGTTCGTGATGCCGGCCTGAGCACGCAGCCCGAGCACGGCCGCCATCATGTGGCGCTGGCCCGCGTCGCGGTCGCTGATCCAACCGGCCGCGACGATCATGAACCGCAGCTGAAGCAGCTCGGGGCTGTCGGGGTCAATCCGAGCGTAGGTCTCGATCGCGGCCTCGAGCGGCGCGACGCAGTCCGACAGCGCCTGTACTTCGAACAGGCGCTTGCCCGCTTTCGACAGGTACCGCGCCGCCGCTTCGTCGTCGCCACCATCGAGCAGGTGGAACCCAATCTCCGCCTCGCGCCCCTCGGCCTCACCGCGCTCATACGCCTCCTGCAGCACCTTCGCGATGCGGCGGTGCAGCGAATTTCTGCGCTCGTCAGAGATGCCCCGCAGCACGGCTTCGCGCAGACCGTCGTGCCGGAAGGCGTAGTGCTCGGCATCGCCGACGAGCACCGACTCGCGGACGAGGTCGTCGATCGCGGCGAAGAGTTCGTCGTGCTCGGAGTCCTCGAGCAGGCCCTGAATCCAGGCGAGGTCGAAGTCCCGCCCCGTCACCGCGAGGATCTCGGCCATCGAGCGGGCGCGCGCATCCAATCGGCCGATGCGGGTGTCCATCGCCTGCACCAGCCCCGGCGGGATCGATCGATCGCTGTAATCCGTGGGCAGCCGCCACTCACCATCGACCAAGCGGGCGCGCTCTTCATCCACGAGCATCCGCGCCAGCTCGGTGCAGTGCAGCGGCGAGCCTCCGCCCGAGCGATGCAGCCATTCCGCGAGGCGCTCCACGTGCGGGGCGTCGCCGAACAGCGACCGCGCGAGCTCGAAGACCTCTTCGGACCGAAGTCCCTCGAGTCGCAGGCAAACGTCCGCTTTGCGCAGCGCGTCCACGGCCTGAGGCGCGCGCACGTCTTCCCCGGATCGCAGCGCGGCCACGACCAGCAGCGCGTGCGGCTCTGCACCCCGTGCCAGGCCTGCAAGCACCGCCGCCGAGGCCTCGTCGCACCGCTGCACGTCATCGACGAACAGCGCGAGCGGCCGCAGCTTCGCCAGTGCCAGCAGCCACTGGGTCATCGCGCCCTGAATCCGCAGCCGCTCCTCGGCGGGCTCGGCAACGGCCTCGACGGGCTGCGTGTCGCCGAGCTTGTCGGCAAGGTCCTCGAACACGCGCGCCAGGATGGACGCGGCGGGGCGCGGCAGCAGCGGAATATCCTTGGGGCGCGCCGAGATGGCCGCTTCGACCAGCTCTCGGATCACGCCGTACGAGTCCCAGCGCGCCGACTCGGCGCTGGCCGTCAGGGCGGTCATGCCACCGAGCTGGGCAGCCAACGCGAACTCGCCGACGAGGCGGCTCTTGCCGGTGCCCGTGGGCGCCTCCACGAACACCGCCCGGCCGTGTCCCTGGCGCGCCTGCGCGGTGCAACCGTCGAACAGCTCCATCTCGCGCTTGCGCCCCACCATCGCGGCGCTGGCGAGATAGCCCTCGCGTACCTGCAGCTCGGGCTCTTCGGGAAGGTCCGCGATGCCCTGAAGGCGGTCGATGACCTCGGCGGCGTTGGCGGGACGACCCAGCGGGTCGAGGCACAGCAGCCGCCCGACCAGCTCCGAGAGGGCGGGCGGGATGTCGGGGTCGAACGCTTCGAGGGCCGGCGGGGGTCGACGCCACAGCCGCTCCAGGTCGTCGAGCCCCTTGGGCTGGTACGGATAGCGCCCGGCCAGCATCCAGTAGGCAAGCGTGCCGAGTCCATACAGGTCTGTGCGGTCGTCGAGCGGAAGGCCGCGCAAGTTTTCAGGCGCGATGCAGGCCGGCGTGCCCGCGACGTCTCCGGACAGCCCGACCGTGGCGAGCAGGCCGAAGTCGAACAGCTTCGCGCGACCGTCGGGCGTGCAACGAACGTTTCGCGGCGCCACGTCGCGATGCACCATGCGGCGCGCGTGCAAGAACGCGAGCGCGGCCGCGATGTCACGCAGGATGCTGCAGGCGCGCTGCCACGAGACGCGGCCCATGTCCTTGAGGTCGGAGCCTTCGAGCAGCTCCATCGTGTAGAAGGGGCCGCTGTCGTCGACGCCGAAGTCGTACGCGTCGACGATCCGCGGGTGCGCCAGCCGGGCGAGCGAATGGAACTCCCGCCGAAACCGAAGCAAGCCCCGGCCATCGTGGTCACGGCTCATCGTCTTGAGCGCGACGATGTCTCCGGTGGTGAGATCTTCCACCCGAACGACCGCGCCCATGCCCCCTTGACCCAGGGTATCCAGGACCCGGTAGCGTGACCCAATGAGGCGCTCGGTGCCCTCTTCCGAGTCGGCTGGCTGTTCGGCGGCCCCCATCGAACCAACCTCACGCTACGTCACGTGAGCACCGAGCGCCATTGGGGCGCTGCTGGCGTCACGTGCACGACGGTTTCAGCCCCTTGAATGCTGTCCATCGGTGACAGTGGCGCACAGACAGCATCACACCTCGGGGGTAGCATGCGTTCATGTCGTCGGCGTCGTTGCCCCACGCACACGTAACGCGGTATGCGGCGCCGCTGCGCGAAGGCGGGTCGCTCCCTGCGTTGGTCGAAATCGATGGTCGCGAGACCGTGGTCGCCAAGTGGCGGGGCGCGGGGCAAGGTGCCGCCGCACTCGTCGCGGAGGTCATCGCGGGCGAGCTCGCGCGCAGCCTGGGCTTGCCGATGCCCCAGCTTTCCACGCTGGAGCTGGACGCGACCATCGCCAAAACCGAGCGTGACGAAGAGATTCGCGACCTGCTCAACGCCAGCGAAGGCCTCAACCTGGGCATGCAGTACCTCGACGGCGCCTTGGCGTACGACCCCGCCGCGGGCATGCCATTGGACCACGGCCTGGCCGCTCGCATCGTCGTGTTCGACACCTACGTCATGAACGTCGACCGCACCCCGCGAAACACCAACCTGCTGTGGTGGCGCGATGGTTTGTGGCTCATCGATCACGGCGCTGCGCTGTACTGGCATCACGGCTGGGACGGCGCGGTGGAGCGTCCGACCCGACCGTTCCCGCTGGTTCGCGACCACGTCCTGCTGCCTTCCGCGGGCGACATCGAGGCCGAAGGTGCCGCGCTGATGGGTGACGTCACCGACGAGGTGATCACGGCAGCCGTCGACGCCGTCCCCGACGCGTGGCTTCCCGACGACACCGCCACCCGGCGAGCTGCCTACGTGTCGTTCCTGACCCAGCGCCGTGACGGTGCCGCCGCGCTCGTGAAGGAGGCTGCCGATGCCCGCGCGTCCGTATGAGTACGCGATCGTCCGCTTCGTCCCCGACGTGGAGCGGGGCGAGGCGATTAACGTTGGCGTGATCGTCTCGTGCCCGCAAGCGGATCACCTGGCGTGTCGGCTGGAGGTCGACCGCGCTCGGCTCGGGTCTTTCGCCGCAGACGCGTGCCTCGACACCCTGGAGCGACACCTCCAGGGGCTGCGCTGGGTCTGCGCCGGAGACCCGCAGGGCGGCCCGGTCGCGGCGCTTCCGCTGCGAGAGCGCTTCCACTGGATGGTTCACCCTCGAAGCGCGGCCCTGCAGACGTCGGCCGTGCACGGCGGGCTCACCGACGACCTCGACGCCGTCCTCCCGGCGCTGTACCGCCGCCTCGTCGCGACCTGAAACAGGCTGCTAGCCGAAGCGCACCATGAGGGCGCGCGTGTATGCGTTGGAGAAACCCCGCCGCATCGCGTTCTGCTTCGAGCGACTTCCCGGCGCCGTGGTGATGCAGGCCGACGTCGCGCCGCTGTGCGTGGCCGCGTGCAAGCGATGAGCGAGCAACGCGGACTGCATGCCGCGACGCCGGAACGCCGGCAGCGTTGCCGAGCCGCTGAGGAACGCGATGCCGTCGACCACGCTCATGCTCGCGGCCGCGGCCACGGCCCCCTGCTGAAGACCGACGAAGCGGCGCGACGTCGTGGCGAGCGCGCGGACGGCTGCCCGAACGGTCTCTCGCGGGAACGCCTGTGCCATCTCGGGGCCTCCGCCATCGGGATGCGCAAAGCCTTCGACCAGCACGTCGAGCCACGTCTCGAGCTCGTCGTCTTCGCTGACGCGACACGACCCCGCGTCACGCCCAACGCCCTGGGCCGACGCTTCCGCGAGCGAACGCACGAGAACGTCCTCGAAGCCCTGCAGCTGGTACCCCCGCTGTGCAAGCGCCTGCGCGATCGAGGCGTCCGCGAGCGTGGGCAGCTCCACCGTGACCGCAGCGCCAAGGTCGAAAAAGCGGGCCTCGATCGGCGCCAGCATCTCGGGCTCGAAGGGCTCGAAACCCAGGCCCACGAGCTTGGTGAGCGGCGAGTTCTCGCCCGCGAAGATCGCGGTGCCCCCGGCCACCGGACACGTGAATCCACCACTGCGCTGCGCAGCCGCACCGAGGTCGCGTGCGGCCGCTCGCTCGACTGCACGACATCCATCCACCGATGCGAACACCGGTGCGCTGTAGCACCGACGTGCCGCGTTGGCCTCCTCGAATCCAACAAAATGACTTGATCGCGATCTGCCCTGCACCCTCTACTGTGCGCGGAAGCCCGCGATGACCAGCGTCTTCGACCTCTTCACGATCGGCATCGGCCCGTCGAGCTCTCACACCGTCGGCCCGATGAAGGCGGCGTTCGCCTTCGTGGCGCAGCTGCGCGACCGAGGCGAGCTCGAAGCGGTCGCGCGCGTTCGCGTCGAGCTGTTCGGCTCGCTGGGTGCGACGGGGATCGGACACGGCACCGACACCGCCGTGCTGCTCGGGTTGATGGGCGAGTCGCCCGAGACCGTCGCACCCGACGCAGTCGCGGCTCGGCTCGAAGATGTGGAAGCGCGCGCGTCGATCGTGCTCGGCGGAGCGCACCCGGTGTCGTTCCAGCGCGAACGAGACCTGGCCTTCACGCACGACACGCTGCCCGGGCACCCCAACGCGATGCGGTGCGAGGCGTTCGATGCCTCCGGCGCGCGCCTGTACGAGAAGGTCTACTTCTCGATCGGTGGCGGAGCGATCCGGGATGAAGCCACGATCGGGCTGCGACCCCCCATCGCCGACGTGCCGTATCCCTTCGACTCGGGCGCGGGCCTCCTCGCGCACTGCGAACGACACGACCTCCCGATCAGCGGGGTGATGCTCGCCAACGAAGAGGCACTGCGTGGACCCGAGCAGGTGCGCGACGGCCTGCTCGAGATCTGGGCAACGATGCAGGCCTGCGTCCGACGCGGCTGCGAGCGCGAAGGCGTGCTGCCGGGCACGCTGGGCCTCGAACGGCGGGCCGCCAGCCTGCATCGCAAGCTGACGTCCACCCACGACGCAGCCGATCCACTGGTCAAGCTCGACTGGGTCAGCCTCTACGCGATGGCGGTGAACGAGGAAAACGCCGCCGGGGGACGCGTCGTCACGGCACCGACGAACGGCGCGGCCGGCATCATCCCGGCCGTGCTGCACTACTACGTCGAGCACCTCAACGGCGACGACGACGGCGTGGTCCGGTTCCTGCTCGCCGCGGGGGCGATCGGCTCGCTGTACAAAGCGCGCGCGTCGATCTCCGGCGCAGAGATGGGGTGCCAAGGCGAAGTTGGCGTGGCGTGCTCGATGGCCGCCGCGGGCCTGGCTGAAGTCCAAGGCGGGACCGCCAAGCAAGTCGAAGACGCCGCCGAGATCGGCATGGAACACAACCTCGGGCTCACCTGTGACCCCGTGGGGGGCCTCGTTCAAGTGCCCTGCATCGAGCGCAACACCATGGGCGCCGTGAAGGCGATCAACGCTGCCCGGCTCGCGCTGCGGGGTGACGGCACCGGACGCGTCAGCCTGGATGCGGTCATCGAGACGATGCGTCAGACCGGACTCGACATGCACGACAAGTACAAAGAGACCGCGCGTGGCGGGCTCGCGCTCAACGTCGTCGGCTGCTGACGTACGCGCAGCTCAGCGCCGCTGCTTCATGGGCACGCTCAGCGCGTTGAGGCCGGGGTGGATGAGGAACTCGCGAACCACCGACTCGTACCCCCGCGCTCGAATGCGAAGCCGAATTACCTCGTGCATCCCGGTCATGGCGATCGGCGGCAGCCGCATCGGCCGATAGTTCGTCGAGGACGGGATGCCCGGACAGGCCTCGCACGTGATGACGGCGCCCGGCGGCAGCTCGGCGAACGCGAGCAGAGCGGGTCGCGGGGTCACGGGCATGGGCACCACTGCGGCGCAGCTCGACGGCACGACGATCCGGCCGCCGAAGCGCGGACCCTCCAGAACCACCTCGTCTTCGGGCGCGACCCGTGGATCGGGGTCGAGCGGCTGCGACGCCGTGCCCACGCGCACCCGATGGTGGCGACGTTGCGTCTGCGGCAACCCCTCCACGTGAACACGACACGACGACTCCGACGGCGCGGACGCCACGACCCACGTCGCCATCCATAGCGACAGCCACATCACGTCAATCCAACGTCTGAACCCTAGCAGCCCGTCGCGCTCGCGTGCATCGCCAACGGGATCCGTGGACACCCGAATTCGGCCGTTTAGGGGCGGCTTAGCGCGCAATTCGAAGATTCCCGACCATGACACCGATGTCGTGCCGTTGGTTCGCCGGGCAGATGCGGCGATACTGGTGGGGCGTGAGTGCCGAGCGTCAGGTCGAAGCGACGCCCTCGAGTCGCCGGTACGCGCGCGTCCAAGCGCTCGCGCAGGGCGGCATGGCGGTGCTGGAGCTGGCGCGCACCGAGGCTGCGCACGGCTTCGAGAAGTACGTCGCCATCAAGCGCATCGCGCCGAAGTGGGCCGACGACCCCGAGTTCATCGAGATGTTCCTGGCCGAGGCGCGGCTGGCCGCTGTGCTGGACCATCCCAACGTCGTGCGCGTGCACGACCTCGGGCACGACGACCGCGGTCCGTTCTTCGTCATGGACTACATCCACGGCGAAGACCTCAGCGCCCTGCGACGCACGCAGGAGGGAGCGCTGCCCGTCGAGCACGTCCTGCAGATCGGCATGGGGGCTGCCGCGGGCCTGCACCACGCGCACACGCGCCGCGACTTCGACGGCACCGCGCTGAACATCATCCACCGCGACGTCAGCCCTTCGAACATTCTGGTCACCTACGACGGGGGCGTGAAGCTGGTCGACTTCGGGATCGCCAAGGTCACGCGGGGCGACGGCACGCGGCCGAGCATTCGCAAGGGCAAGATCGGGTACATGTCGCCCGAGCAGTGCAAAGGGGCGCGCATGGACGGTCGCTCCGACGTCTTCAGCCTGGGCATCGTGCTTTGGGAGCTGCTCGCCGGGGCGCGCTTGTTCGGCGGCGGCGACAACGAGTTCGCCGCAATGAACCGCATCGTCAACCACGATGCGCCGCCGCTGCGCGAAGCCAACCCCGACGTCCCACCCGAGGTCGCCGACGTCGTGCATACCGCCTTGGCGCGCAACCCCGACGCGCGGTTCGACGACGCCCGAGCCATGGAGCGCGCGCTCGAGGAGCTGGCCGGCGGCCTCGCGACGCGACCCTCCTCGGCGGGCCTCGCCGAGTACGTCACCGACCTATTCGGCGAGCGGCCCTATCCGTGGGAGAGCCCGCGCGCCGCCGTCTCCGTCGTGACCGGCCCCATCGAAGCGACCGCCGGAAGCGTCGCCACCCGAGCCGTCGCCGTCGAGGTCAAGCCCGAAGCCCGTCCACAGACACCTCGCTGGCGGACCCCCCTCGTCCTCACGACTACCCTGGCCAGCGCTGCCCTCGCCGCGACCGCCTGGTTCTGGCTCGCCTCCCGCGACCCAGACCCTGGGTCACCGAACCCTGGGACCACCAACGTGCCGGCCAACTCCCGCGCGCAGGACCCTGGGTCACTCGATGAGGACCCTGGGTCACTCGAAAAGGACCCTGGGTCACCCGAGAACGACCCTGGGTCGCCCGAAGAGGACCCTGGGTCACTCGACGCACCGCCCGCGAGCGCGGTCGAACCCGCCGTGGCCGAGCCCGCCGTGGCCGAGCCCGCCGCTGACCCCTCGGCCAGCGCGCAAGGCTCGACCCCGGAGCCCAAACCCACCCCGAAGCCCAAGGCGAAGCGCCGGCCCAAGAAGCGTTCCAAGCCCACGGAGCCCACCACGCCGGCGCCCACCTTCGACCCTGACGGCCTCGGCCCGATCCGGAAGGGGTTGAAGTGAAGCTGCTGTGCCTCGCCCTGGCCTTGGCCACCGCGCCTGCCGCTGACGACCCCGCCGCGGATGCCGAGGCAGCCTACGCGGCCGGAGACTATGACAGCGCGGCCGCCGGGTTCGCTGCGCTGTACGCCGAGTCCGGCGACCCCGCGCACAAGTACGCCGAAGCCCAAGCGCTGCGCCTCGCGGGCCGCGACGCCGAAGCGGCCCTCGCCTACGACGCCTTCATCGCCGACGCCAACGGCATCCTGCCCTCGCTCGACGAAGCCACCCGCGAGACCGTCACCTTGATGATCGGCAACGCCGAGGTGCAAGCCCGCGGCTGCCGCGAACGCGCCCCCGTCGAACCCGACCCCGCGCCCTCGGACGAACCGCCCGAGCCCGAACCCGACCCCGACCCCGAGCCCGAACCCGCGGAGGAGCCGGCCCCACCTCCGCCCGTCCTCGTGGCGGAACCCCAACCGACGCCCGACCGCGCACCTCGTCGCCGCGACCCCGCCACCATCGCCTTGCTCTCGAGCGGTGCCGTCGTCTCCGGCGCGGGGATTGGCCTTCTCGTTGCCGCGGCGGTCCTCGATGGAAACGCCTCGAACAGCTCCCACGACGCCTACACGCAGGAAATCCAGCGCGCCACCACCCAGCAGCGCGTTGGATTCGCCCTCACGGGCCTTGGCGCCGCGCTCCTGACCGGAGGAATCGTGCGCGCCGTCGTCGTCCGACGCCAACGAGGCACTGCCCGCGCGAGCCTGTGGCCTGCCGTGCCCGGCGCGTTATGATCCCCGCTCGCGCATGGCGAGCAGCGACGAAAAACCGACCGAAGTCCGGCCCGTACGCGTCGTACGTGGACGAAGCGCCGACGAAGTCGCGTGCGTCGAGGTGCTCGCAGGAACCAAGGCCGGCACCGTCCTGCCCCTGACCACCGGCAGCACCTTGATCGGCCGCAGCAGCAGCGCCGACCTCACCCTCGAAGACGACGGCATCTCCCGCAAGCACGCCAAGATCGCCATCTCGGACGACGACGTCGTCAACCTCATCGACCTCGCCTCCACCAACGGCACCTTCCACAACGGCGACCGCATCGACGTCGTCGCCCTCAAAGAAGGCGACCGCATCCAAGTCGGCCCCGAAGCCGTCCTCCAGTTCGTCTACCGCGCCACCGCCTCCCTCAAGAGCAACAAGCTCTCCCCCGAAGACAGCGGCCTCAGCAAGCGCGAACTCCAAGTCGCCCGCCTCGTCGCCCACGGACTTACGAGCCAAGAGGTCGCAACCGAGCTGAAGATCAGCCCGCGGACCGTCACGACTCATTTGTCGAATGTGTATGAGCGGCTCGGGTTGCCGGGGAGGGCTGCGCTGGCGCGGTACATCGTCGAGCACGGGCTGTTGTCGTAGGTGCGGGCGACGAGGTCCGCGACTCCTCGCCGATTCTGCGAGGGTACCGGCGGCTAGACCTCGACATCATTGCCAAGAACAACGTCGATATCGGGGAAAAGCGCCGGCAAATCCGCAGCTATTCGTTCTCCGTCCTCAACGCTCCCCCCGGACTCTTCCTCGGCAAGGACGACCCCCATAGCCCCCTCGGCGACCTCGCCACAAAACACGGCCCTAGAGCGTGAAGCGTTGTCATTTCGCAGGAGAGACGTCCATGAGCAGGGGCCTCGCTCGGGACCAGGTCACCAGCTCGCACGGCCTTCGGTTCCACCTACTCGCGAACTCCTCGACATTTCACCTCTGCCCGACAGGCTTCGTAACAACGGCTCTCGGTGGGACGTCCGAGTTCGCTAGTGCGCCAAGATTCGCCCGGTATCGCTCGACAAAACTAGCAAGATCCTCGGCCAGCAGGGCGAAGTCGGTCTCGGCGAATTCGCTTGCTCCCAAGGATTGAAGAACATCTCTACTCTCGTCAATAGCCGACGCGATCCTTTCTGGCAGGTCCGCTCTATCGTCGCGTGCACACCCGATATCAACGGAGACATACTCTCCTTGCGCATCGACATCCACGTTCCCGGCCCCGGAGAGGCCATACTCGTTCACCTCGCCATCTACCCGCAGCACAAACGCCAGCTTGGGGACCGGAAAATCTCGCAAACCGCCCCCTCGCGCGGCGGACTTCAACGCTTTGAAGTGGGGAAGTACTGCTTGAGCAGCATCTTTCCCCCCGAATTGGGCAGAAACATCAAACACTGCCTTCATCTCAACGTCTCCGTTTCCCAGCCCAGGGCTCACGATTCAGGGGTCCGGGGTTGGTCTCCACAAGCTCTCGCTCCATCTTGAGCATTTCGTGTCTCGGCCCACGCTGCGTCTCGATAAGGAAGCCGCCGTCAAGCTCACGCTGAGAGTACCGCTTGCTGGGGTCCTGAGAGATACCATGTTTCAAGAAGTTCCCATTCCCATCGTAGCGTTCGTATAGAACAGCGTCTTGACCGCCAGCAGTGTTTCCATGCGTAGAGCTGCTCGGACGCCTCTTTCGACCACCATCTGGAGCGAAGGTCCCGTCGGCGTTCCGCAGTCGACCATTCGCGTCCCGGAAACCAAGCGCCTGACTCGCTGCCTCAGCACAGTTCTTGTTGTTGTGAACAAGCGTGCCGAGGCTACCGACAGAGTAGCTCCTCGCGCCTTCGACGGAGAAGTTGTAGACGACCGAGGCGACGGCCTCGTACTCGACCTGTTCGACGAGACGCTCATCGCTGGACGAGTCGAGGATATCACCTGCGCGGAGGTCGAGCGCGTCGACCCAGCGGCCTGAGAGCCCGCGACCACACTCGAAGTCGAGCTCGGGGTCGAGCTGGCGGGGTTTGTGGCCGTTCTCATCGTTCTACTCGAGAACCTTGGGCAGCCACTTTTCGAGGTCGGTGCTTCGCTCAGCATCAAATTCGATCGTCAGCTCTGTGTCGAGTTCTGGGGCATTAGCAGCCTCCTGAGATAACACCAGCTCGAGCGAGCCTGGGGTCGGCGTCCATCGAACAACGCCCCCGTACACGCTCGCGCCGGTGTGAAGGCTCAGGCAGTAGGTGTCCTGACCAAGAGCTCGGTCTTGGTCGTCGAATCTGGTCGCCCGCTGGAGCTCAACACGTGCGCCATCCCCAGACTCTTCCTCGGCAACGATAACCCCGACGACGCCTTCAGAGACCTCGCCACAAAAGACCGCTTTAGCGCGAAACACTGTCATTTCGCAGCAGAGGCATCCATAAGCAGCGGCTCGCTCGGGACCAGGTCGCCAGCTCGAAGAACCTTCGGTGTCACCTCACCAATCACGGCCTCGAACGACAACCTGCACCACATCCCTCCGTCCCGTAGTCCATGCTCGAATGTCAGCCGGTAACTGCCGGCCGGGAGCGTCAGCATCTCACCGTCTCCGATGCTCGTCACGTCGACTGCTCCATCCTCCGCGATAGAAAACGGAACGGCGATAATTCTCAAGGCCGAGCTCGCTGCTAGCGCGGGCCCACCCCGAACCACCTCAACCTCGATCGGGCCCGAGGGCTCAATGGTGGCAAAGGAGACGCTGCCCGGCCTCCAGGCAAAGCCCTGGGCGAGGTGCCTGTCCGTCCAGTCGCTGAAGGGATCCGCTAGAGCACTCTGGAAGACCGCAATTTGCGCGTAAGAGATGTCGAGTGTTCGCAGCTTCATGGTTTTTCTCGTCCGCCACAGTTCCGTCACGACTGGTGAAAGCGCTGCATCTATCCCAACAGGCATGTTGGCATTACTCACATCCTGCGTGTCTTCTCATACGCCGTCGAACAGACTCTTCGAGGCGTTCAGCGCAGTGTGCTGGGTCCTAGCCCCACTCCATCCACGGCGCTTCGTATTCGCGACACCAGCTTTCCGCCTCCGTCCGACATCTTCAGGTACCCCACATCGGAGGTCGGTCGAGGTCCCAGAAGTCGACCTCGGCCTCCTCGAGCTCGGTTTCGTAGCGATCCCATCCAACACGGCGGACATATTCCGCCTCTGTAGGTGGCTGCGGTAGGAGCCACACCAAGACCGTGGCAGGGTCGCTGCCTCGATACGTCGCGAACTCGTCGGGAAAGAACACGGGCATGGCGCAGTACACCGCGCTTGCCGACACGCCCGGAATCAGAGGCCGCGATGGCCCCACGACCTCGCCGCGAACGAGTGCCCGGTTCGTCGAATGAACGTACGCGGCGAGCGAGAGCAGGAACTCCGCCACCGAGTGGTCCCGATACGTCTCGGCGACGGAGACGAGAAGTTCCTGCCGAACGAGTCGGCCGTCACCCACCGGCAAGGGACATCGGCTCAACCCGAGCGTGCAAAACGTCGAGACTCCCACGTCTGGGGTCCCCCCGAATTTCGCAACTTGGAGTCAAGGCTCCCCCCAGCCTCTCTCGATCGGACCGAGATAGGACTCCAGGTGCTGAACGATGGTGTCGTTCATCCTCACCGCCCGCACGGGGTGATCCGCGTCGGCGGGGACACCGTGCACTCGCCGGAGGTCTGGACCATCCACGGTTCGAGGCAGCCCCAGCACCACCACAGGCCGTCGCGGTCGATTGCGCAGGTGATGGTGGTCGAGGCGGAGATGTCGACGGCGTCGATTGGGGGGTCGAGGTCGATCTTGGCCGAGGTGAGGAGCTGGCCGGGTTCGGCGACGGCGGGGTCGACCTGGCCGAAGGTGTTGTCTCCCCAGCACCAGACTTCGCCGGCTTCGTTGATGGCGCAGGTGTGCTCGGCGGCGGCGGCAACCTCGACCCAGGCGCCGGCAACGAGGTCGCCGGAAACATCTTGCGGGGCGTTGATCTGGTTTTCCACGACGCCGCCGGCCTGGTTCTTGCGGTTGTCGCCCCAGCACTTGACGTCGCGCGCACCGGGCCCGTTGCCCTCGGTGATGGCGCAGGAATGGCGCGCACCCGCAGAGAGCCGGAGCGCGGCCTCGCCTCCAAAGCTGAGCTGGACGGGGCCGCCCGTGTTGTCTGCCGAGCCGCTGCCGAGCTGTCCGAAGCTGTCGTCGCCCAAGCACCAGACGCTGTCGTCGTCGAGCAAGGCGCAGACGTGATCATCGCCCACGGCGACTTCGCGGGCCGGGGCGGGCGCATTGGGCGACATCTCGATGGGCTGGCCGCTTCCCCAGCACAACACGAGGTTGCCCGCGCCCACGCACGTGTCGTTCTCGCCCGCGCCAACGGTCGTGGGCGTGTATCGCTCGAGGTCGACGGCGTGGGGCGTGTCGTGAACGTTCTGCCCGGTTCGCCAGTCGACTTGGCCGAGCATGTTGGGACCCCAGCAGTGAACGCCGTCCGGACCCAGAGAGCACGAGTGCCCGCCCACGCCCAGTGTCGTCTGGCCAATGAGGTCACCCGCAGGCGCCTCGGGACAGTCGCGAAAGGTCGCATTGGACCCCGTGCCGAGCTCCCCCTGCGCGCCGACGCCCCAACACCACACGGCACCGTTGCCGTCGAGCGCACAGGTATGCAGCGCGCCGGCTTCGACGGCGGTCCAACCGCAACCATCACCGTCGCACGCGGGCGCGGTGGACGACGACCCCTGCGAAGTCGTGTCGCCCACCGAGGTGCCGACCGTCGCCGTCGTCATGGACCCGCCGCCGGACGAAGACGCGTCGGTCGACGCGGACCCACCGGCCCCATCCACGCACGCGCCACCGAGCGCACCCGGAGCGCGGGCTTCGAAGCGGCGACCCGACGCACACGCTTCGTCGGGGTAGCTGCAGAAGCCCTCGGGTTCGCACACGCCGGTTCGGCCGTCGAGGTCGCAGGCGTTCTCGCTGCACTCGAAGGCGCGTAGCTCGATGCAGCCAGAGGCCACGAGCAGCGCGGCCGCGAGAACACCCCTCACGGCCGCAGGATAGCAGCTCCGTCGCTCACCCGATGAAGGCGCAGAACGGGTCGGCGGCAACATAGGGCGAGGCATCGCCCCCGGCCAGCGCGACGACGCCAGAAACCCAGCTCTGCGAGTCCAGCGTGCGCAGGTCGCCGTCGGTGGTGGATCCGGTCTCGAAGTCGACGTCGAGCGCGTTGACGCTGTCGCCGTTTCCACCGTGGACGGTGCCGCCGGCGACGCCGCCCCCGAACACCATCGCGCTGGTGACGGGGTGGTGGTCCTTGCCCAGCGCAGCGTTCAAGGCGGGCGTCCGCGACATCTCCGAGAACACCGCGACGACGGTGTCGTCGATCATGCCGCGTGCGATCAGCTCGTTGGCAAGGTTGCTCAAGCCCCCGAACAGCCCGTTCTGCAGTGCCCCCTGCTCCGCGTTGTTGTCGTGGGTGTCGAAGCCGAGGTTGGCGGTGATCGACACCGACCACGAAAGGTCTCGCTCGAGCGCGGTAAGTGCCAGGCTGACCTGGTCGGACAGGCTGAGCTCTTGCCCGATCGACCCGAAGTACTGCGCGTTGTCCCGAAGCGCGGTCCCCTTGAGCAGCGACTCCTCGAAGTCGGACACGCGCGCCGCGTTGGCCCCGTGCATGCCTCGCGTCGCCCGCTCACGCTCGGCCCGCGCGTTCAAGAACGCCTCGATCGCGGCCTGCTCGCTGCCCGACGCCTCGAACCCGTCGTGAAAATAGGGCGACGCCTCGAAGCGCGGAAAGTTGTCCTGGGGATCGAGCAGGGCGTTGATTTGCCCCGAGGGTCCGACGCGCCCGGAGATGACGCCGAGCGGCCCGGTGAAGCCGTTGGCGCCGACGATCAGGTACGGCATCGGGTAGTCGCGCGCGAACTCGTTCGCCACGATCGCGCCCATGTCCGGCCCCGTGCCGCTCGGCATGCCCGTGAACATCTTGCGGGTGCAGACCTTGTGCGAGATCGACCGCACGTTGACCCCGTGTACGACCGAGGCCATGGACCCGTGCTCCTCGAAGAAGCCGCCAATGTTGGGCCGCGTCGCGCTGGTGAGGATCGGGATGTCCCCGTACATCGTCACGTCGTCGTAGTCGGGCGTGGCGACGAGCTCGGGCTTGGGGTCGATCGAGTGGGCGATGTCCCAGCCGCCGCGCACGAACACGGTGATGAGCCGTCGCGGCTTGTCGGCCACGCTCGCGCGAGACGTGCCGATGCCGCACAGAGAGGCCGCTGCAAGTGCAGCGCTCGAACCGAGAAACTGTCGTCGAGAGATCATCGCGGGGCTCCTAGTAAAAGGTGATGCTGAAGTCCTGAAGAAGAGCGGCGAGCGTTGCCTTCCACGCGCGCTCGTGATCGCCCGAGGCGCCATGCAATGCGGCGAACAGCGCGTACGCGTCGTCCACATCGGGCCCGTTCGATTCGACCGCCTCGCCGTACAGCCGGAAGAACAGGCTGGCGAGCTGCTCCCGAACCGACGCTTCGTCGACAGCGTCTCCAAGGGTGAGCAGCGCGCCTTCGCCCTCGCGCAGGTCGTGCTCGACGACGTAGCTCGCGGCTTCGGAGGCGAGCTGCCGAATGAAGAGTGAGGTCGTGGCGTTCATCGTGTGCGCGGACTCGATGACGGTGAACGAGTCTCCGCCGCCGCCAAGCACCGCAAAGCCCACGGCGGCCGAGCGCGACAGGTCGATGATCCCCTCGCCCTGCCCCGGGTCGATCAAGGTCGGGTCGATCTCCCAGCGAAAGCCGGTGAGGTCTTCGAGCAGGAGCGCGAGTTGGAACGGCCGCGCGCGGAGATAACCCTGGACCTCGTCGGCGCCTTCGGCCGACGCCGCACCAGCAACCCGGAAGTCGTCCGAGAGCATGATGGCGCGAATCAGGGCGCGCGCCTGCAGGCCGCTGTCTTGGAACGTGGCCTCGAGGGCGTCGACCGTGTCGCCGTCGACCTCGTCCAAGCGGCGCTGAAGGAAGTACGCGTAGAACCGACGGGCTGCGCACGCGGTGAAGCGCGGGTCCTCGGCGATGGCCTGGCCGAGCTCGCCGATGTCGGAGGTCTCCTGCCCGAAGTAGCCCGGAGCGCGTCCCGTCGTTTGCTGCCAGTCGTCCGCGTTGGCCGGGCGGTAGAGGTCCGGCACCGGATAGCTGGGGATGTCGTTGTTCATCACGTTGCCCGGCAGCGGGAAGAAGTGACTCGCGAGGGGGTCGAGCGTCTCGTGGCACGCCTGGCAGGCCGGGTTGGTGGTCAGCGCCATCGCGACCGCCTCGGCATCGGTGAGGTCGATGTTGTCATCGAGCTCGATGTTGTTGTCTTCGTAGTCGAAGCACAGGAACGCGGTCGAGACCGCGTTCGCGCGGCCCCGATGGAAGTTCGCGCCGGCGGACTCGTGCCGCAGGTAGAACGCGTTGTCGCTGAGGATGCCCGCCGCAGGCCGGTCGCCGGGGATCGGGACCTCGCGCCAGCCCGAGCCGCCGTCGGTGATGCCGTAGACCGCCGCGACCACGTCGTCGACCATCCACGTATCGCCCGTGACGAGCTCGGTGTACGGCCTGTCGTCGAGCACGACCAGCTCGGCGAGCTTCAGCGCCGTGGCGGTGACCGAGTCGGCGATACGCTGCGGCCGGACGTCTTCGAGCGGCGCATAGTTGGGCAGCGCCCCCTCGACGCGGGTAAGCAGCGCGTCGTTGTGGAGATCGCGAACCACCTCTGCGAACCCATCGCCTTGCATGTACGCGTCGACGAACTCCGGCATGCGATCGGGGTCGGCTTCGATCGCGGCGAGGTCTTCGGTCGACGGTCGCGTCCCGCGGAGCGCCATCGAGATGCGAATCAGGTGCTCGGGCGGGGAGAGAACCTCAAGCTCCACCTCGGGCTCGGTCTCTCCGGTCTCGTCACCCGATTCGTCCTCGGCCTCGGTTTCCCCTGCGGTGGTGGAGGCGGAGGTCTCGTCGACCGCGTCGGTATCGGCGCCGGTCGTGAATCCGGTGTCCGTGTCCGCATCGGAACCGGCCGCGTCCTCATTGCCACCGCAGGCAACCAGCAGCGTCGCCATGCACCATCCCAAGCCGTGCGTTCGCGTCATCGAATCCAACCTCTACAGTGATGATGACCGGGGCCCCAGACGGCGACAATTGCCGGAATTCGGTAATTTTCGGCGCTGATCTGCCTGTCGAGCGGCTGGAACTACGTAGGGGTACGTAGTCCAGAAGGCGCTCGCGCGGTACGGTGCTTCCATGCGATGGATGGGATGCGTCGTGGCGCTCGCGCTCGTGGGCTGTGCGGATGATGTCGAACCGGCACCTGCCGCCGAAGGCTCCACCGCAGCCGACGCGTCGACCTCTGCCGCACCAGCGTCCACGAGCACGACGACGGCCGCGGGCAGCAGCACATCGTCCACCACGACTGCGCTCACCTCTGCCAGCAGCTCGTCAGGCGCACCGGTCTCCACCGGCACGTTCGAAGTCCTCACCTACAACGTCGCCGGACTCCCGCAGGGCATCTCGAGCTCGGACCCCGAAGCGTTCATTCCCCAGATCTCACCGCTGCTCAACACCTTCCCCTTGGTGCTGGTGCAGGAAGACTTCTGGTACCACGCCGAGCTGACCGCGGACCTCGAGCACCCGCACCGCAGCGAACCCAGTCCGGCCGACCCCGTTCGGGCCGGCATCGGCGATGGGCTCAACCGCTTCAGCCAGTTTCCCTTCGAGCCGGTCGACCGCACGCAGTGGCCCGGCTGCAACGGCCAGCTCGACTGCGCCAGCGACTGCCTCGCGCGCAAAGGCTGGTCGTTCGCGCGCACCACGGTCGACGACGGGGTGGAGATCGACGTCTACAACCTGCACATGGAAGCGGGCGGCTGCCCGGAGGATCTCGAAATTCGACAGCGATCTGCCGAAGAAATTGCTGCGGCACTCGAGACCCTTTCTGCAGGCCGGGCGGTGATCGTCGCGGGCGACTTCAACCTGCGCGCGGACGACCCCGAAGACGTAGATGCCCTCGGTACGATGTTCAACGCCGGCCTACGGGACGCCTGCATCGAAGTCGACTGCGGTGACGAGCGCATCGACAAGGTCCTTCTTCGGGACGGAGACCGTGTCGCGCTTCGCGCAGACGCCTGGCGTGTGCCACCGGAGTTCGTGGACGCACGCGAAGGCGGTCCACTCTCGGACCACCTTCCCGTCGCCGTCGTTTTACACTACGGTCCCCGCTGATTCGGACGGTTCGCCAGACCCGAAGTCTCGGAGAAATCGAACCGTCGCACCTTGACGTTCTGCAAGTCGTTTGCAGAGTAAGGCCCACTCCAGGAGGCGCATGAGCTCCCAACCGCATCCCAACCTGTCCGATGAGGACGTTCGTCGCCTCGAGAAGCGGCTGCACGATGAGCGTGCTGCCATCGTCGAGCGCAGCCAGACCCGCTCCAACCGCGCCCTCGCGGCCGAACTCCGGGTCCCCGACGAGGCGGATCAGGCGTCCACGCAAGAAGCGCAGGCGTTCGAGCTGAAGCTCGCGAACAAAGACCGCAAGCTCCTCAACCTGATCGAGCATGCGATCGACAAGATCCGCCGCGGCGAGTTCGGCCTCTGCGAAGGCACCGACGAGCCCATCGAGGTCGCCCGCCTCGAGGCGCGCCCCTGGGCTCGCTACAGCGTCGCGCACAAAGAGCAGCTCGAAAAAGACCGCGAACTGCACGGTCGCTAGGCGGTCCCTTTTCGCAAGCGGAGCCTCCCCGGACGTCCGGTGGAGGCTCTCGTCGTTGGTTCGCTCGACGGAGCCAGACCGCCGCCGAAGACATGTGCCGGTGGTAGCCTTTCTCGGTGTCTGACGGCGGCCGATTGAAGCGACGCCGCCGGTTGGTCCTGGGCCTGCTCGGCGTCGCGGGTGCGTTGTTCTGCCCACCCTGCCCAGTAGAGGCACCTGCCGCGCGGGAGCCCAGCAGCTTCGCCTGGAACGCCGACGCGACGTTCGAGCGCCTCGGAGCCCGCTTCGACGCGGCGCGCACGGCCCCCTGCCCCTCGGACATCGCTTCGCGGGTTGCGGTCATCACCACGGAGGCGCAGGCGTTGGGCTCGGCCGCGGCCACGGCCGACGACGCGCGCTGGGACCAGCTGCTCTCCCGAACGTTCGAACTCACGGCCGACCTTCCTGCGTGCGCCGATGCTGGGCCCCGGATGCTCGAAGTCCGCAACGCGGTGTGGCGGGCAGCAAAAGCGGCCTCCGTATCCTGGAACGATCAGACCGGCCGCGAAACGCTCTACCGCTTGCTGTACGGCACGCGCGCGGCAGCCGAAGCACTCCTGCTGCAGCTTCCCGCCGAGCAGGCGCCCACGCTCAACGTCGTGGACGACGTGCCATCGCCCGCACCCGCGCTCGAGTACGAAGGCGTCCGGATTCACAGCGGCGATCTCCTCGTCTCCCGAGGTGGCGCTCCAACGTCGGCCTTCATCGCGCGCGGCAACGACTATCCGGGCAACTTCAGCCACGTCGCCATCGTCCACGTCGACGCACAGGGCACGGCGCAGATCATCGAAGCCCACATCGAGCGCGGCGTCGCCATCGCCACGCCCGAGGCCTACTTTCGCGACAAGAAGCTGCGCGTGCTGGTGCTGCGGTTACGCCCCGACCACCCCGCCGCCGTCGCCAACCCGATGCTTCCGCACGAAGCCGCCACTGCGGCCTTGAACGAGGCCAACGCCCGGCACATCCCGTATGACTTCGCGATGGACTTCGACGACCCCGAGCAACAGTTCTGCTCGGAGGTGGCGTCCACCCACTATCGCGACCTGGGCGTGACGCTGTGGGAGACGCTCTCTTCGTTCTCATCGCCCGGTCTCGCCAGCTGGATGGCGGCATTCGGCGTAGAGCACATGCAGACGCACAGCCCGTCGGACCTCGAGTACGACCCCGCGCTGGCGATCGTTGCCGAGTGGCACGGCCGGGATACGCTCTTCGACGACCACATCGACAACGCGGTCATCGACGCGATGCTCGAGCAGGCCGAAGCCGGAGCACCGCTGGACTACCGCTACGCGATGCTGCCGCTCGCCCGCCTTGCCAAGCTCTACAGCGTCGCGCTCAACCTCGTGGGCAAGGTGGGCCCGGTGCCCGAGGGCATGAGCCCCGCGGTGGCCCTGCGCGCGACGTGGCTCGCGGACCGACACGCGGAGATCGAGGCCGAAGTCGACGAAGCGGTCGAGGACTTCGAGACCGAACGCGGCCGCCCTCCGGCCTACTGGGAGCTGGTGCCGATGGCCCAGGAGGCTGCCCGTCGCACCGCCCGACGGTGATACGGTCGCCGCGTGGCCAAGAGTACGCACTCCGCAGTGGCGGACCCCCGGAACGACGACGTCTTGATCTACATCAACGGCGAGTTCTTCCCGCGCGCCGAAGCCAAGATCTCGGTGTTCGACAGCGGGTTTCTCGTCGGTGACGGCATCTGGG
This sequence comes from Myxococcota bacterium, assembly GCA_039024335.1. Classification (GTDB taxonomy): domain Bacteria; phylum Myxococcota_A; class Polyangia; order Nannocystales; family Nannocystaceae; genus CAJXVA01. The sequence continues at coordinate 39,365 of JBCCQM010000037.1, forward strand.
AGGGCATTCGCCTCCACCACGGCGTCTTCGCGTTCTTGGACCGCCACCTCGACCGCCTGTTCGCAGGCGCCAAGGCAGTCGACCTCGAGATCGGCACCCGCGAGGAAGTCGTCGCCAAGCTCCGCGAAACCGTCGATCGCAACGATATGCACGACGACGTGCACGTCCGACTGATGATCACGCGCGGCGACAAAAAGACCCCCTCGCAGCACCCCAGCAACGTCGTCGGTGGGCCCAACGTGGTCATCATCGCCGAGCACAAGAAAGCCAACCCGCACGTTGCGACGCAGGGCATCGCGCTGTACACGGCCACGGTTCGCCGCCCGCCCCCGGATACCCTCGACCAAAAGCTCAACTGCCACTCGAAGCTGCACGAGGTCATCGCGCTGATCCAGGCCGTCCATGCCGGTGCCGACGAAGCGCTGATGCTCGACCCGCAAGGCGCGGTCGCCACCTGCAACGCAACGAACTTCTTCATCGTGCGCGGCGGAGAGGTGTGGACCTCGACCGGCATGTACAACCTGCCCGGCATCACGCGCGCGCTCGTGCTGGAGGTCGCACGCGAGGCCGGCATCCCCGCCTTCGAGAAGGACTTCTCGCTGACGGACGTCTATGCCGCCGACGAGGTCTTCGTGACGGGAACGTTCGGAGGGCTCACGCCCGTGCACACCGTCGATGGACGAACGATCGCGAGCGGCGACGGCATGGGTCCGATGACGCAGCGACTCATCGAGCTGTACCGCGCCGCCATCGACGAGGACGTCCGAGCGCAGTCATGACCACGCGCATCCAGATGTGGTCGAGCCCGCGGAACCTCTCTACCGCGATGATGTACGCGTGGCGGCAGCGGGCCGACACCACCGTGGTGGATGAGCCGCTGTACGCCCACTACCTGCGCGTCAGCGGTCGTGAACACCCCGGACGCGGCGACGTCCTCGCGGCCCAGCGCAACGATGGAGAGGCCGTGGTCCGCGACGTACTGATGGCTCCCTACGAAACGCCGGTCGTCTTCTTCAAGCAGATGGCCAAGCACCTCGTGCAGGTCTCGCGCGACTTCATGCCCGCGTGCCACAACGTCTTGCTCACCCGCGAGCCGCACGAAATGCTCACCTCGCTGCAGCGTCAACTGCCCGACGCGACAGTGGAGGATACCGGCTTCGAGGCGCTGCTCGAGATCCTGCAGTGGCTGCGGACGCGCGGCGAGACACCGATCGTCCTCGACACGCAGCGGCTACTCCAAGACCCGCAGCGCGTGCTGGCGACGCTGTGCGAGCGCTTGGGTCTCGCGTTCGACCCGGCGATGCTGTCGTGGCCAGCGGGGCCAAAGCCTGAAGATGGCGTCTGGGCGCCGCACTGGTACGGAAGCGTGCACCGCTCGACGGGATGGAAGCCCTGGACAGCCAAGTCCGACGCCCTCCGGCCGGCGTTGCAACCAGTGCTCGACGCGATCCGTCCAATGTACGAGGCCCTCCTTCCGTACGCCATCGTCTAGCCAGGCCGCGTCTACGTCGCGCGCAGCCACGGCCGAGGCCTTCGCTCAGCCGCCGCAGCTCGCCACCAGGAGCTCCGCGACGCCTTCGAAGGCCGGGACGTAGTCCGATGCGCATACACTGGCGATACGCCCACGCTCGCCGAAGGCTTCGACAAAGGCGGTGAGCCGCGGGCTGAGTTCGGCGCCCGCGGGACTGTTCGGATCCTCGTTGGTGCATGCCGACCCGGGACGCCCGAGATCGGACATCACGCCCAGGACCGCAACGGGCGCGGCTCGGCGCTGCACCAGTGCCGCATGCCAACTCTCCGGACTTCCGCTGGATCCCTCGTTCGCGGGAGAATCATCCTCGTCGGTCACGAACACCACCAGCAGCGGATGGTCGGGGCGGAGGAAGCCCTCGTTGCACCCAGCCGCCGCGCCGCGAGCATCGGTCGCCGCCAGCACGGCGTCGGCCAGCTGCTCGGGGCCGCCCGAGGTCCCGACCTGCGCCGCGCAGGCGAGCCGGTCGCGTGCGCCGAGCTCGGCGAGATTGGCGAACCGCTGGGCACCGAACCCACAGTCGGCGTTCGCCGCGTCGAGTCCTCGCGGCTGCGTCACCCCGGCGCCCAAGACGTCCTCGCACACGAGCGGCTGCGTCACGCCACACTGATACTCCGGCCACACGACTGCGCAGTTGCCGAACAAGGGGCACAGCGCAGCCTCGCAGCCCGCGAAGAGCCACGCATCCGTGTCGGCCACCAGCACGTGATGGTCCGAGGTCCCCGTTGCCGCTTCGAGGGTGTCGAACAGCGTCGGTAAGGCCGCGTGAACGCGCGCCTGCTCCTCCAGCATCGAAGCGGAGTTGTCGATCACGACCAGCACGTCCACCGACCCACAGCCCGCCGCGCCGTCGTCCGACGTGGACGCATCGGAGGACCCGCTCGTCTCGCCTGCGCCGGTCTCACCTGCGCTGGTCTCGCCCTCACCGGTGTCCGAGACGTCGCCTCCGTCCTCCGAGTCGACGGGCTCTGGGTCGTCCCCAGTCCCCGTCGTGGCCGGCTCCGGCTCCCACTGCGGGTCCACGCAAAGGTCCGACAGACACACCAGCTCGCCCAGGCACTGGCCCTGCGCACACCCCTGGGTTTCACCACCCAGCGCCGGGTCAGCGCTACAGCCAGCACACAGGAGGGCGGCCGCCCACACGACGCGCATCACGTGCACACCGCCAAGTCCATGCACTGGCCCCAGCCAGTGACGTCCAGCGCGCCGCCAGGGCAGGTCGCGTTGTCGGCCAGACAGGCGAAGTAGTCGGCCAGCTCGCACGGAGAAGCGCCCAGGCTGTCGCAGTCGAGCAGCTCGACACCCGCTGCGGGCGTGCACGCGATGGAGTCGAGCAGTGCCTCACATGCCGCAACGTTGTCGAAGGGCTCCGCACCGCTCTCAGCGCCCGCCGACCCTGAGTCACCTTCTCCTGTGGCAACGGGGTCGACGCAGCGATCCGACAAACACTGCAGACCCTGAAGGCAGCGCGCGTCCGCGGTGCACGGGCAGGCCTCGTAGCCGGGCGTACACCCGGAGTCGTCACGGTCACATCCCTCACTCCCCAGCAGCGCGGCCAGCAACAGCCCCACGGGGGGCCGACGGCCCTTCATACTCGGCATTCGCATCGTGTCTAGGCTTCGCACCGGACCGCCGCCGCGACATCGGTCGTTCTTCCAAGGGCAGGTTGCGGCGTTCTCACGTCCCGTGAAATCCCACCGAAATCGTCGAGCCGCCCTGGCGGCTGCTCCTGCCGCCGGTTGTCATAGGGGCGCGGTGACATCGATCGAGGGCCGCCTCAAACACACTCGCCACCTGCACAAGCAGTTGCAGCCATCATTTACGTCCACGTGCACCCACGATGTGCGCCCAAAAAGTGCAGTCATTTCGCGAAACGCCTCGTTGGCCCGCGAGTTGCTCTTCTCGTGGGGCATGAACTCGAAGCTTCCCGCCGCCGCTGCCCTCATCGCCTCCGCCCTCGCCGTGGGATGCAACGGTACTGGGTCCGGTAACGGCGACGACTTCGACTCCAGCGGCATCGAGTTCGGCGAAACCGACGGCGCCGACGAGAGCGACAGCGCGGATGCAGACAGCGACTCAGACACCGCGGACTCCGACGGCGCCGACTCGGCCAACGACGACTTCCCCGACACGGGCGACGGTTACGACAGCGAAGGCCTCGAGCCGACGTGCGGCGGAGAGCGCATCCTGCTCTCCTCGGCCCGCCCCAACGTGATGCTCCTGCTCGACAAGTCCGGCAGCATGGTCAACAACGCCTGGGACCACGATGGCGACGACAGCACCGGCACGGTCAACCGCTGGACCAGCCTGCACGACGTCACCTCGAACATGCTCGAAACCTACGGCGACACCGTGAACTTCGGTGCGGTGTTGTTCCCCGCGCTGGACTCGGAGGTTCCAGACAACGCCGACTACGACACCACCTTCAACGCCGCGTGCAAGATGGCGGACGAGGCCGAAGTCGCCGTGGCCGAAGGCACCCGCGACGCCATCTTGGCCGCAATGCCGGGGCGCGACGCCGAATTCGAAGGTGCGACCCCAACTCGTGAAGCGGTGCTCAACGGGCTGAACCACCTCGAAAGCGTGGAAGCCACCGGTCCGCGCGCGCTCGTTCTCGTGACCGATGGCGCGGCCAACTGCGTCTACGACACCGACAACAACATCGGCGACGTCTACGACACCGAACTCGAAGAGACCGTGCGCTCCGCCTTCGACGACAACGGCATCCCCACCTACGTCGTGGGCATCGACATCGGCGCCGACCACCCCGTCGACGGCCGCAACCTGCAAGACGACCTCAACGCCGTGGCCAAGGCCGGCGGCGTCGCCCGGGACGGAGACGAGCAGTTCTACAACGTCGCCGACCAAGAGACGCTCGCGGCTGCGCTCGACGAGATCGCCCGACGCGTGGAATGTACCGTCGCGCTCGACGAAGCCCCCGAAGACCCCGACGCCGTCGAAGTGGAGATCGACGGTGCCCTCATGCCCCAGCTGAGCAGCTGCGCCGACGGCAACGGCTGGCGCTACGCCGCCGACGACCACACCAGCATCGAGCTGTGCAACGACGCCTGCGTCAGCTTCCGCGACGTGCAGCAGCTCGACACCACCTACGTCTGCCCCCCCGCAGGCTGATCGTTCGGGTGAACCGAACGCGCGGGCGTCTCCTCCGAGGCGCCCGCGCGCTGCGTTCATCGGCACGCGGTCACCGCAACCTGCGCAGTTCGGTCAGCCCGGTTGGCTCCACGCGCCTGAGCTGGCGCAAGGGCGCACTCAAGCAGGCTTGGCGCGCGGGCGTGCTACGACGAAGCATTGCCGGGGGAAGGACCCCCACTTGGATTGCCATGACAACTCGCATTGGACTGAACGTCGCGGCGTGGAATCTCGCGTTGCTGGCGGTGACTGCAACCGCATGCCAAGAGCCGCCGACCTCCGCCAACGATGACGTCGATACTGGGAGCAGCACCTCCAGCACGTCGGCCGATGAAGAAGCGACCTCCACAGGAAGCTCCACGAGCGAGACGACCGGATGCGAGCCAGAAGGCTGCGATGCGTCTTCGAGCACCTCCACGACCGACGCCCCAGGCGACGATGACGGTGGCGACGGCGGCGACACGACCGGCGCCTTCAACGACTGCTTCAGCGACGAAGACTGCGCGCCAGGTTCGCTGTGCGAATCCTTCGACGGCGGCGACTCGACCGTTCCAGACGTCGACTGCGTCAGCGAAGACATCTACGGCATCGAGCCGTGCGCAGCGCTCGACATGGTCCACGCGCTGCCGTTGCCCTCCCTCGGCCATCCCGCGATCTCGCTGAGCTTCGTCGACATCGACGGCGACGGCCTCGATGACGTCATCGCCGGCCACGAGGAAGGCGCCGCGGTGCTGTTCGGACCCGGCGACGCTGGCTTCGAGCCGCTTCCTCTGTCCCCGGGCCCCATCATTTCCACGGCCGCCGGCGACTTCGACGGCGACGGTCTCGGTGACATCGCGGCGCTGTCCGAAGCCGGCGAGCTCACCATCGTCCGCGGCACGGCGGAAGGCGGCTGGAACCCGCTACCCGGCCCCGACGCGGCCGGGGTCGACCAGATCTACGCGCTGGACTTCACCGGAGACGACACCGACCTCGCACTCTTCGAAATCGAGGAGTCCCGGGTCTCGTTCTGGCGGAGCGCGGGCGGCGAGTTCTCGCTGTTTCGAATCCAGGCCTCGGTCGAACGCCCCGTGCGGGTGGGGCCGTCCTCGGTGGCCGGCGTCGAGTCCGACGCGTTCTTCTACGCCGGATACGACGACATCCAAGAGCTTTACGGCCACGAGGAAACCCAGTGGTACGCAGACCGCAACAGCCGGGGCATGAGCGCGTCCATGCTCGACCTCGGTCCCGACCGGCCCCGCGAACGCGTCCTGACCAGCTATCACGTGGACTGGACGCTGATTCACCTCCGCGACTGGACCGACACCCACCACGACATCTTCCACTTCCTGCCCTACGTTGCGCAGAACCCCCAAACCGTCGACTTCGATGGCGACGGCCGCGACGAGCTGGTGCTGGAGACGGGCAGCGGACTCGTCCTGCTGCCCGCCGCAGTCGAGGGGCCCCGCATCGGGTGTGGCTTGGAGTACGAGTTCGCTACGGATGGTCCGTGGGCGCTGGGCGACCTCGATGGCGACGGCCGCACCGAGTACGTCGCGGCGAGTGGCGACGGCTTCGTTCACCGTCAACTGCCCGAGGGCTCGCTCCTCACGCCTCGGTAAGCCCGAGATCGCGCCGTCCGCCAACGAAAAACGGCCCGCGCTCCGAAGAGCGGGGCCGTTCCATGGGGTCGCAGCGGGTTACCAGCGAACGATGCTGGCGCCCCAGGTGAAGCCGGTGCCGAAGGCCGTCATCGCGAGGATGTCGCCGTCGCTGAGGCGGCCCTCGACGTTGCTGTCGTGAAGCGCAACCGGGATGGTGGCCGCCGACATGTTGCCGTACTTGGGCAGCACGCAGACCATCTTCTCTTTGTCGACGCCGGCGCGGTTCCGAGCGGCTTCCATGATCCGCATGTTGGCCTGGTGCGGAATGAAGAGGTCGATGTCGTCGCCGGACACCTCGGCGTCTTCGAGCGCACGAGTGACGGCACCGCTCATCGCGACGACGGCGTGCTTGAAGACCGTGTTGCCCTCCATGTGGACGGTGTGCAGCAGCTCGTCGACGGTCTCGTGGGTCGCCGGCTTCTGGGTGCCGCCTGCGGGCTGGTAGAGGATCGGCGCGAGGTTGCCGTCGGCGCCCCAGTTCGACGCGAGAACGCCGGAGTCTCCAACGCCCGGGGTGACGATCGCCGCGCCGGCACCGTCCCCGAACAGGACGCACGTGCGGCGGTCTTTCCAGTTGATGACGCGGCTCATGACCTCGCCACCGACCACCGCGATGCGCTTGGCGGTGCCCGAGACGACGAGGCTGGTCGCCAGCTCGAGCCCATAAAGGAAGCCCGTGCAGCCCGCGCTGACGTCAAGGGCCGGCATGCCCTTCACGCCCAGCTTCTTCTGGGTCCAACACGCGGTCGACGGGAACAGCGTGTCCGTCGTGGAGGTCGCAACAATGATCGCATCCAGCGTGTCTGGATCGATGCTGGCGTTGGCGCACGCATCCTTGATGGCGCCCGCGCACAGGTCGGACGTCGACTCACCCTCGGCGGCGATCCGGCGCTCTTTGATGCCGGTTCGCTCGGTGATCCATTCGTCCGAGGTGTCGACCATCTTCTCCAGGTCGGCGTTGCTCAGAACCTTCTCTGGAAGACAGCTACCCGTGGCTACGATCTTGATGCTCTTCACCCGGAAACGTCATCGGCAGGAAAAAGGCCGATGCTCCCCTGATTCGGGGCTGTTACCCCAGCATTTGCAGACCGGTCAAGTGCGCGGCACCTTGCACGCCGGCCGCAAAGACGAGGATTTGCGCAGCTTTGCTGGGAACATTCGCAGCGGTTTTGGCGTCCGGTCTTGCATGGGTGGCGAGCGATGGAGTCGGCGCGCGACCGGGTTGGATCGAGCGGTGTGCAACCCGTTTTACGTATTCGGTCTCACACCGGCCGCCCGGCGTTCAGAAATCACGCTGCGGTATCGCGCGTTGAAGGACACGGTGCAGACAACGCCGTCGATGACCTTCGAAACGCCGATCGGGCCGCAACCGCTCGATTCGAGCACGTTGGAACAAGCGTACGCTGAACTGCGCGACGCCGACGCGCGGCTCGAGCATGAGCTGCGTTACGTCCCGCTTCGAGGACAAGTACGCGCACTCAGTGTCGTTCGCGACTCGGGGGGCGAACGATGATCGAGGTCGTCGGCATGGTCGCGCTGGTAGGCGCCGCAGTCGCGTTCGGCGTGGCGCCTTCGCACCCGCTCGAGAACTGCGACCCCGAAAGCGCGCGGGCACAAAGCATGCGGCGCGCGGAACTGCGGGGATCGCTGATGCTTGCCATTGGTGGGCTCACCGCAGGCCTCACGCTCCACGCGTTTACGAGCGGATCGGCGGGCGTGGGGCTGGTCGTGTTCTTCCTGGGCGCGATGACGATGGTCGTCATGCAGCCGGGTGTGATCGTGCGCGCCGTACTCGTCCCCATGGGCGCGTGGCAGTGGGCCCGTGCAGCCTCGCGCTGGGGCGGCCCGCCCTGGCTTCGCGACCCCGAAGGCGGTGCGGCGTTGATGGGCGTGCTCGCGCTTCGCCAGCGACCCTCCGCCAACGTCGACGCGGCCGCCGAGGACCTCGAGACCGGACTGATGGCGGCACCGTTACGCGGCGCAGGACTCGTCGCGGCCGGCCTGCTCGCAGACCTGCGCAGCAACGCGACCGAAGCGCGACGAATCCTGCTCAGCGTCGACGACCTCGACCCCGACGCCTGCCCACCGCTCGCGCGCGCCATCGCCAACGACTGGCTGCTCGATGACGCCGCGAACCGCGAGCGCTGGGGAGAGGTCGACGCCCGATCCGAGCACGCGCTGTCGCTCTCCGCATCGGGTCGCTTGCTGCACACCGTGGCCCAGCGACTGCTCGGACGCGCATCGCGACTCGACCTGCTCAAGGCGTGGATGCTCGCGCCCAAGCGGTGGCAGACGCTGTCGCTGCTCGACCGCGCATGGGACGACAGCGAATCGATCGAGTATCCCGTGGTCGATCACGACCTGACGCGACGCGCCGCGAACGGACACGGCCTGCTCGGGACCGGCGCGGCCAGCCTTCACCTCGACGCGATCGCGGCCCACCGCCGCGGTGAGCTTCGCGCCGACGTGCTCGAGCGCCTCGGGCTCGCGTGGGACGAGACGCTGTGGGACGTGGGCCTGCGTCGCCGCGTGCGCGGCCGCTCGATCGACCTCGACTGCGACGCCACCGTCGAGGAGTCGATGATCGAGCTGCATCGGGCCCTGTGCGTGGAGGTGGCCTCGATGATGCCGCCCCGCGGAGACATCCCGCGCCGAGGCAAGACGCTCACGCGCGCGATCGGCCTGTTCTCCAGCGCCCAAGAGCTCCGCATCAAGCAGGCCGCACTGCGCCTCGAGCGGGCGATGTCCGCAACCGTTTCCCCAACCGCGACCGAGCTGTGGAACGACTGGCTGGAGATCCGCGACGGCTACGCTCTGCACCACCGTGCCGACGTCGCCGACCTCAAGGCCCTCTTTCAGCGCGTCGACGCAGCGATGAGCCCCGTCGTCCACTGGATGTGGCACGCCCGCGGCGAGCGTCCCATGGCCAACGCCATCGCGACGTGGCTCGCCCTCGAGGCCGACCGCGTCAGCGAAGAGGACGCCGCCCGGTACCACCGCCAATACGTCGC
>JBCCQM010000038.1:0-47933 GCA_039024335.1 Myxococcota bacterium
CTCGACCGCGGCCTCGACTGCAAAGTGCGCGGAAGATGGGCAGTCACCGGTGAGGACGCATTGTTTTTGTTCCAGTGATCTAGCGCTTGGGGCAGCACCGGCCCGCGGGCCCTCCGCCGGTTGAGCTGTGGCATCCTGCGCGGCTCATGGCGGAGCAGCCGAAATTTGGCGACCCCCCCGCAGACGACGCGGATGAGGGATTCAGCCGGCGACATCACGAGCGGACGTACATGTTCGAGCTCGGCCAGCGCGTCCGTTCGCTCCGAGAAGAGCGGGGCCTGACCCAGAACGCGCTCGCGAAGTCGGCCGGCATCGCGACGGACATGGTCAGCCGGCTCGAAAACGGCCACTACAGCAGCCCTGGGCTGCGAACCCTGCTCCGCATCGCAGACGGCATGGGCATCTCGGTTGGCGCCATGCTGCCCGAGGCGCACGAGGTCAGCCAAGCCACGCCCGAGGGCATCGCCCGGGCAAAGCTCAGCACCGTCGTCCATCGGGCGCGGCTCGAGGACCTCGAGCTTCTCGCCGAGATCGCCAATTCGGTCGTCAACCGTCGTCGATGAGCCGTCGCGCTACGGGCAGCTGGGCTCGGGCTTGATGTCCTGTTGCGGGCCCTGGTTGAACGTGACGTCGATCTCGAGGATCGGGAGCGTCGCCGTGTCCAAGATGTAGCTCGGCGTGCTGAGCGGCATCCCCTGGAGCTGGGCCTCCTCGGCTCGCCCGAAGGACTGACCCTCGCACGCGGTCGTGAGCATGGCCGAAATGGGCACGACCACCGGGTCTCCATCCGACGTCGCGGAGCCGACGGTCGTCGCTCGCCCTTCACCCACCTCGAGAGGGGCTGGGAGACTTGGGTCGAGGGTCAAGCCGGGAATCTCGAGCGCCTGTACGGCACCCTGCTGCTCCACCGTCCCGACGAAGACTGCATCGGTGGCTTCTTCCGCACTTTGACCGCCAATCCAAACCGTATCGCCGTCGACTTTCACGGCGCGGGCGGGGGGCAGCGCCTCGTTGGTGACCAGCCCGAACGCTGGGTCGTTGGTGGGGTCGAAGCCGCCAAAGAGCATCGCTCCGTCGGTCTCTCCCGCAATGAGCCACTCACCCCCCTCCCAAGGGCTGGGGGCAATGTCGAAGATGCGTAGCGAAGTACCGGCCGAGAGCAGCCAGCTCTCTACCGTGGTCACGCTCTTGCTGCCCCGGACGACCACAGCCCGGCGGCCCTGTACGCCAGTCTCGCTCGCCGCGAGGATGATCGTGTCCCCCTGCACTGCGATGGCCAGCGGCTGGAGGACGGCGTCGGGTTCCGTCGACGTGTATTGGGTGACCTCGGTCGTCTCCAAGTCCTCGTTGAACTCTGCAAGAAACATCGAGCCACCCAGGACGCGACCCGCGATCCACCAGCTCGTTGAGCCTCTCGCAACGGCGGTGGCCTCGAGCCCGATGTCTTCTCCGAAGCCAGTCCGGATATTCACTGCACGGGTAACCTCCCCGTTCGTGCCGAGCAGCACGACCGCACCGTACGACTCGGGTTCATCTCCCGTTCGGCCAACGGCAGCGAACCCAGTCCCGTCGCCGGAAGTGGCAATGGCAACGACCTCGTCGGGGAGGTTGTCCTGCAGCGGCTGTTCCAGACGAGCGATTCGGGGGCCATCGAGGAAGACCACAACCGACTGCCACGGTCCATTCGCTACGCTCTGGGATCGTCCGATCGCAACGAGCCGACCGCCGACGTTGGCGACGTCGTTGATCACCATGGACTGACCCGAGGGCAGCCGAAGCATGGAGGGTTGTGAAGGGTCGACAGCCGTGGGGTCACCACCGGTGCTTCCAGTCGTTCCAGTACTTCCCGTGCCCCCGGTGCTCCCCGTGGTGTCGGCGAGCGTACTGCCCGAATCAGCCTCGCCGTCATCGATCGAGGTGGTGCTTGGACCTTGGGTCAGGCCGGTGCTGGAGCTACTCGCGGCGTTCGAAGTCGAACCCGTTGCCTCGACCTCCGGCGGATCCGAGAAGCAGCCACCGAGCGAGACGAACGCAGCAAACCGAGCGGCGTGCCGAACAACCATCCAATCCATGGGGTTGGTGTACCGGACGCCTCGCGGTCGCGGCAAACCAAGCAAAACGGCCAGGCTCCGCGGGGGAGGCTGGCCGTTGATGCAAAGCCCGGATAGGCTCTAGAAGCGTCCGGCCCAACCCAGGCCCGCGCCGCCCTTGACCAGGGTCGGGGCAACGACGCTTGCGCGCCGACGCTTCTTCTTCTTGTCCGCCTCGGGCGACCATGCCTGCCACTTCTTGTAGTGGAAGTGGTAGCCGACGCCGACGGACAAGAGGATGGTGCCGGTGAGCAGAACCGAAACACCCAGCGGGATCAGAAACTGGTCCTGCGATTCGTAGCGGCACTGCAGCGGACCGTCGAGGCTGCAGCCACGCGTCATCGCGGCGAAGCCTGCCGTGGCACCGATGCCGGCAGCCATGACGGCGCCACCGGCGATCATCATGCCTTTGCCCGTGCGGGGCTTGCCGTTGATGGTCGGCTCGTCGGGTCGCTCGTCCTCGGGGTCGTACTCGGGCTCGGCGACTTCAGGCGGTGGCGGCTCTTCAGCAACCGGCTCGGGCTCCGGTTCGGGCTCCGGCTCCGGCTCCGGCTCGGGGGGCGCCTCGGGAAGGACCTCGCCCTCGGCGGGCGGTGCGGCCTCGCCCTCGGCGGGGGCAGCTTCGCCCTCCGCAGGAGCAGCATCGCCCTCGGCCGGTGCAGCCTCACCCTCGGCGGGCGCGGCTTCGCCTTCGGCCGGTGCAGCGTCGGCGCCGGTGGGCGCGGCTTCACCCTCGGCCGGCGCGGCCATCGCGGCGGTCGGCGCGAGCGCAAGCGCAAGGACGAGGGTCGGGCAGGTCAAATTCGCGATGAGGGCGTGGGTACGCATGGGACGAGGAGCCTCGGCGCCGAAGCTGGTGGCGGAGTATCGTACGCGGCCCTTGCGTAAACAAGGGGGTGCGGGGCGCAGCTGTCACACGAACGGCGCGACGCTGCCCAGCTTCCATTTCGAGGGATGGTTCGCCGACTGCGCGATCCGCACACAGAAAGCGGACGCGGGTCTCGCCCGTTAGACTGCCCATGATGCCGATGCTGGCCGACGTCGAGGATCCGCCGCAGTCGCGGGTGCCCGGGCTCATTTTGGGTGCCGTACTTGCGCTCCCGCTGGTGGGCGCCATCGCCTACTTCGTGATCCCGACCTTCGTCGGCGTCATCCTCGGCGGCGCCAAGGACCTCGACGCCCGGCTTCGCGCCACCGACGGCTACATGAAAGAGCTGTGCGCGGGGCAGATCGACATGGACCGCGACGAGGGCCTGTGCGGCTGCGTCATCGGGGTCGAGTTCCCCAGCCTCGACTGCCGGCCTCACTTCAACGCATGGGCGGCGGACGTGCAGGCCGTGTCGTGCGAGGACGAAGCGACCCGCAAGGCCTCGCTATCGTACTGCACCTGCGTCGATGCGATCGGCGAGAAGATGAAGGCCGCGGGCGACGACGTGGCCGCAGTCCGAAGCTCGGCAAACGCCTACGAGAACTGCGAAGCGCTGCCGGACGCGTTCAACCTCCCGCCTGCCGCCGAGCTCGCGCCACCCTACGAGTAGAGAGAATCAGGCCGGCGGGGTGTAGCGATACCGGATTCGCCATACCCGCTGGCCTCGTTTGTGCGTGGTGTCCTCGCGCTTGGACGCCGCGGGATACGGGTTGCCGCGCCAAAAGCTCCACGGCCCCGCAAGGTTCGTGAAGCCCATCGCCGCCACCTCCGGCGCCTCGAGCTCGTACAGCGCCTCGAGGGCCACCTCGTACACATCGGACGCGAAATGCAGCTCCCCGCCGGGACGCAGCTGCGTGGCCATCGTTTCGCACAGACCCAGCTCCACGACGCGGCGCTTGTGATGACGCGCCTTGAACCACGGGTCGGGGAAGAGAATGTGGAACCGGTCGACGCTCTTCGGACCGAAGACTCGGTCCAGGTCCACGCCCATGTTCACATAGGCGAACGCGAGGTTCTTCAAACCGGCCGCGGCGACCTTTCGGCGGTTGATCTCCACGACCTTGTCGCGAATCTCCAGACCCACGACGAATCGGCTCGGGTCCGCCTCTGCCAGCTGGAAACTAAACTGCCCGTCGGCGCATCCCAGCTCGACATCGACCTCGCAGTCGGGCCCAAGGTGGGCCGGCCGCTCCACGGGGACCGCGCGCGGCGAGCTGTACTTGATGCTCAGCGGGTTCACGTGTTGTCGAACGCGGCGGCCCATTGTCGGCCAGCGACCATACACCCGCTGGTGCCGACGAGGGAGCCTCCGATACAGTTCCGCCGTGGACGGGGACGGACGGAAAGCAAGCGCGGAACGGAGTGCCCTGCTCGGCCTCGCCGCGATCCTCACGCATGACCTGAGCAATCCGCTGCAGTCGATCACGGTGCTGTGCGAACTCGGGCTCGACGACGATGATCCGGCCGAGGCGCCCCGCCGCTCGCGGCAGTGCCTCGAGGCTACCGAGCGGATGCGAACCCTTCTCCATTCGTATGCGTCGGTCGTCCGGAACGTCGGGCGAGAGGGCAAAGTCTCGGCGTCGCTGGACAGGATCACCCCGATGTTCGGGCGCCGGCTCGAGCGACACCGCATCGAGCTGCAAGCGCACGTCGAGGTCGACTTCGAGGCCCCCGGATGCCTCGAGTTCTCGCTGGTCACCATGTTCCTGGGAATGATCGAGGCGGTCGGCACGAACGGTCCCGGCCCCTGCACCGCCCACATCGTGATCGACTCGCCTGCGCTCACCCTGCAGCTTCAGCGAGCCGGCGGGGCCGCAGTGGAGTGGCCCGGTGATGCCTTGGACAACATGCAAGCGGTTCTGGGCGCCGAGGGCTCCTGCGTCGTCGATGGCGACACGCTGACCATCAGGTACGAAGGCGTGGCGCGGTGAACGAGCTGATCGACGCGCCGAAGACCATCGGTTCGGTTTTGCTGGTCGAGGACGACCAGCTCGTCGTCCATGCCCTCGCGCTGTCGCTCCGCAAGGCGGACTACGCGGTCACCGTGGCGCGGGACCTCGACCAAGCGAAAGAGAAGTTCGCCGAGGCCGAGGGGTTCGACGTCGTCGTCACCGACCTGCTCATGCCCGGCGGCACCGGGCTCGACCTGCTCAAGCACATCGAAGCGCAGGACCCGGACCTGCCGGTCATCATCGTCACGGCGGACCAGAGCGTGCAGGCGGCGGCCGAGGCGGTTCGCGAGCACGCGTTCGACTACCTGACCAAGCCTGTGTCCCGCGCGCAGCTGCTCGAGACCGTGGCACGAGCGGCCGCCAAACGGGTGGAGTCCGCCGTCGAACGACACGCCCAGCAGCGTCTTCAAGAGGAGCACCGCCAGCTCGCCATTCGCCACCAGCGAACCGCGATGCTCCTGTCGGTCCTCTACAACCGCGCCGTCGAGGGCATCTTGGTGCTCGACGAACACGGCCGACTCGTCGACGCTTCGGAGAGCTTCGTGGCGCTGGTCGGGGAACCGCTCTACGAGCTGCTCGACATCGACATCCGCGTGCTGTTCGAGCGGCACCCCACCGAAGGCGACATCCAAGACCGCGTCATCGAGCTCGCGCGCGGCCCCCTGGGCAATGGGCACTGGCGTGGTGAGGTCACCGTCCATGCCGGTCGCGGCCGACACCTCCCGGCGAAGATGAGCCTGTCGGTCTGCGAGACCCCGGCCGTCGACGGCGAGACCCGCACCCGCTACGTCATCGCGCTGCTGTACTACGAAACCGCCTACGAACAGCTCAGCCGCCAGCTCCAGCAAGCAGACCGCCTCGCCACCATCGGCCTGCTCGCGGGCAGTGCGGCGCACGAGATCAAGAACGAGCTCGGTCCGCTCATCGGCTACCTGACGATGATCGAGAAGGGCAAAGCGGACCCGGTCGGGTCGGGCATGATCGGCATCATGCGCGAGAGCGTTCGGCGGGTTCACGAACACGTCGAACAGATCCTCGAGCCACTGCGCCCCAGAGTCCGAACGCGCGGCGCCGTGGTGCTGGCCGACTCCATCGACGGCATCTTGGTCCTGCTTCGTCGCGCCGGCCGGCTCCGGCGCATCAAGCTGACCTTCGAGCAGCGCGGCGAGGACGACGTCATCGTTCATGCCGACAAGGACGAGGTGCACCAGATCGCGCTCAACCTACTGACCAACGCCATCGATGCGCTGGGCGACGGCGACGGGGGCGAGCGCGGGTCGATTCAGGTTGCCACGTGGTACGAGCACGACTGGGGCGTGCTGGAAGTCCGGGACGACGGCGTCGGAATCGATGACGAGCTGCGGGCCCGGGTGTTCGAGCCGTTCTTCACGACGAAAGGCTCGGGCGGAACGGGCCTGGGCCTGCCCGTCGTCCACGACATCGTGCGCAGCCTCAAGGGCCGCGTGACGATGGACAAGAACGGCGACTGCGGCACCGTCGTGACCGTGTGGGTGCCCCGTTACAAGCCCGGTAACTGACGACGGCTGGCCCCAAGCGACGCCCAAAAAAACAGGCCGGACGGCGTGGCAGGTTGCATCGCAGGCTGCTAGCGTGCCCGGCTCCGCATGGCCGTTTCTCTCGCAGTCCTGCTGTCCGACAACAACGCCCGTCGTCAGCGACAACCGCTGCCGGACGTCTCGCACGTCCTGCTCGAGCGCACCCTGTTCGAGCCGCCGCGGGCGAGCGCTGCATCGCGCTGGGCCATGCAGGTTCGTCGCCTGTTCCCCAACGCAGAGGTGATCCCTTATGCGTGGCACCTGCTCTCACACGGCCCCGACGACGGGCTGCGCGGGCTCAGCTCGCGCACGCTCGAGGGCGACCCCCGCAAGTTCGGTGGACTACAGGCCTCCGACGAGGTCGCCCGTGCATGGGAGGCCGTGCGGCCTTGCTACGAAGCACTCGGCGCCAAGCGAATCGCGGTGCGTACGCCGACGTCGGTCACGCCCGGCGCGATCGGTCGCAAGCGCCTGCAAGACTTCGCCACCGCACGCCGAGCCGACGGTTTCGAGCTCGTGTGGGAGGCCGAGGGCCTTTGGGGCCCAACGGAAACGACCGCACTGGCGCGCTCGCTGGGCATCACGCCGATGGGACCCGCATTCGTGGGGGGTCGACCCAACAACGAGAGCGACGATCCAGAGGTGCTCTATCACCCCAAGGCGTGGCTACGGATCGACGCCATGGGACGGCGGCCTCGGCTCTCGGCCGACCAGCTCGACGCACTGGCAGATCATGTCGACGTGGTGTCGGACACCACCCTCGTGTTCGCCGGACCCAAAGCGCTGGCCAATCTCAGCGCCACCGTCGACGCGCTCGAGCTGGGCTGAGCGCTGGGCTGAGCTCCGTCCCAGCACGTGCCGACGATCGGCAGAGAACCAACGCAAAAAGCGCCCCGTCCGCAGCGTGGAGGGAGGGCGCTTAAAAAGCATCCGCCGCCGTTCCGGAGACCGGGCGCGGCGGCGGGATTCGCACAGATGCGAGGCCTGGGGCCTACTTCTTGGTGCGGCGCTTGGCGGTCTTCTTGGCGACCTTCTTCTTGGCGGCTTTCTTGGCCGTCTTCTTCTTCGCAACCTTCTTCTTGGCTGCTTTCTTGGCCGTCTTCTTCTTGGCGACCTTCTTCTTTGCAACCTTCTTCTTGGTTGCCTTCTTCTTGGCTACCTTCTTCTTGGCTGCTTTTTTCTTGGTCGCCTTCTTCTTGGCGACCTTTTTCTTTGCCACCTTCTTCTTGGCTGCCTTCTTGGCTACCTTCTTCTTGGTAGCTTTCTTGGCGACCTTTTTCTTGGCGGTCTTCTTTTTAGCCACCTTCTTTTTGGCGGCTTTCTTCTTGGTGGTCTTTCGGCGGGTGGCCTTCTTGGCCCCTGTTGCTGCTGCGGACATAGGAATCTGGCCCTCCTTCAAAGGGGCAACGGTACGCCCGGACCTTACGGTCGGGATCAGCGCATGTCAATAATAATTAGCCATCTTTGTCATGCAATTAGGCGAAGGTAATGGATCATGGTGGGAAGTTGAGTGATCGTGATAGCGAGTTAAGCATCACTGATATCTCACACTTGCCCACAAGGTCGTGAACCGCGCAACCTGCCCAAGATGCTGCGCTTTTTCCTCTTGACGCGCGGTTCGCACACGGCTGCGCGTGCGCTAAAGTGGCCGTCGCGTCGCGCAAAGTGCGAAAAACGCGCGCGATCTTCATCACGACCGTCGACGACGATTCCCATGCTCAAAATTCAGTGGACCACCGAAGAGCCGCAGCCTGCGGCAGGTCAGGTGCTGGCCGTGCCCGTGCGTGCCGAGTTTGATGCTGCCGTTCTCGAGGCCCGTTTCGGGGCCAGCGTTCGCGCTGCATTCGAGGCCGCCGGCTTCAAAGGCAAAGCCTCCGAAGTCTTCGACTTCACCCGCACGCACGGTGATGTGCTCGAGCGGGTCCTGCTCCTCGGAGCCGGCGACGGCCTCGTCGACGCCGAGTCGCTGCGCCAGCTCGGGCACGACGCAGTGCGCGAGGCCGCGAAGACCGGAAGCACACACATCGTCTTGGACCTGCAGTCCTCCTCGATCGACTGGAACCCCAGCGATGACGCGCAGCGTGACGGCCGGCTCTTTGCCCAGGGCCTCGAGCTGGGCACCTACGCATACGACCGCTTCCTCAGCGACCCCAAGCCCAGCTCGGTCACCACCGTTACGCTTTGGGCCTCGACGACTGCGCCCGCCGAGGGCACCGACGCCGGCCAGGTGATCGCAGCCGCCATCGCGCGCGCGCGCGACCTTGCCAACGGCCCCGCCGAGCTCGTCACGCCGACGTTCCTCGCCGACACCGCGAAGGAGATCGTGGACGCAGCTGGCGACGCCAACGTGTCGCTCACCGTGCTCGACAAGGCCGAATGTGAAGCGCGGAACATGGGCTGCTACCTCGGCGTGGCCAAAGGCAGCGCGGAGCCTCCCAAGTTCATCCACCTCACGTACACGCCCAAGGGCACGTCGAAGGGCCGCATCGTTCTCGTCGGAAAGGGCGTCACGTTCGACTCGGGTGGATACTCGATCAAGCCCACCGCCGGCATGCTCGACATGAAGCTGGACATGTCCGGCTCGGCCGCGGTCATCGGTGCGTTCCAAGGCCTCGTGAAGCTCGGCGTTGCGTACGAAGTCCACGTGCTCGTCGCGGCCACCGAGAACATGGTCAGCGGTCACGCGTACCGCCTCGGCGACGTGCTCACCGCCTCGAACGGCAAGACCGTCGAGGTCAACAACACCGACGCTGAAGGCCGTCTGACCATGGCGGACGCGTTGATCTACGGCTCCAAGCTCGAGCCAGACCTCATGATCGACTTCGCCACGCTGACCGGCGCCTGCATCGTCGCGCTCGGCCCCTACATCGCGGGCGTGATGACCGAAGACGAGCGACTCGCCGCGGACTGGATGTCGGCCGCCGACCGCAGCGGTGAGCTGATGTGGCGCCTGCCTCTTCAGACCAAGCTCAAGGAGCAGCTGCAAAGCAAGATCGCCGACATGAAGAACACCGGCGAGCGGTTCGGCGGTGCGCTGACGGCCGGCCTCTTCCTCAGCGAGTTCATCGAAGGCAAGCGCTGGATGCATGTGGACATCGCGGGACCGGCCATGGCGAGCAAGGCCCACGGCGTGACGACCCCAGGCGGCAGCGGCTTCCCGGTCGCCACCATCCTCGAGATGCTGCTCGGCGACATTCAGGTCGGCTGAGCGTCGGCCCGACGTCACGAAAAAGGCGCGGTGTCCTCTCGGGACATCGCGCCTTCTCTTTGGCCGTCTTCTTGGCCACGTCCTTGGAAGGACGATTCGCTAGGCGAAGAGTTCGTCGAGCTCTTTGGCGACGGCGGTCTCTTCTTCGCCCTTGGCCAGCGCCAGCTCCTGGACCAGCAGGGAGCGAGCCGTGTCGAGCATCTTGCGCTCGCCGAAGGAGAGTTCCTTGTCGCTGCGAAGCAGGCAGAGGTCACGAAGCACGGTCGCGATCTCGACGAGCGAGCCCGTCTTGATCTTTTCCATGTACTCGCGATAGCGGCGGTTCCACGTCGCGGTGGAGATTTTGTCGCCGCGGTGCTTGAGTACTTCGTAGACCTGACCGACTTCCTCGTCCTTCACGAGGCGTCGCAACCCGACGGCGACAGCTTTGTGCTTGGGCACGCGAACCGTCATGTTGTTCTCGAGAACGCGAAGCACGTAGAAGACGAGCGCGTGCCCGGAGATTTCCTGCTCTTCGAGACCGACGACTTCGGCAACCCCATGTCCGGGGTACACCGTCTTCTCGCCTACATTGAACGCGTTATCGGCCATGTCGAGTCGCTTCCTTTGCGTGGCCGCCTTGGACCGGACGCAGTTTGGTGCACGTCGAGACGCGCAATTCACGCCGCACGAACGGCAACGTAGGCGGCGTGTTGTTAGCAGCGGCCGCGATTTCAGTCAATCCCCGGTGGAGCCTGAGTCTTCCGTGCCGATCGCCGTACCGATCGCCATACCGATCGAGCGATCCACACCGCGGATGCACCAAGATGGCGGGCGGCGGCGTACGCGAAGACGAAACCATGAGGGGACGATGAGACGCGCGGAGCGTCCCCACATTGTAGCCCGAGCGAGGGCCTCGGGCAGATGGCAAATCGACTGCACCGGCCGGCGATCGCGCCGCGCGGACTTCGCACACAGCGGCTCCGGGCCTGAATCCGACGGATTCGCGGGCATCCGGCGCCGGCGTGCTAGTCTGCGCCGCAATGCGATTCGGCAGCATTTCCGACCAGTTGCGCTTGCTCCACGCGCCGCTGCTCGCCGGTCTGATGGCGGTGGCCTGCGCCATGACGCCCGACCGCCTGCCCGACCTCGATCGGCGCTTCTACGACGTGATGGAGACGCCCGAAGACCAGTCCGCGTTCCTGGTCGCCGAAAACCGGCAGGCCTACCTCGAAGGCAACGGCCTTTGGGACCAGTGGTCCGCGCTCCCGCCCGAGGAGCGGAAGGCGGTCGAGCGAGGCGAGGTCGAGGTGGGCTTTCACGAGTTCGCGCTATTCATGGCCTGGGGACCGCCCGCAGACACGCTCACGCGCGACCGCAACGGGCGCAATGCCTTGATCCACACGTACATCCGCTGCTCGAGCGGCCCCAAGCGCGGCACGTATGTCCGCAACAACCTCGACTGCGATGGCACGTCCGACGAGACGCAAGTAGCCATCGACAACGACCTCATCGTCGAGATCAAGTACGCGACGTAGCCGCACCGGCGCCTGTTGCACTAGCACATTGAAGCGATCGCGGGCCGTTGACGTCAGAGCCCCACGACCGAGACCATCGGTCCTCTCGTCATGCTGCGGACTCTCAAGCACCTCGTTCTCGCCGTGGCCCTCGGCGGGCTGTTCGTCGCCCCGCCCGCGCCCGCGCAGGCTCACCTGGCGAAGTGGGGCAGTTGGGAGATCACCCACCGCAACTTGATGAAGCTCTTCCCCGAAGCCGACCCGAACGGCTGGAAGATCAAGCGGTACCAGTACTCCGAAGAGGAAGTGAAGTTCCTCGAGAAGCAGCTCGGCTTCGACCTGTACCCTGAGGACAAGGCACCCGAGTTCTTCCTCGCCCACGACGCGGAAGGCCGCTTTCTCGGCGTCGCCATCTTCATCGACCCGCGGACCAAGCCGAAGGTGCTCAACGGCGGCATCCTGACCCTCGAGGTTGGCATCGGCGTGAACACCAAGGGCGAGATCAGCCGCGTGCGCGTGTACGACTACCGCGGCAACCTCGAGCTCACCAAAGACGCGTTCTTGGACCAGCTCAAGGGGCGCACGCTCGACTCCGACTTCACGATCGGCAAGGGCGGGCTCAAGCCGGTCGAAGGCGAATCCGAAGAGAGCCAGCTCGTGGCCAACGCGGGACGCGAAGCCCTGCTGCTGATGAAGACCGCCCTCGGTCGCCGGTAGAGCGCATTACGCTGCTTGGGTTGCGGCGTTGCGGGCTCGCTTGACCTGCGCCAAGCGGCGATAGCTTTCCGCATAGGCGTCGACCGAGGTCGAGGTCTGGAACAGTCGAAGCACCCGCTCTCGGCCTTTGCGCGCCATCTCGAGCCGGAGGTCTTCGTTGGTGAGCATCTTGAGGACCCCTTGTCCGAACGCCTCGGGGTTTTGCGGCGGCACGACGACGCCACAAGAGTCTGGCCCGGTCCCGATCGCTTCTTTGCAACCGCCGACGTCGGTCCCCACGACGGGAACGCCCGCAGCCATGCTCTCGAGCACCGTGAACGGAAAGCCCTCCGAGATGCTGGAGAGCACGCTGATGTCGCCCTCCCAAAACGCCTCCGCGGGCTTGGAGTGATACCCGGCGAGGTCGAAGTTCTCCTCGAGGCCGAGCTCGGCGATCAGCTTGTTGCACTTCTCGACGTAGGGCGGGTCCGCCTTGAGCGAGCCGTACACGATGTACTTGATGTTCTCGAGCTCTTTGCGAACGACCGCACAGGAGCGAATCATCGTGAGGACGTCCTTGAGCGGGAAGACGCGCGCCAGCGCAACACACGTGGGGCGCCCGCGAAGGTGCTCGGGCTTTTCACCGGGCCTGAACTTCTCGCAGTCCACACCGTTGTAGATGGTCCGCACCCACGGAAACTGTGTCTCCTGCTCGTAGACCCCCATCAGGTCCTTGTCGACGAGCGCTTTGAACGTGGGCTCGATGAACGGGAACGAGTCGATGTTGGGCACGATTCCCGTGCCGTCCCAGTCATCGAAGTCGATGCTCTCCGGCCGATCGCGGACGCAGCCAAACGGAAGCTCCCACCGCGCGTTGAAGTGCGCGCACGGGCTGATCTGATCGGCAAACAGGTAGGAGAGCTTGGTGTAGAAGCCGGCCAGCTTCACCAAGAAGCGCTTGCAGAAGAAGCTCATCTCGGCGGCCGAACACGCGATGTAGCGCTCGCGGATGTAGACACCGTGGTCGGTGAGCAAGAACGGCGTGCCGTACTCGAACTTTGCCACGATGTTCGCGAGCGCAGTCGAAGCCGCGATCGAAGCGTGGCTCACGTCCGTCTCGGGGATCGTCGCCACGATCGGCATGAACATGTTGAACATCCACCGCAGCGCGGTGGTGAGATCGAAGAGGCACGGTCGATCGCACTCTCGAAACGTCGGGTCCGTCGCCGCGACGTTGTTGTGAAAGTCGCGCCAGCAGTTCCAGGTGGCCTCGGCCCGCATCGTCTCGCGGTAGTCGTAGTTCTGAAAGTACTTGTAGATCTCGTGGACGGTCTTGCCGTACTTCCACATGTCGATGCCGGGGTCCTCGAAGCCTTCCAGCAGCTCTTGGAACAGCGGCACGAACTTGCGCTTGATGACGCGCTCCGTCGTCATCACCTTGCTGCGGAACGAGAAGCGGAACGGCCGGGTATCGATGTACTCGGCCTGCTCCTCGGCCCCCCACAGCGGCACCTTCATGATCGAACGGATCTGCGGGAACTCGTGCGTGGCGTACTTGTCTTCGCCACCGGGGTCGGCAACGACCGCGAAGATCTCCCAGTCGATCTCGGGCAGGAACTCGCACAAGATGTGACACCACGTACTCACGCCGCCGCCCATGAACGGGTACGTGCCCTCGGTCGTGAAGAGGACGGAGAGCTTCTCTTCGTTGCCGTCCGTCATCTCTCAAGCAACCTTGAGCGAGCGCAGCTGCTTCGCCGCAACCTCGCGTAGCTCCTTGCTGAAGCGCGCGTCACTGCGAAGAAGCTCGGCCCGCATCGCATCGGCGTCGAGGCCCTCGGAGATCTGGTTCCCCGTCATTCGCTCCACGATGTACTCGGCCAGCGCGAGGTAGCGCCCCAGCGGTGCGAGAGCGTCTTGCTTCAGTGCGTCCGGGAATCCGAAGCCGTCGTCGGTCTCGTGGTGCTCTCGGATCAACGCCGCGAGATCTGCTCCGTCGCGAAGCGGGCCAGCCAACAAGGCGCCGAGCGTGGGGTGGCCAAACTCGGTCTGTACGTCCCGGGATCCCCCCGCGGCCTGCACCAGCCCCACGTCGTGGACCAGGCCCGCACGACGAAGCAGGTCGACGCTTCGCTCATCGAGTCCATCGGCGCCCGCCATGTCGGCGGCGAGCTGCGACACGCGCTCGTGGTGCCCTTCGCACCCGCGCGCCAGGTCGAGTGCGCGACACAGTGCCTGCAGCGTATCGAAGTAGGTGTTTCCGAACGCGACGACCTCGAGCTCGCGCGCCATCACCCGCGAGATCTGCTCGGTGAACGACGCGAGCAGGCCATAGTCGCCATCCTGCACGCCCGCCTTCCGCTTGGAGTTCACCAGACCGAGCACGCCCGCCAGCTCGCCGTCGTTGAGAATGGGGAACGCGAGCAGGGAATCCACGCCGAGCTCGGTCAGCTCGGTCACGTCCTTGGGCACGATGATGGGCTCGTCCATCACCATCTCCAGATCGAACAGCGCGCCGTCGATGCGCTCACCGACGAGGTCACCCACGATGTCGTCGAGGCCGTAGTGCGTTCGCAGCACGAACGCATCACCATCACGCCGCCCGATGAAGGCCCCTTGGTGACGGCTGGCTCGAGCCGCCACCGACAGCAGCGCCTTGAAGAGCGAGCTCATGTCGAGCGCGGACGCGATGGTGCGGTTTGCCGTGCGCAGCCGTCCTTCGAGCCGCGTCACTTCGCTTTGGTGCTCGGCGCGGTCGAGCGCGCTCTTGCCGAGCACTTGCAGCGTGGCCGCGCTCTCGTCCCATCGCTGCTTGGCCTTCTTCGCGAGCGCTCGCGACGTGAAGCTGCCGATGACCAGCAGCCCTCCCGCAAACGGCGTGACCAAGTGCGGACGGGCGACGGCGCCGACGAGGTTCAGCCCGAGGTAGTCGTCGCTTCCCGGAAGCTGGAGGCGAAGCTCGGCGTCGCCATCGATCAGCGGGTGCTGATCGTTCTCCTCGTGCATGGGCGGCGGGTCTCGACGCGCGAAGAACCGCCCTGCGGGCACCTCTTTGGGACCCCCGTCTTCGGGTTCGGGCTCGGGCTGGATCCCCACCACGAGCTCGTACGAGCCACGGTTGCGCCGGTACCAACCCACCGCGAGCACGTCGAGCTCCTTACGAAACGCCTCCAGCACATCCTCGAACGAGGGCTCCGCACGCTGCTTGGCCAGCAGACGCGCGACACTCTCGGACAGTGGAACAGCGGCTTGGAAGAAGCTCATCGGGGAAGCTCAGAACGCGGAGTAGTAGTAGAAATCGAGCGTGCGGAAGAGCTTGGATGCGCGGCGCGAAGTGAGGGCGGCAAACACCACGCTGCCGGCGAGGAGTCCGAGCACGCTGTACTCGAAAGAGATCATGCGACTGGCGACGTAGCCGACCACTACATTCGTCACCAGAGCCGGCCAGATGCAGGCCACCACCACGTTCGGGCGGGCCAAGGAGAAAAAGAACAGAGAGTTGAGCAGCCCCAGCGCGAGCAGGGAGTACGAGATCGCCGCGTACCAGAACACCTCGTAGGTGATCGGGCTGGCGAAGAAGTCCCGCACCTCTTTGATGTGGTCGTACTGCTCCAACGAGCGCACGCCGAAGTAGGTGATCGTGACGCTGATGACCGCGACCACGGCCAGCATGATGCGCTGCCGGTTATAGAAGCGCTGATAGTGGCGGTTGTGCGCCTTGTAGTCGGCGGCCTTCGTCGCCTCCTGCACCGGGATGATCGTGCGGCTGAACTCGTTGACCGAGTACTCGAGTACCGCGATGGTGAACACCAAGCTGAGCAGGGCCCAGTCCATGCCCAGCTCGTATGGGGTCCGGAACCAAATGACGAGGGGCAGATACCCACGCGCCGCCGACCAGCCGATGATGCGGTCGGCGTTGAGGAACGTGAAGTACAGCACCCCGTACACGAGGAACGGAAGCACGATGTACAGAAGCACCGACGAGCGCGGCAGCAGCGACTTCTCGAAGCGCTTCTCGAGTTCCTTGCGGCGCTTGCGAATCCGGAACGCTCCGTAGCCGCAAGCCACCACGTTCGTCACCGCCAGCCCGATCCAATGCGCCGCGTAGATGCCGTACGAGGTGTACGTCATCATCAGGTGGACGGCGACGGTGCCGACGGTGGTCGTGAGTACGATCGCGAAGTTGTCCTGCAGCATGAACAGCACGCCCAGGAACAGCCACATCGGCGACAGCAGCACGAAGTAGGTCAGCGACACCACCGCGTAGCGCCACGCCAACACGGGTACGAACAGGTTGAAGACGCAAAAGCCGAGCACCACGGCGAGCATCAGCCCGGTCCCGGTCAGGATGATGAGGCGGCAGACCTCCTCGAGCAGCTTCCAGTTCTTCTGACCGGTGTAGAAGGTGCCCTCGCGACCGATCGCCTGAATGAACCCACCGGTCACGATGAAGCTCGCGATGGTGCCCAAGGCCACGAGCGTGGCTTCGAGGTTCGAGAAGTCCAGCCACGCCCACAGCGAGTAGCGGAGGATCAGCACCGCGGCGATCTGCGTGGCCATGGGCATCGCGAACAGCGTGCCCTTGCAGTAGTAGACGATGAAGGACTTCAGTCGCGCCCACGGCGTGAGCGACTCCATCGCCTTGAGCGTGGTCGGCTCCGACGGGGCGTTGGAAATTTCGTCGTAGATGGTCTCCGCGAGGTGAAAGATGCTTCCAGAGCCGAACTGCTCCTCCGCATCGACGTCGCGAAGACCGAAGCTCTCCAGCGTCGCGGCGACCGCCCAGGCATCGAGCGGCCACCCGACTTTCTCGATCACCTTCTCCCGGGTCTCTGCGCGCCGCTCGTCGAACGCCTGCTGACGTTCATCGAGTTCGCCGATCGTGCCGTCGGGAGGCATCGAAGATCATGTGGGTCAGCGCGTGCTGCGAAACCAGTCCAACGTGTGCTGAAGGCCCGATTCGAGACTCATCTTGGGATCGAAGCCGAGCTTTTCGCGGGCGGCCGAGATGTTTGCGCTGGAGCGCAGAATCTCGCCCTTGCGTGCCGGCGCATGAAGGATCTCGGACGTGCTATCGCACTGTCGCGCAATGGTCTGCGCGAGCTCGTTCACCGTGGTCTCGGTGGAGGTGCCGACATTGAACACGTCTCCGTCGAAGTCCTGGGAGCTTGCGCGCCGGATCGCTTGGGAGACGTCGCCGACGTATACGAAGTCGCGGGTTTGCTCACCGTCGCCGAAGATCGTGATCCGTTGCCCGTCGAGAGCACGCTGCATGAAGATCGAGATGACGCCCGAGTACGGGTTGCTGGGATCCTGACGCGGGCCGTAGACGTTGAAGAAGCGCAGCGAGGCCGTAGGCACGCCGTGAACTTCGGCGTAGTACCGAAGACACATCTCCGAGCCGAACTTGTTGATGCCGTAGGGGCTCACGGGCCACCGCGCCATCTCTTCGGTGAGAGGCACGGTATCGAGGTTGCCGTAGGTCGCTGCTGAAGACGCAAACACGATGCGTGGCGAACCCGAGAATCGAGCGTACTCGAGCACATGCATGGTGGTGGCGTAGTTCAGCCGCACGTCGTCGAGCGGGTTGGCCACCGAAGCCACCACGGCCACCTGAGCCGCGAGGTGAACGATTGCCTTCGGCGTTCCCCACGAAGGATCCACTTGGGACATGCCGGGCCACAGGCCGTCGGCGATGTTGGTCTCGATGATCGCGAGCCGCTCGGGATCGAGCCCCGCGAGGTTCGATCGCTTCCCTGTGGAGAAGTTGTCCAGCACCACCACCCGCTCGCCTTCCGCGAGCAAGTCGCGGACGAGCTGCGAACCGATGAAGCCTGCGCCGCCTGTGATGATGTACATGGCGATTACTCTACCGTGACGCTCTTGGCGAGGTTGCGGGGCTTGTCGATCTCGCGGTCGAGTGCCCGCGCGACGTGGTAGCTGAGCAGCTGCAGCGCGACCGTGTTCACGACCGGCTGAAGCTCCGCGCTGGTGTGCGGCACGGTGATGACGTCTTCGGCCAGCGTCTCGAGGTTTTCGGTGCCTTCAACCGCGACGGCGATGATCGGGCCCTTACGCGCAGCAATCGCCGACATGTTCGCCATGAGCTTGTCGTGCGTGGGCGAGGGCGTAGCCAGGAAGATCGTGCTGACCTCGGGGTCGATGAGGGCGATGGGCCCGTGCTTGATCTCTCCGGCCGCTCCGCCGTCGGCCGGCGGATAGGAGATCTCCTTGAGCTTGAGCGCACCCTCGAGCGCAACGGGGACCTGTACGCCGCGGCCCAGGAACAAGAAGGCGCGGGCGTTCGCATGCTTCTCGGCGATGGCTTCGATGTGCGCCTCCTGGTCGAGCACCGCGCGAACGTAGTCGGGCAGCTTCTCGAGATCGGCGAGAATGGTGTCCGCCTGCTCGGGCGTGACCGTCCCCTTGCGAAGGCCAAGGTCCAGAGCGACGAGCAGGCCGGCGATGACCTGAGAGGAGAACGCCTTGGTCGACGCAACGCCGACCTCAGGACCCGCCTGCGTCAGGATGGTTGCATCGGCTTCACGGCACAGCCGGCTGCCGATGACGTTGCAAATCGCCAGCGACTTGAGGTCGGTGCCTCGTGCGAGGTCGAGCGACGCAAGCGTGTCGGCAGTTTCTCCGGACTGGCTGACCGACAAGAACGCATCGGTATGCTCGAGCAGAGGCTCTTCGTAGCGAAACTCCGAGGCGATGTACACGTCGGTCGGAATCTTCGCGAGCCGCTCCACGTACCACTTGGTGACGAGGCTCGCGTTGTACGAAGTACCGCAGGACGCCGCCGCCATGCGCTTCGGCGGCGCGGCACCGTCGAACAGCGCCTTCATCTCGGGCAGGTCGACCGTCCGGCGGCCATCTTCGTCGGTGACGACGCGACCGGTACAGATACGCTCGAGCGTGCTGGGCTGCTCGCCGATCTCCTTGCGCATGAAGTGGTCGTAGCCGCCGCGCTCGGCCGCTTCAGCCGACCATTCCACCTCGGTGATCTCGCGCGACACCTTCGCCCCGGTCTGATCGAACAGCTCGACCGAGTTGCGCTTGAGCACCGCGAAGTCGCCGTCTTCGAGGAAGAGGACCTGACGGGTGCGGTCGAGCACCGCGACCACATCCGATGCGAGGAACGCCTCATCGTCGCCAAGCCCGACGACGAGCGGGCTGCCGCGACGCGTCGTGACGATTTCCGACTCGTCGTCGTCGGTGGCATGCACGACGGCAAACCCGTAGGTTCCCCGAAGACGCTCAGCCGACGCTTTGACCGCTTCGAGCAGGTCGCCGTCGTAGTTCTCCTCGACGAGGTGCGCGATGACCTCTGTATCGGTATCGGACTGGAACCGGTGGCCCTTGAGCTTTAGTTCGGCGCGAAGCGCCGCGTGGTTCTCGATGATTCCGTTATGCACCACCGCGAACTGTCCGGTGCAATCGACATGTGGGTGAGCGTTGTGCTCGGCGGGCTCGCCGTGGGTGGCCCACCGCGTGTGCCCAATCGCAGTCCGTCCGAGCTGCTGCGCTTGTTGGACCTTCTCGGTGAGGTTGGCGACGCCGCCGACCGCTCGGTTGACCTCGAGCTGGCCGCTGATGTCGATGGCCGCGACGCCCGACGAGTCATAGCCACGGTACTCGAGACGCTCGAGCCCGTGGAGGCACTCTTTCACGCCGTTCCGAAATCCGATGTATCCAACGATGCCGCACATGATGGGGTCCTCCTGAGGGGGAGAACTCCTCGTGTGGATCGGACCGCCGACCGGCAAGGGGTCGTTTCGAGATCCCGCGGCCCGATTCGAGTCTTGAACGTTTCAGATCTGGGCTCGCGGACCCCCCGAGAAAGGCCGATGGATCGATTCGGACCCCTCGCCCGTGATCGCCAACGGAATCATCCGCGTACTGCTTTGGGGAGGCCTGCTCCTCTTCGTGGTGCCCGGAATCGTGCTCGGTAAAGAGCGCGAGCTGACCAAAGCCACCTTGCCGCAGCAAGCGGGACGGTTGGTGTTGGTGCTGGTGGCGTTGGTCCACGTCCTGACGCTGCTCAACCTCTTCGACGGCGTTTCGCTCATCGGCTCGCTGATCATCATTGGTGTCGGCCTTGCGCGGAGAAAGAAGCCTGTCGAAGGCGAGTTGCGTGGACGCGACCGACTGCAGATCGTCGTGTTCGACCTTCTTGATGGCGGTCGTGCCGAGCTGGTCCGGCTGCGGGACGCGGCGCTGGCGAAGATCCGGTCCAAAATGGGCGATCGCTCCGCGGGCATCGTCAGCGGCTTGATCGACCACGCCCCGTTCCTGCTCATCCTCATCGCACTCCTGGTCGTGCGCTACGGCGCCTTCCTCGACTATCCGTACCCTGACTCGTCCAGAGCCCACGAGAACATCCTGCGCCTGAAGCGACTCGGCGCGGGCGAAGTCCTCGCCTCGGGCTACTACCCCTTGGGCGCGCATGCGTTCGCGCTGGTCGTGTACACGCTCTCGCGCGTGGACCAGATGTTGTTGTGGGGCGTGCTCGGAACCACGTGGTCGCTCCTCACCACCACGGCCGTGTACGCACTGTCGGTTCGCCTTCGCGAGCCCACGCGACGAAGCGGCGGAGCCACGATTTCGGCGGCCTTGTGCGCCTTTGCAACCTCGGGTCCGCTCCTCCCCATGGTGGAGTCCGAAGCGGCCCTGCACGCCTATACGTTCGCGGCGCCGTTCTTCATCATGCTTGTCGCGTCGCTCAGCGGCAGCCAGGACGGGCCGTGGCCCCGGCGGATCTCGCTCGGACTGCTGGTCTTGCTCGCGTCGATCCACCCGTTGAGCCTGGCGCTGGGCTTGGCCGCGCTTGCCGCCGCCGCCACCGGTGAGCTGTCGTTCCGCAAGGGTGGCGTTGGCATGCTGGCGCGATGTGCCGGCTACGCAATCGTCGCGACGCTCGTCCCGCTCGGCTGGGGCCTTGCCGCCAAGGTGTTCGGATTCGGTCTCGGCCACGGCGCGCTCGATGTCGTGCGCGAGACCATCGCGCCTCGAGCCGCCGACCCCAAGATCGCGCAAGCGCCCCTGATGCTGGCTGCAGGCGCCTTTGCGCTGGCGACCCTGTTCCGGGTCCGCCAGATGAAGATGAAGGCGGGCCGCGACTTCCGGATCGACGTCCCGTGCCTGGCGTTCCTCTTCGCCTGGTCCCTGTTCTCGCTGCCGCGAACCGGTCTGCCGATGCTGTCGACCGACGGCGTCATGGCGCTGCTCGTCCCGCTCGCGTCGGTCGTGGTCGGCCTCGGGTTCGACGTGCTGTACGACATGGTCTCCGTGCCCATGGGGCGGATGTTCCGCGTGCTCACGCTTCGACCGCTGCGACAGCTCCCCGGGATTGCGGGCGTACTCGCGGTACTGATCTTCGCGCCGCCGTCGTTCAGCGAGGTCGACGCGCGGATGGAACCCGAGACCACGCTCGGCACCGCGTATCAGATCAAGGAAGAGTTCGTCGCGGGGGAGTGGACCATGGTCGCCCACGCCGAGCTCTCCACGCACGTCGAGGGCGAAGGCTGGTCGATTCCCCGCGGTGACTTCCTCGAGCGCTTCGAGGTGGAGTCGTACAAGTGGGACCCACAAAACAGCGCAGCGACCGTCCCAACCTCGCACGTCTTCCTCTTCGTCGAGAAGACCGCGCCCAACGTCCGCTATCGCTCGGTTCAGGCTTTCGAAGCTCGCGCCGATGACAACGTTGCGCTGGAGTCATGGTGTCGCGAGTACATGGAGACCTACACGAACATGTCCGTGTACCTCGAGACCGAGGACCTGGTGGTGTTCCACATCCACCGCACGGTCGAAGAGGAGCGCGAGGTCATGGCGCGCGTCTGGGAAGAGAAGCGCAAGGCCCGGTGAGCCGCCTTCTAGCGTGGGTGCTCGGGGTTTGGGTGGCGCTCGGCGCTGGCCTGGCCCACGCCGAGGACGACGTCCACGAAGACGTCGGCATCTTCCGCGACCTGGGCTACGCGGCGGCCATGCTCACCGCCGACGAGCCGCTCTTCGAGGCCTGGTACGAGCTGCCGAGCGACTGGGAGATGCAGAAGGGCTCGTCGGTCGAGCTGATCTATAGCGTCCCCAAGCTGCCGCAGGCGACTGACAAAACTGCCGGCGTGCTCGTGGTGACGGTCAACGGAAAAGAGCGACACCGAGAAGCGCTACCAAGCAAGGACACGCGGTTTCAGCGACTGATGGTCGAGATTCCCCCGGAGTCCCCCACGCCGCAGGGTCTCCACATTCAGGTCGCGTTCCTGGCCCACGAGGAGGACTGCGAACCGGACGAGCGCACCGTCGTGTTGCACGAGGACTCGTCGATTCGCGTGAAGTACAGCATGCGTCCGCCCGCCCACAACTTGGGCGAGTTTCCGTATCCGCTGATCACCCAGCGCGCGCGGGACCTGCGTCATCTCTCGATGCGGATGGCGGTCGCAGACGACGCCCACCGCCGAGCGATGCTGGAGCTCGCCGCGGCGCTCGGAAAACACGCTGGGACCAACCCCGTTCGCATCGAGCCGCTCGAGCCCGACGCCCCGCTGCCACAGGGGCACCTCGTCGACATCGACCTCACCAGCACCGACCCGGCCCCCTCGATCTCGGTTCGGCCACACCCCGAACACGACGCGTGGTCCGTCTTCACCGTAGAGGCCGACTCACCGGAGGATGCCGCCCTCGTCGCGCGGTGGATCTTCAGCCGGAGCGAGCTCGGGGTGGGTACGCAGCGACGATTCGCCAGCGAGCCACCTCCCGAGAGCAACTCTCCGTGGTTGGCCAGCACCGTCCACTTCTCGGACCTGGGCCTGCAGGAGGTGCTGTTTCCGCTCCTCAAGGGCGTCCCGAAGACGTTCTACTTCGAGCGTCCACCGGCCATCCTCATCGACGAGGACAGCACGCTGACGCTCGCGTATTCGGTCCCCACCGGCGTTGCGGAGGGGTCGGTGCTGGTCGTCTCGCTCGGCGACGAAGTCTTGGGGCGCATTCGGCTGAAGCCGGGCGTTCACGAGACCGAACTCGAGCTCCCCGGCGGTCGGGGCGGCAACCGAGATGGCGCCAACCGACCCTTGCGCCACTTCGCGCTGAAGTTCGAAAGCGAGGGCGGAGGTGGCTCCGACGATGACGAAGAGTGTACGGAGCGGGAGACCGACTTCATCACGATCAAGCCGCGTTCGCGCTGGCACCTCGCCCCGATCGAGCCGGCCATCATCGACCTCGAGGCCTTTCCTGCGCCGCTCAACGGCTCCGCGCTCAAGCACCCCACGCAGGTCGTCCTGGCCGACGCCCGCCCCCTCGATGCGCTTGGATTTGCGGCGAGCGTCGCAATGCGCATCGGCATGGACTCCCTCACCGCACCTCGGTTCCAGATCTCCAGCGCCAGCGAGCCTGCGCCGCCCGAAGGGCACATCATGATGCTCGGCACCGTCGAAGACGGCGAGGCATGGCCGCAGGTCGCCGCGCGGCTCGAAGAGACGCTGGAGATTCCCGCCGCGACCGAGTCGTTCGAGCCCGTGGGTTCGATCTGGTTGCGTCGCTTCAACGGGGAGCGAGCGGCCGCGCTCGTGGTGCTCACCGACGATTGGCCAGCCGCCCAACGCGCCTTGGTGTCCATCTTCGGGACCCCGGGCTTTTCGCTCGCGTTCGACACCGACGGACGGCTCGAAGCGGCGTCGGGCGAAGGCTCGACCCCAGAACTCGACCGCTTCATCGCCCGGGCGGAGGCGGCGTGGCGGACCATCCCCTTGCCCGTGCTGTTCGGAAGCATCCTCTCGATCGTGCTCGTGGCTGTCTGGTACATCCGCCGCCGGTCCCAGAGCCTGCCGCAGCCCGAAACGGATGGCGAAGCGGCCTAAACTGAGCCTTGCTGGTCGTCCCCCGATTGCCGAAGAGAAGGGGGACACGAAGGAACGTTCATGGCAGCAAACTGTGCGGTCGACCCCGAGTATGATGCGATTCGCGTGGAGGTCGAGTACCCCAGCGAGTACGCGTCGATCCCGATGATGCGAGACAAGTTCCGCGCTTTCTTGGAACAGCTCGACATCGATGCGGAGGGTGAGGTCGGGTTTGGGCTGATGCTCGCGCTGACCGAGTGCGTCTCCAACGTCATCCGGCACGCCCACGACCAAGACGGCCGCGACGCCCGAGCGGTATTCGAGGCAACCGACACCGTCGTACGTATCTACGTCTACGACACCAACCCCGACAAGGCGTTCGGCCACGCCGACGAGGACGCCGTCCCAGATCTGGACGGAGAGTCCGGGCGAGGCCTGTTCCTGATGCAGAGCCTGACGGATTCCATCTCGTACCGAGAGACGGTCGAACCGCTCGGAAAGGTCGTCATTCTCGAGAAGGCACTTCCGTAGGTGCGTCATGCCCGAGGACGCCAAACCTGCGGGTCGTCTGCTCATCGCGGACGATGAAGCGACCATTCGCCAGATCCTCACCCGTGCGCTGACCTCGGTCGGCTACGAGGTCGAGGTCGCCAAAGACGGCAAGGAAGCCAAGGCCATTCTCGACGAGCGAGCGGCCGACTTCGACGTGGCGGTGCTCGACATCATGATGCCCGGCATCAGCGGGCTCGATCTCGTCTCGCACATCGTCGACACCCTCGGCTCCGACGCCCCCCGCATCCTGCTCGCGAGCGCCCTCGGCTCCACACAGGATATTCAAGCGGGCTTGCGCCGCGGGGCCGACGACTACATTCCCAAACCGCTGCGCATCCCCGAGATCCGCACCCGCGTCAGCCGACTGGCGCGATTGCGGCAGGCGGAGCGAGAGCTGCTCACCGCCAACGCCCGCATGCGGGCCGAAATCGAGTGTGCGAGCCGGATTCAGGCGGGGCTGCTTCCACCCAACCCCGTGAATCTGCCCCGCGTCTCGGCAGCCTACGCATATCAACCATGTGAGGGGCTCGCGGGAGACTTCCTCAACGTACAGCGGATCGACGACGATCGCGTGGCGTTCTTCGTCGCGGACGTGTGCGGCCACGGCGTTGCGGCCTCGCTCGTCGCCACGTGGGCAGCGACGTCGCTGTCTCCAGCCTACTCCATCGCATCCGCGCTGCTCGAAGGCCGAGCCATGGGCGACACCTTCGACATCGCCGGCCCCGCTGAGGTCTGCACGATGCTCGATCACGAGATCTCCAGCCGAGGTCTCGACTCGTACCTGACCGTCGCCTACTGCATCCTGGATCGGAACACGGGCGTGCTTCGCTATTGCTGCGGCGGCCATCCACCGCCGATGCTCTTTCGCGCTGACGGCACGCTGGACCGCCTGGGCGGTGGCGGCGGACCGCCGGTCGGCATGGGCCTGGGCCTGCCGTATGAAGACGGGCAGACCACGCTGCGCCCCGGTGACCGCTTGTTCATCTTCACCGATGGACTCACCGAGCTGGAAGTCGACGGCGAGATGTTCGGGGAAACGCGACTCGCCGAGCTCATCGCGAGCCACCTCGACGAGCCTCTGCAGAACGTCGTGGACATCACCGTCCGCACGCTGCTCGAAGACCGCGACTCACCCGACGACCTTTCACTACTCGGTGTCGCAATATGATCATCGCCGCGCGCGATGGAAACGCGCCGATCCGCCCCCGCCTGGTCCCCGACCTCGCGGGGGCGTCCCGTTTTCGATCCCGGGGTTCGATGGTCGCCTTGCACCGCGACGCTACAGGGATCGTGGCCGGTGACCTCCTTTCGACCTACCCCGACGATCGTCCTCGAAGGTACGTACCCGGTGACCCTGGGCGGCATCTCCACGTGGATGGACCTTCTGCTGAGCGGCTCGATGCCGGCTCGCATCCTTCGCATCGGCGCTCTGCCACCTGAGGACACGTGGGCCTACACGCTCCCTGGATCCGTCGAAGCCTTCGAGGGCGTCGACGAGCCCGCGGACTTCAGCCGCCAGAGCGTGCGGGACTGGTCGCGCATCGTCGCCGCACGCATTCCAGCGGGCGGTGTCGTCCACGCGATCGGGGCGGGCCTCGCCGCGAGCGTGGGCTTGGCTGCACAGCGCCGCGGATGCCCACTCATCGTGTCCGAGCACGCCTCGTACGTGGAAGAGCTTCGCGCGGGCAGCCCGTTTCTGGAGTCCGGACGCATGGTCCAGCGCGACGAAGCGGCCGGCGTACTCGACACGTTCGAACAGATTCGTCACGACCTCTACCGCCGCGCCGACATGGTCACTTCGCTCTACCCCGAGCGTATGGACGACCAGGTCTCGCGTGGACTCGACCCCGCGCGGGCCCGCGTCATCGCCAACGGCGTAGAGGTGCCCGACACCATCTGCGTACCGCCCGAGGCGTGTACGGCCGTGTTCCTCGGACGGCTCAACCCCATCAAGCGACCCGATGTGTTCGTCGACCTCATCGACGCCGCGTCGGACGACGTCGAGATTCGCGGTCACCTCGTCGGCCCCTTCGACTGTCCGCCCTGCGAAGAAGCCGGGCTTCGCCGACGCCTCGAGCAAAGCCGCGCCGTGACGTGGCGGGGGCCGCAGCCCATGCCGACCGCACTCTCGGACGCCTCGGTGTTGGTGCTCACCAGCGACCTCGAAGCCCAGCCGCTCGCGGTGCTCGAGGCGATGGCGCGCGGCATCCCCGTCATCGCCACCGACGTGGGTGACGTGCGCCGCATGGTCACGGACCCAGCCCTCGGAGCCCCCGGCGGCGTCGTCAGCCGCAATCCCGACGTGCTTCTTCGCGCGCTTCGAACGCTCGCCTCGAACCCGGAGCGCCACGCCATGTGGGGCCGCTCCGCCCGAACCCGCGTGCAGCGGCACTTCAACGTGACCCGCATGCGCACGGAGTTCTCTTTGCTGCACGCCTTTCCGACCACGCCAACACGAGTCGCTTCATGAACGTTCTCATCCTGCATGGCTACGGCCTGACCGGCTCCGGAAGCGCGATCTACACGCGTGACCTCGCCGAAGCCCTCGCTCGCAACGGCCACCGCGTCGACGTGCTCTGCCACGACGAAGACCTGCGCGCGTCTCACCCAACCGCCTCCATCATTCACCACAATCACGGCACCAACAGCACCGCCTATCTGCGCTCCACGGGCGGTAAGCTCACCATCCACGCCGTTTCCGACCGCGAAATCCCGGTCATGTATCCGCGCGAGGAACTCACGCGTGGTCGCGTGATCAGTGACTGGACCGCCCAAGAGATGGACGAGTACGTCGCGCGGATGACTTCGATCTCGCGCGACATCGTTCGGCTGCGCGACGTCGACGTAGTGCTGGTCAACCACACCGCGCTGCTGTGCCAGGTCGCCGATCGCCTCGCGCGGCAGGTGGGAACCGCCTGGGCGGTCATCTCGCACGGGACCGGGCTGCACTACGGTGTGCGCAAGATCCCGGCCTTGGCCGCGCGCGTCGATGCAGCGCTGTACTCCGCGGCGGCCGTCGTCGCGCTCAACGACGCGGTGCGAGAGCGGATCGTCGAGTTGTTCCCCAAGCACGAGGCCCGGCTCTGCGAGGTTTCGCCGGGGGTCGACCTCTCTTTGTTCTCGCCGCAGCCCAAGTCCAAGACGCCGACCGTCGCGTACGCCGGCCGTCTCACCCTGGACAAGGGAATCCATGCGCTGCTGGCAGCGTGGCCGATGATTCGCCGCTGCGTTCCGAACGCAAAGCTCCGGCTCGCAGGCGGAGGTAAAGACGCCGCAGCCCTGCAATCCGCGGCGCGGGCACTCACCAGCGGCAACCTCGCGGGCTTCATGGATCCGCTGCGCTCTTTGGGTGTCGCCTCAGGCAGACACGCGCTCGTCCATCCCGTCGAGCACTTCATCAACGGGGCCCCGCGCGACTATGCGCAGAGAGCCCGGGCCGCTGCAGGGTCGATCAGCTTCGTCGGCGTTCTCGACCGGGTCGGCTGCGCCGAGCACCTCGGACCCGCCCACGTGGCCGTCCTTCCGGCCCTCGTGCCCGAGGCGTTCCCGCTGTCGATCCTCGAGGCGGTGTCCTGCGCGGCCATTCCCGTCGGGACCGACTCCTCCGGGCTGGGTTGGCTGCTGCGGCAGGTCCACGAGCACGACCCCAGCTTGGGATCCCTGATGGTCGACCCGCACCCAGCCAGCATCGTCACCGAGCTAGCCCAAACTGTCGTGTCCGCACTCGAAACGGCCCAAGCTCGCCCCGGCGGTGGATCGCTCCGAGAGTTCGCACAGCCCTATAGCTGGGCCGCTGTGGGTGAATTGCTGCTTCAGGCCACCCAGCGCGGAGCGCTCAAGCTGGCCCACGGATAGCCGATGAACGCTGTATCGGAGCGACGGACACGATGAAACTCTCAGGTCTCGTATTGGCAGCCGGCAAAGGGTCCCGCATGAAGTCGGACCTGCCGAAAGTTCTCCACCCCGTCAATGGCCGCCCCATGGTGTGGCGAGCCATCGACGCGCTTCGCTCGGGCGGAGTCGAGGACGTCTGCTGCGTCGTCGGCTACCGGGCCGATGCAATCCAGGCCGAGCTCGGGGACAGCTTCCGCTACGTCATGCAGACCGAGCAGCGCGGCACCGGGCACGCCGTCATGGTTGCCAAGGACGCGCTCACGGAGATGGGCGGCGCAGTCATCGTGGCCTATGGCGACGCGCCCATGATGAGTCCCGAGTCGGTCCGCAGACTCGGCGCCTCCGTCCTGGAGCGGGGTGCCGATGCCTCGCTACTGACAATCGAACTCAACTCCCCGCCAGCCGCCGGTCGCATCATTCGAGATGGAGACGACCAGTTCGTCCGCGTCATCGAAGAACAAGACTGTACGCCAAATCAGAAGAAGATCCGCGAGATCAACGTGGGCATGTACTGCTTCCGCGTCGACACGCTCCTTCCTGCGCTCGACCAGCTCGACTGCGACAACGCGCAGGGGGAGTACTACCTCACCGACGTTCCCGAGATTCTCCGCAGCATGGGCGGAACCGTCGAAGTGGTGAAAACGGACGACATTCTCGAGACGCTGGGTGTCAACGACCGTCACCACTTGCAATTCGCCGAAAGCGTCGAACACATCAAACACGCAGAGTCACTCTATCCCCTGGTCGACGCAGCCGTTGCGATGACCCGAGGCTCCAACCTGTAAAGGAACACCACAATGCGCGTCGAAGTCGACATCAAAGAAACCAACGTACTCGTCACCATTCAGGGCTCCATCGACCTGTTCAGCTCGGGCGCACTCAAGAAAGAGCTCTCGGGACTGCTCGAGAAGGGCCACAACGACTTTCTCTTCAACCTCGAAGGGGTCGACTTCGTCGACAGTTCAGGCCTGGGCGTCCTCGTCGGGACCTTCAAGCAGGTCCGGGTCGGCAAAGGGGACGTCGCGCTTGCGAACCTGCGCCCAGCGGTGAAGAAGATCTTCGAGCTCACCCGCCTCGACCAGGTGTTCTCCATCTACGAGTCGGTCGAAGACGCCCTCGCGAAAGCCGCCTGAACCGAGCTCTTTCGCGCAGG
Organism: Myxococcota bacterium; assembly: GCA_039024335.1. Classification (GTDB taxonomy): domain Bacteria; phylum Myxococcota_A; class Polyangia; order Nannocystales; family Nannocystaceae; genus CAJXVA01. Next base: position 29,357 of record JBCCQM010000038.1, read on the forward strand.
AGCCCCTTCAAACGCCAGCATCCACCCGGGTGCTGGCGTTTCCGCGTCCGGGGCGCGCGCCCAACCAGTTGTACGTACAAAAAATCGACCGACTGGCCGGCATTGGACCATCGAAGGATTGGATCCCGGGGAACGCACTATCTACACATCGTTTTGAACGATGTACTGCGCTCGCCACCCTCGCCTCGCTCTGCGTTCACGACTCGTTGCAGCTCTGGCCGTCAGCCTCCCGGTCACGCTGCTTTCTCCCTCTGCCCTCGCTTCCGAGCTTGGAACACAGTTCCAGCTCTACGCACCTGCAATCAACGACGCAGGCGCAGGCGACACGGCAGTTGTGGTCACCGCCGTCCATGACGGTACGATCGTGAACATCCTCGACGACTCCATCGATGGCGACGATGACGACACGACCCTCGGTGTGAGTCTCTCTCGCGGTCAGAGCTACGTCACCTACCTCGGTGGCGGCTCGATCAACGACGGACCCGACGGGAAGTGGGACGGAGACTTCTTCTCCATCGATGCATCGGCGCCGGTGATGGTCGAGCTCACCACCACGTCGAGCTTCAAGCACGATTGGGTTCCCAGCGAGAACGGCACCCTCTCGGGCCGGAGCTTCTTCATCCATGCGCTCGAAACCGACGGCCCGCGCGGAGACATCAACGCGTTCGCCCACGAAGCCGCGCACATCGAAGTTCTCGACATCACCAGCTTCGCCCTCGATGGCGGTGGCCTCAGCTCCATCGACCTGCACGCTGGTACCCCCATCCTGTCGCTGAACCTGGACGAAGGAGAAGACCTCCTCTCGGCGCACGCAGCCGGCATCGACATGCTCGATCCGGGTCACACCTACTGGATTCGGACCTCCGGGAACGTCTCCGTGATGCAGGGCGCGATCAGTGCCAACAACTCGAACAACCGCGCCCGCCACGGCGGCTCCTTCGTCCCCGCCGACGATGGTCGACGCGCGGGACAGCGCTTCCACTTCGGCATTCCCCACAACACGAAGCGGGACTTCGAGAAGGAGGTCCACGTCTACGCGCCTCAGGACGAAACCGAAATCGTGCTGGAGGGCTGGAGCGAGAGCGCGATGGACTGGTCCGTCATCGACGAGGCCACGCTCGAGGCCGGCGAACACTTCGACCTGATCGCGTTCCAGTCGCAGCTGTTCCAAGACTCGGATCGGTATCGGCTCACCGCCTCCGCCGACGTCACGGTGTTCGAGGCGAGCTGGATGTTCCGCAAGTGGGGCGCCAAGAACGACATCGCCACGTTCATCCCCGCCGACGACGGTCGCAACCGCGGCCAGGCCTTCACCGTGTTCGCCACGCCCCCGGCGCAGCAGGACAACCTCGACGGCTTCGAGGGCAAGGGTAGCCACCTTTACCTGACGACGCGTGGTTCGGACGCCGAGGTCTGGGTCTACGACGCCAACACCGGAGGCGCGCTGTTCGATCAGGTCGTCACGGTGCCCGACGGAGACTACGCCCAGGTCACGTTCACCAACGAGGAATACAACCTCATGGCGATCGGAGACTTCGCGTACCTGCGGGCCGAGGTCATCAGCGGCGGTGATGTCGTCGCCATGCACTCGAACCACCGTCAAACGTTCTCCACGTTCGTGCCGCCGACCGCCGCATCGCGGGTTGGGATTGCACTCGATGCGCCCAACGAGGCTACGTGCGCGGGCTCGACCGTCCTCGACCTCTCCGTCACGCCAATGGAAGTGCTCTCGGCGGGTGAGGTCTCGGTCAACCTGCCGCCATCGCTGGGATACTTGGGCGCAACCGGATCGCTCGGGGCCCCGGCCGCCTCGATCGGCGCCGATGGAACGACGCTGACGTGGAGCGACGTGCCGCTCGCAGCGATGTCGGAAGCCTCGATCTCCGTACAGATCGACTGCTCCTCGGACAGTTTCCACAACGGAGAGATCGCCAGCGCGTCCGCAGCGGTCACCTCTGTGACCGGCGACATCACGGACGCTTCGGTCGACACCGCGGGCATGACCCTCAACATGCCCGACGCCACCCTGCTCCGCTCGCTGTCGACCATCGCCGGCGACGCGTCGGCCACGGTCCTGTGGGGGACCGGGCCCGAATACGATTCGTCGGGATTCGAGGTCCTGCGGGCCGACACCCCCAACGGACCCTTCGAGGTCGTCGAGGGCTCCTTCACCGCGTCGCGAGGCAACAACGCACGTGGCTTCAGCTACGCGTTCGTCGACGACACGCTCTGCAACTGCGGCCCGGTCTACTACAAGGTCCGCGAAGTCGACGGAACCGAAGTCGAGCTGGGTCCGGTCGAGGTCACCCCGTCAGCCTCCGCCGTGGGGATGAATGCGACCGGGGACGTCGAGGCCGACTTCGACGGCCGCGGCCTCTTCTTCGCGGACGCCACGGGAGACGTCTCCTTGCCCGCCGGAATCTCCGAGAGCGGCGTCGACCTTGCGCAGCTGGGTTTTGCCTACGAGCGCACCACCGACGTGCTCTACATCGGCATCGACGCGGTCGGCATCTTCGGAGACGTCGACGGCGATGGCGACCCGAACGGGACCTCTGCACAGCTCGAAGGCCTCGGGGGCATCGACCGAACGGACTTCGCGCTCGACGAGACGTTCGTGCTGGTCTTCGACGTCGACGGGGACGGCATCGGCGACTCGATCGTGGGTACGCCGTTCGGGTCGGCGCTCAACGGGGTGCAGGCTCGGATCTACGACGACCGATACCCGCTCGCGCTCGCGCCCTTCGCCTTCGGTGAGTTCGACGAAGGTGCGGGGGTGCACCTCACGCGCAAGCCCGACGCAAGCGGCGGGGACCTGCTGCTCGCGATCAGCAACGCCTCGCGCATGCTCGGATCCACGGAGCCCGACGCCGAGTTCGCGGTGCACGCCTACGTCGGCTCAATGTCGGCGACCGGCATCGGCTCGGACACGTTCCCCGCGGCGGGCGAGTTCTCGGCGCCGATTCTACTCGACGACATCGACGACGGCGGTGCAGCCCCGCCACCGATTCAGACCGGAGAGTTTGCGGTGTTCGGCAACTACTTCACGGGCTCGCCCGACTTCGGGTTCGTCCCGCTGGGCTGGCGTCACGACGGCGAGGTCGCCGTGGAAGCCCCGATCGATGACGGCACCTACGTTTCGCCGCTGTACTTCTCCGCCGGCACGCCCGTCACCCTCGAGGCAATGGTCGACGAGACTGAATACGCGCTGGGCCAGAGCTCGCACCTCGTCATCGCGTCCGACCTGCTCTCGCAGTATGGCGAACAAGGAAACGAGACGCTCTTCCGCGAGACCCGGACGTACGACATCCCCGCCCTCTCGGGCGATAGCGTCCCGCTGGATCACACCGCGGTGCAGACGTTTCGCGTGGTCCGCCTCGACTGTCCGCACACCGTGTCCGCAACGCAAAGCGGCTCGGGCGGCCTGATGCTCGGCGACCGCTACGTCGCACTCGACGACGGCACCATCCTCCAGCACGAGGAAGGCTCGATGCCGCTGGTCGCGGTCCACCTCGCCATCTCGCAGTTCGACGAGATGGGTGAACTCTCCCCGCTGTCCATGTTCGGCCCGCCTGAGTTCTTGAGCTCGTACGACGTGCCCGACGTTGCGAAGGGATTCGTGCCCGAGTCGGTGCTCAGCGAGGAAGCATACCTCGCCGACACGGATACCCAAGACGACGTCATCACCCTCACGCCAAACGCCGTCCTGCTCGGCGAGGGCACCTGGGTCGTCAACGCCTACTTCTGGAGCTTCGTGAACCAAGGCTCCACCACCACCGAAGTTCACTTCGTCCCCACTGCCGACTGCGGCTGATGCGAGGCCTCGTCATGTCCAAACTCCGCACTTCACTCGCCATCTCTGCACTGCTCACCGTCCTCACCGCCTGTGGCTCGGGCGGCGGGGGCCCCTCGGGGTCTGATGCACCAGCCGACGACGACACGGGAACGGTCGCAACGACCGGGGACACCACGCCGGGGTCCACCAACCCGAGCACCACGGGCACGCCCCCCGACGACGGCTCCACGAGCGCTGCCGACGACACGTCCGGAGGCGCCGACGACCCCATCGTGGGCGACCCCTGCTCCTCCGACGAGGAGTGCATGGGCAGCATGGGCCTGACCTGCGTCGACGTCCTGGGCGAAGGCGGAGAGGGGATTTGCTCCCACGCGCCGTGCCCCGATGACGGATGCCCCGGCTCCTCCGAGTGCCTCGACCTCGGCGTGCCCGACCTGCCCTCCGTCTGCGTGCCCGCGCAGAACTCCTTCTGCGCCACCCAGTGCGCGAGCGACCTCCGCTGCGCGCTGGACAACGCCTGCATCGACGCCGGCTGCTGCGGCGCGAAGCTGGCCTGCCCTCCCATGTGTTCCATGTCGCCCGGTGCCTGCTGGTCCAACCCGCGCTGCGGGGAAGGCTGCTGCGCCGAGCGGACGCTGCAGACCCCGTAATCACGCCACCTGCAAAGTCGTCGCTACGGTGACGGCGAAACCGTCGCGGTGCCAAGGCCTCGGCACCGCGACAATCCCCGCCCCGCTCCGCTTTGTCGGGGCGGGGTCCTTTGCTACGGTCCCCTGCATGTCGGTGCGTGCAGTCGGGTTCCTGAGCATGAGTCTCGCGCTGGGCGCCTGCCTTCCTGACAACCCCTCGGGAAGTACCGAGACCGACGCATCCGACGGCGCCGACGCCACCACCGCCGTCGACTCCGCCGACAACATGCTCGGCTGCGACCCCGGCGAAACCTGCTGGGTCGTCCTCACCGCCCAAACGCTCGACGACCGCGTCGAGATCTTCGGCGGCGCCGCCGGGAACGCCCCCAGCTATCGAGGCGCGCTCGACCTCGACCTCAAGCCCGGCACCGAGCTCGGTCCGCTCGACGAGCCGTTCGGTATGTCTCTTTCGGACACAGGCCTGCACGTGATCACGGGCCACTACCCCACCCGGGAGCTGGGCGCGATGCTCACCTTCCCCACCGCGCTCTTCGACGAGCAAAGCGGAACGATCGACGTCGACACATTCTTCACCAGCGGCGTCTTTTCGGAGGGCGTGGTCGAGACCCGCTTCGACGAGATCGAGCCAATCTTCGCGCTGCCGCAGACGGTGTCCGGCAAGGTGCTGGTCAGCGTCTTCGCCAACGACCTGTTCGCGGCCGAAGACACCTGGATCGAGCCCGGCAAGCTCGCGGTCGTCGACGCTGCCAATCCCGCCGACTTCGCGCTCGCCACCCTCAGCGGCCTCGACGGCGGCGACTGCCTCGGCGCCTCCCAGGTCGTCCTCCTCGAGAACGAGCAGAGCGCTGCGGTCGCGTGCGATGGCAACGAAGCCGTCGCGTTCCTCGACCTCGGCGACCTCTCGGCCTCGCCCGGCGATGTGGCGGGCGGGATCACGGGTCGCATCTGCGACCTGCCCTTCCAAAACGATCGGCGCGCCCGGTACCTCGCCCACGACGGCGCGGGCGGAGTCCTGCTGGGCCTTGGACCCACCCCGCTCAACGCCACCACCTCGCAGATCTACAGCGTCACGTCGGACTGCAACCTCAGCCCGATCGACGTCGCCGACAGCGACGGACAGCTCGGTGAGATCGTTCGGTTCGACGACACGCACTGGCTGCTCGCCCAAGGCGCGATCGCGCCGCAGGGCGTGCGCGGCGTGCAGGTCGTCTCCCCCACCGGCATCTGCAACACGCTCACCGGGCTGGAGGACGCGTGGTCGACAGAGGGCGACACGATCAGCCCGTACGCGATCGCGGTCGCCCCCGACGGCGAGCACCTCGCGGTCGGTGCCGGGCCGTCGAGCATCGGCAACGTGCAGAACTCCATCTACGGCAAGCTTCTGTGGGTGACGCTCGAGGGCGCCGACGACCCCTGCACGATGACGGCCGAGTTCGTCGACCTCACCGACGGCGGCGGCGGCCGGGCGCCTGCACCCTCGGTGGGCGACGAGGCAACCTGGCGCCGCGGCCCCAACGTCGTCGTGATCGCGGAGGTCACGGGATGAAGCGCCTCCCCGTTCTCGGGCAAGAGCCCGAAGCACCCGGCGGCAACGTCGACCCGCTCGCGCTCCTTCGCGGCGGACGATTCGCTTGGGGGTTCGCGCTGATGCTGGCCGTCATCGGCCTGTTCTGGATCGGGGCCGAGCGGGTCGAAGCCCGGCAGACCGAAGACGCAGTGGTCAAGGTCCACTCAGAGCTTGACGGCCGCCTGCTCGCCGCGGCTCCACCCAAACCGCCCGTCGAGGACATCACGCCCAGCAAGGCGCCCCCGATGCCTCCGGTCGAGGACATCACGCCCAGCAAGGCGCCCCCGATGCCTCCGGTCGAGGACATCACGCCGGGCGGCGCACCGCCGATGCCTCCGGTCGAAGACATCACCCCCGAGGGCGGCGACGACGACGGCTACACCGTGGACCGTTTCGGCCGAAAGCGCTCCAAATCGGGCGCCATCATCCTCGATGAAGGTGGTCAAGAGGGCGTGGGGATCGACGCGGCCACGCGCGACGAGCTCGACCAGGGCGGCTTCTTCGACCCCGGCGCATTCGACGACGCCAAGACCGTCAAGAAAAAGGCCTACGTCCACCTCATGCCGGGCATCCCCAACGAGGTGTTCTTCGGCGCGGGCGTGGTCATTCTGCTGCTGTCGTTCGTCGTGTTCGAACGATACGGCAAGGGCAACGACCCGCGCCGGCGGCAGCGCAACTACTGGAAGTTCGAGCTCACCCGCTGGCCCTGGCTTCGCCGCGCGATGAAGAGCCGCTGGTTCCAGCCCGCGGTGCAGATCCCCGTCGTGGTCGGCTTCCTGGCGGTGATCGTCGCCGGACTCGTGGGCTCGCAGGATCCTGGCCGCAACATCGCGCCGGTGCTCACGTGGAACATCTGGTGGATCGGCCTGATCTTCGGCGTGTTCTTTGCGGGCAACCTTTGGTGCTTCATGTGCCCGTGGACCGCCATTCCCGACTGGGTGATGCGGCTGTCCTTCGTCAGCACCAAGCGGGTCCGTTCGCTGGGCATGCGCTACCCCAAGGCCAAGGCCTGGATGTGGCCCGCGATCATCCTGTTCGCCTTCGTCACGTGGCTGGAGATCGTGTTCGACGCGGCCAACCGGCCCTGGCTCACCTCGGTCATCGGCGTGGGCATGATCGCGATGGCCTGGGTGCTGCTGGTCCTCTACGACCGCAAGGCGATGTGCCGCTACGTGTGCTTCGTCGGCCGCGTCTCGGGTCAGTACGCGATGATGGGCATGCTCGAGCTGCGCCGCCGCGACCCCGACACATGTCGCAGCTGCAAAACGAAAGACTGCTACCACGGCCGCGAAGGCGCCGGCCTGCCCTGCCCCACGAACGAGTTCATGGGCGGGATGAACGAGAACCAGTACTGCACGCTCTGCACCGAGTGCGTGAAGAGCTGCCCGCACGACAACATCGCGCTCAACGTGCGCAGCAGCGGCGCCGACGTGCTGCATCCGCACCGCTCCAAGCCCGACGAAGCCTATATGGCGGTGCTGATCTTCATCGTCAGCGCCTTCCACGGCGCGGCCATGATCCCGCTGTGGATGGAGTGGGAAGACGCGCTGCGCGGGTGGATCATCGACACGCAGGTCAGCGTGTTGGGCAGCGACGTGCTCGGCTTCGGCGGCAGCAACGGCGGCACGCTCACCTTCACCCTGATGATGCTGGGCTGCATCGTCATCCCCGGCGTCATGTACTGGGGCCTGTGCTGGGCTATGCGGGCCGCCAGCGGTCGCACCGACTACTCGACGCGGCAGGTGTTCATCAAGTTTGCGTACACGCTGCTGCCCGTCGCGCTCTTCTATCACCTGGCGCACAACGCCACGCACGTCTTCTACGAGTGGTCCAAGCTGCGCCGCCTCGCCAGCGACCCACTGGGCTGGGGCACCGACTTCTTCGGCACCGCCCGCGCACCCCTCTCAGCGCTGTGGTCACCCGAGAGCATCTGGTACCTGCAGGTCGCCCTCATCATCATCGGCCACATCTACGGAATCATCGTGGCGCAGCGCGCCGCCTTCCGGCTGTACCGGGACAAAAAGGCGAGCTTCCGCGTTCACCTGGTGATGATGGTCGGCATGGTCCTGATGAGCATGCTCAGCCTGTGGCTGCTCGCCCAGCCGATGTTCATGCGCACCGCCGAGGTTTAGAGCAGCCCGTGGTGTAACCCATCACGACGTCTCGCTCGTCTTTTTCGCTCCTGGCGGTGTCGCCAAAACTTGCGGTATGCCCGGTACAGCGGCGTTTCGGCTCCTACCCAGGAGCGAAAAATCCATCGCGATCCGCCGCGCCGGGTTACACCACGGGCTGCTAAATCAGGGGCGCGACGTCCCCGTCGAGCGGGACGATCCGTTCGCCCGCGACGTAGAGGATTTGGTCGAGAACGAGGTGGTGGGGCCCAACCCAGGTCACCGTCTCACCGCCCTGCACGTCGGGGAGCTCTGCCACCAGCGTGTCGGGCTGGAGCACGTCGGGCAACGCGATGGCTTCGGGCCACGCACCCGCTTGGTACGGCGTCGGGAACACCAGCCCGTCGATGTTGCGGACCAGCACGTATTGAATGTGCGAGACGTCGGCGAGCTCGGAGCCCACCTGGACCAGCGTCCACGCTCCGTCCGGTGACGTGGAGTCGACCATGCCTCCGCCAGGCAGCGGAGACTCGACCTCGGGCGGCGTGCGGAACGTACGACCGGCGCAGACGTCGAGCGTCGCGTTGGCGTCGGGCTGCCCGCACGCCTCTCCTCCCAAGAACAGCTGCTGCTGCACGGCGCCGTCGGACAAGCGCACCGCCACCTGCCGCTCGACGTTGCGCATGTTGGGAAAGGCATCCGAAAGGCTCAGGCACGCGTGCGTGCCGTCGGCGGTGATCCAGAAGTCCTCATCCATGTGCAGCCCGAGGGTGGGCTCGACGAACTCGTCGGAGGTGCACGGCAGCGCGACGGGAAGCGGCGCGAGCACGCGCTCGTTCGACCCCTCGAGAGAGACGAGGTTGGCGTTCGCATCCACGAAGACCAGGGTGTCGGCGTCGGGCACCCAACGAACGGCCACGGCGGCGGTCGACGAGAGCTGCTCGGTCATCGTCCCGTCGGGCGCGAGCCGCTGCACGCCGTTGGCGCCCGCGAGGACGAAGCGGCTGGGCGGCTCCGGCGTCGCGGCGGGTGCCTCGGATGGAGCGACGGCCTCCGGCGTCACGGCAGCCGGCGCGGGCGTACTCGAGCAGCTCGCGAGGACGATGAGCGCGGCGAAACACGAGGGGCGCGGCATGCCTGAGCATGACGCAACATCCAGCTTGAGGATTCCCGCAGGAGCACTCGCGGCGTGAGGGCGCGCCGATTCAGACTTGCCCATCTCCACCTCGGCCCCAGCTCAGATCTCCAGCTGGCATTACTATCCGACGGGTGTCTGCCCGCCACGCGCTTCCGCTCCTCGCGTTCACGTGCCTCTTCGGCTGCAAGCCTAGAGCGGAAACCACCGTTCCCGCAGGCGAGCGGAAGGCCGCGCGCGTCGACCTGCTTCCGAGCTCGGCCACGATGGTGCTCGCGGTCAACGCCGAGGCGTTCACGGAGCAGGGGTATCGCAACTTGGTGCCCTGGCTCGATGATCCGGAGCCATCGAAGGCGATCTCGGAACTCGACAAGTGCTATGCGGGCGACATCGAAACCGTCGCGCTCGGTGCCGTACTCGACGACGACGCTCGACCACCCAAGTTCGCCGCAGCCCTCGTTGGCAAGGGGATCGGTGCTTCGGACGTCGTCACTTGTTTTGCGGGGACGAGCGACACGTCGGTGGAGCTGTGGGCCGAGGACGCAGATACGCTCGTGGTCAGCGCCACAGCGTGGGCCGAGGACGTTCGGGCGAAGAAGCCCAAGGTCTCCGCAGATCCCCTCGCCCCGGTCTTGGTGCATGCCGATCGTGATGCCGACGCGTGGTTCGTCGTGCGGCTGCCCGAATCCGTGGACGAGAGTATTCGCTCAGCATCCAACTGGATGTCGGAGCTTGCCGCACGCTCGACGGACGAGGTCATCAAACCCAAGCCAACCAGAACGCCGACTCGCGCGGGCATTGGCTTCGTATCCGGAAGTCTTCGCGTGGACGGAGAGGGCCTCGAAGCAAGGATGCGGACATCGTTCGAAACGCGCGAGTCGGTGGATCTCACGCACGCGGTCGTCGATATCGGCTTTGTGTTGCTGAAGCACTTCGGCTCATCACCCAAGGACCCGAGCGAACGGCTCGCGCACGAGCTCGTGCTGCACACGACGATCTCCAGAACAGGCGACGTCATCGAAGCGCATACGCTGGTCTCCGCCGACGTCCTTGCCGAAGCAGCAGAGCAGGCCCACAGCACCATCGACTTCAAGAAGCTTCTGGGCTTGGGCACGTCCCAATCGGAGACACGCGATGATCCAGAGGTCGACGCCGAGGTGCCGCCGTCGGCTTTGGAGAGGAAGCTGAAGCTCGCAGCAGCGCAAGCTGGGTCGAACGAAGAACCCGAGCCGTTGACCGAGGAAGACAACGACCTCGTTTTCGAGGCCTGTGAGGCAATCGAACGACACGTTTACCCGCTCGCGGGCTGCGGGGGAGAGTTGAGGAGCCAGCTTCAAGAGGACAGGGAGGCCGCCGACCCCATGGTGCGTTGTCTCGTTGGAAGCACGAGCCGCGATGCCGTATTCGCATGCGACCCCCACGGCCTGCTCAACCCCGAGCTGGCGATGAAGCGACGCAGCGCCCGCCGGCTCGCCGATTCCGGAGAGCAGTTCGAGGCTGCCCGCAACGTCTTCCGCGCCGAGTTGGCGAAGGCAGGGCCGAGCACGAAGCAAACGATCTACCGGGACGCATGCAGCAAAATGAGTCGGGTGTTTGGCAAGCCAAACTCGACGGAAGCGCTGAGCAGCTGCGTGCAAAGCATGGAGAAGTCCTGGACGGAGGAGCCCATCAAGTCCGAGGCCCTAGTGGTTTGCGCCCTTCTCCATGATCACCAGATGGCCTGGATGGAATGCGCCTCCGCTTGGTCTCGTAAACCGTAAGCTCAGAACGCGAGGCCGGTCCCCACGTGGAGCAGCACGATGTGTCGGGTCGCGTCGCCACGGGTGGACTCTGGATCGTCGAGCAGACGCTCCAGCTGGGTGCGCCCGCCGATGGTACCGGTCTCGAACGCGTATCGGGCGGCCACCGTCGTGCGAAACTCGAGGGTTGCGGCAGACTCTCCCTTGGCCAAGCGCACCGGTTTGACGATGTCGACGCCGAGCGAGCCGCCGTACCGCTGTCCGCGGAATGACCCCCAGCCGGCGTCCGCTTCGATGTTGCGATCAAGCCAGGCGCCGCCGCCCACGGCCATGAGCTTGCCGACCATGACCTTGGCGCCCAGCCGCAGTCCCCAGCCAGGCCCGTCGACGCGCTCGCTCGGCTTCGAAGCGACATAGGCGTCGGAAGCCACGCTCCAAATGCCTTGCCCCACCTGAACCCCAGCCGCGCCGCGCCAGCCTCCGAGGTGGCCGCCGGTTGCCTCGGGTAGCGGCGTGCGGTCGAAGGAGACGGTCGTGCCCATGGCGTTGGTTTCGGTCGTTTGGGTCGTGCCCTCGGCGGACTGGTCGAGAACGAAGGTGGCCGTCTCGAGGCTGGCGCCGACCTGAACCATCCGGTGCACCCGCGCTGCAACGCCGAGTGCCGCGTCGGCCCCGAACGTGGTCACGGACGCATTGCCGTCGAAGGTCGTCACGCCCGCCGCAGGATCGGCGAACGTCCGATGCTGCACGCGGAGCTCGTCGTAGACCATCATCGCGCGCAGGCCCACGCGCACGTCCGGGTGGGCCTGCCAGCCTGCGAGAAGCCCAAGGTGGTACCGCGTCACGCTGCGGCGCGACCGAACGTAGGTGCCGTCCTCATCCGCGGCCGACTCCGCATCCGCAAAGACCGGCGCAAAGATGCCGAATCCGAGCGCCCACCGCTCGTTGACCGCAAACGCCTGCCCGATGGTCGTCGGCACGACGAGTACCTCGGTGCTGTTCGCCGCCGGCGTCGCCACGTCGGATCCCGCAGCAAACGCTCCGCCGCCTGGAGCGCGGGTGATCCGTGCCCCAAACGCCTCTCCGTTGACCTCGGTCTCCGCCCGCTTGACCCCCGCGATCGCGGCGGGGTTGTACCAAGTCGACCCCACGTCTTTGGCCGCGGCCATCACTGCCCCGCCGGAGATCGCCGCTTCACTCGACATCGCGAAGGGCGTCTCATCGTTGGCCTCGGCGTCGGCCGCCGCGAGCAACGAAACGAGCGCGACTCCGCAGCGGACGGCCAGGTGCTTCACGAGTGGAGCCTACGCCTTCCGCGGTGCCGCGGCGACGCCCGACCCCGCGTATTTCGTGACGTTTTCGTATCTGGCCCGGACCTCAGCGCGCGCGCACCTGCGTGTTGCCACCGCGTCGGTTCCGTTTCTTGCGGCCCTTGTTCTGGCATCCCAGCAGCGGGTTCTTCTTCTTCGCGTTGTCGTTGCAGTCCGTGTCGTCGAGCACCCACTCGGTGTCCAGCTCGTAGGCGCAGATCAGCTTGCTCTCGTCGGGGTTGCCGAACCGGTCACCGTCTTGGTCGCGGTAGACGGTCAGCTTCAGGGACTTGCTGCCCGAGGGACGCTCGTCGACCGCGCCGTTGCAGTTATCGTCGCGGTCGTTGCAGATCTCCGTGGCGCCGATGTGGATGTCTGCGCGGGAATCGTTGCAGTCGTTTCCGCAGCGGTCTCCATTGCAGCATCGGACGTCGACGTGACCATCGCCGTCGGCGTCCCGGTCTCCGATCGTGTTGGGGTTGCAGTCCTCGTCTCGGCCCAGGTTGTCGCAGACCTCGGCGGCGCCCGGGTACCGGCTCGCGTCTCCGTCATCGCAGTCGTCCCCGCCGCATTCGAGCGCGTCATGCCCGTCCCTGTCCTTGTCGGGGTGCTGGCACTTGAACGGGTCGTCTCTGCCCTTCTTCGGTTTGGCCGCCGCGACGGCCGAGTCCGCGAGCAGCACCGTGCCAACTCCCGCGAGGCCCCCGAGCAACCCGAGCACGCAAGCCACGGGAACGAGACGACGGAAGGAAGACGCGCCATTCGAAGCGGACATGCCCCGGTGGTCGTCCGAGCCCCGCAGAACGTTCCCGAGTTTTTCGACTATCCGCGCCCGAAGCCGAACCGGTGCGTAAACCGAGCGATTCCAAGGTGGTAGCCGTACACCGGCGATCCCCAGCGGTGGTACGCGACCGAGAGCCGGTTCCGCGGCGTGATGTTCCAGAGCAGCTTCGCGCGCGGGGTGTGAATGACGTTGCCCGCGAGGTCGAACACCGTGGAGTAGCCGACCTCGGCCCGGAACACGTCCTTGTGTCGGTAGCCCACGTCCACGCCGGGTGCGAACGCCCAGACCTGCGCGGTGAAGTACGGCAGCGCGTCGGGGTACAGCCAGCGATACGACTCGTGGCCCGCCGTTCCGCCGATCGTCAGCAGGAACCGCTCGCGATAGGGCTTGAGCCACGCGCCGGTGAAGAGGAGCCGGCCCGTGTTGTCGTCCGACATGATCGACAGCTTGCCCGCAGCCGATGCGGCAAACCACGGCGCGGGCGTGAGCACGAGTGAAGCCCCAAACTGATCGCGATCGACCGGCTCGCGTAGCGACAGCACGCCCTGCGAGAACCGCTCGTGCCCGTAGTCCACGCCGATGGTGACCTTCTGCTTGATCGTGGCCGCCATGTTGGCCGCCACGTACGGCTCCGTCGGCGCGTTCATGAACGTCTGCGCGCCCGCCTCGACGCGACCGGTGAACCATCCCGATGCCACCGCGAGGTACGCCGTGTACCGGTTCTCCGCCGACCGCAGCCTCCCGAGCGCATAGTGTCGCTCGAAGAAGTCGCGCCGCTTGTAGGCCACGCCGAGTCGCACGGGCGATGCCACGGCGGCGTCGAACGTGATGTCCTCGGTGAACCGCGTCACGTCGTTGGTATCTCGAAACGCCTCCGCGCCGATCGAGAGCTTCGGGCCGTGCGCCGCGGCGAGTAGCTCGCTGTACTTGTTCGCGCCTTCGTGCGCCGGGTCCTCGGTGAGAATCTCCTGGTACTGGTCCTTCGCGACCATCCAGTCGGGGCTCCAGTGCGTGATCTGGGCGAGCAAGAAGCGGCTGTCGACATCGGCGCCACCGTGGTCGACGACGTACTGCAGGTGCTCGGCTGCTTCGTCCGCGCGCTCGTTTCCTGCGAGCTGACGCGCCAGCCGAACGCGAATCTCGAGGTCATCAGGCCGCTTGGCGAGCACTTGCTCGAGCAGCGGAATCGCCTCGGCACCTCGACCGTTCCACTCGTACTGCTGCGCGAGCTTCGAGGCGAGGTCGAGGTCGGACGGGCGAAGCGCGTACAGCTTCTCGTAGCCGACCAGCAGCGCCTTGCCCTTCGAGTTCCAGCCGTAAAGCAGAATCAACTGCTCCAGATGCGCCTCGCTCTTGGGGTCGTCCTTCGAGAGCTTCTCGTAGATGGGAATCGCCTCTTCGGAGCGGCCGTTTTGGATCAGAAGCTTCGCGTAGGCGAGCGCGTTTTCCTCGTCGTCGGGGTCGATCGCGTACAGCTCGGCGTACACCTCCAACGCCGCGTCGGCTCGCGAGTACCAAAGATTGGCCTCGATCAATCGCGCCCGGATCTTCTTGTCCTTGGGGTTGGCGGCCGCGACCTTTTCGAACAGCGGGATCGCTTCGTCAGCCCGACCGAACCAGATGTAGAACTGCGCCAGCTGGAGGATCAGCTCCTCGTTGTCGGCGTCGAGCGCGACGAGCTCCTCGAGGACGGGAATGGCCGTCTCGGCCCGCTCGGTCCACATATAGAGCTTCACCAGCCACTCCCGCGATGCGACGTCCTTCCCATCGTCTGCGCGTCGCTGCTCGTAGATTGCGACCGCGTCGTCCAAGCGACCCTGCGCGACCGCATCCGAGGCCGGGTCGGTCACAGCGGCATTAGCGGGTGCAGGCGCGGGCGCAGCCGACACCAGCGACGGTGCAAGCGTACTCGTTGCCACGAGCAGACTGCAGAGCAGACGAGCAGACGCGTTCATCGGGTCGGGCATCGTCGAGCACCCCGTCGCTCCGAAGCCTGACTGCCGTTTTGACCCGGCCCGAAGCGAACGCCGGTCCACCGCGGGACCGCATGCGTGCGCGCCACCCCACACATGGCCCCAACCCGGGACAGCGGCTCAACGGTCGGAACCCGCCAGTCGAAGCCTGACGCATGTCGCTCCCTGGACTCGCCCGAGCCGCCGCCGCCATCGCGATGATGCTCGTCCCGACCGCTGCTCTCGCCTCCGGTCTCGTTCCCGCTGAAGTGGTCCTCGAGGTCGGCGAACCTGCACCCGGAACCTCGCTTCCGGTCTCCACCATCGGTTCTCCCTACGTCGAAGCCCCCAGCTCGCTCGCGGTGACGGGCCTTCTCGACTTGCCCGATGGCGGCATCGAGGGCTTCGTGTTTCGCGACGGCGCCATGATGTGGCGCAACACCGAAGAAGAGGACCGCACGTTGCTCGGTGCCGAAGGCAGCGTCGGAACGGCACCCGGTCATCGCTTCGTCTACAGCCCGATCGTCGATGGGCGTGATGCCATTTGGTCTCACAACGGCCTCGTCGTTCGGGGTGGTGAACAAGCACCGGGTTTCCCCAACGGCGTCGAGTCGGTCGTGCATGCGCGACCCAAGATGACCGTGACCGGTGAGGCGTACTGGATCAGCGGGATCGACTACAACGGCGACGGATCCATCGATGCACGGTCTCTCTATAGAGCTGAAGAACCGGGCGCGACAGAGGCTGTCCCGATCCTGAACGCGGGCGACCCCATTGGAGGCTTCACGCTCCAGCCGTACGGACTCGACTACGACTATGCGGTCGCCCCGGACGGGTCACACCGGATCCACGTCGCCCTGCTGGACACCGGGAGCGCATCCGACGACCAGTTCATCCTGCTCGATGATGAGGTCGTCGTTCGTGAGACTGGCGCAACGGGCACCGGTTCGTCGTGGGCGGGCTTCGACTTGGTCGCCGTGAACAGTCACGGAAACTACGCCTTCTCGGGCGACACGACCTCGATCGCGGGCAATGCGGTCATCGCCTACAACGGCACCATCATCGCCACCGAGGGCGAGACGATTGCCGACGTTACCCTGACATCTCCAGCCTCACCGCGGTTCGTGTCCATCAACGATCACGACGAGCTCGCGTTCGGATGGGGCTATGGCGCGGACGAGTCAGTCTTCGTCACGTGCAACCCGCTCGACGTTTCTGGCACCACCAGCGAAGTGCTCCGGGTCGGCGACTGGCTCGACACCAACGAAGACGGGCTGCCCGACGCGCAGGTGACCAACCTCAGCTCGAGCGTGGGCGAAGACGCACAGGCGCTCACCGATGACGGCCGTTTGTACGTTTTGGTCGAGATCGACCAGGGTATGGGCTCGCACGAAGCCCTCATCGGAATCGAATACAGCTGCTGCGGAAACGGCCTCGTGCAGGCCGGCGAGAGCTGTGACGACGGCAACGGGGACGACACCGACCACTGCCTCAATGGCTGCGTACCGGCGTCCTGTGGAGACGGCTTCCTGCACGCCGGCTTCGAGGGTTGTGACGACGGCAACAACGACAACAGCGACGGATGCCTGAGTTCGTGCTTCGTCGCGTCGTGCGGCGACGGCTACCTGCACGAGGGCGTCGAAGAATGTGACGACGGTAACGGGCGCGATGAGGACGGCTGCAGCTCGTCCTGCGAGATTGAGTTCAGCGGCACCAGCAGCACCGGCGTCGGTGGTGAATCCACCGACACCGGGGACCCGACCGCCGACTCGGTCGGCACGGACGGTGACGGCTCGAGCACTGGAGGTGACGGTGAAACGGGCGTCGTCGACCCCACCGAGGCCAGCGGCGACGACGACGGCGGCCGTGACTCCACTACAGGATCGGACCCCTCGGACGATGCGGGAGACGACGGTGCGAGCGCAGACGACGGTGGTGAAGACGACGGTGGGACGACCCCACCGTCCGATGATCGCACCTCCGCGGACAGCGACGACACGCCGCCCGTGGACCCGCCGAGCGACGAACCGACCACGGGCAGCGACCCCGGCGCGGACGATGAGCCCACCGCAAGCGGTGGTGGCGGAGGGTGTCGGATTGCCCCCTCGGGACAGGCACCTCTGTTGCTCGTTCTCCTCGGATTTGCAGGTGTGGCGCGACGCCGCCGCACCCGAGCTTGACCTTCGAACCTACCGAACGGCGCGCGCCGGTCGCGGGAGGGTCCATCACGGGCCACCCCACGGCCGGCGCGCCACTTCGGGCCTTGCAGCCCCCCGCTGACGACCCGACAGGGATCGCGTCGGGCTCTTTCCGACCCAATCACGATCAGGAGCCACTCCGTGCAACTTCGCAAGACTCTCACAACCGGCTTGTTCGCCGCCGCGTGTCTGGTAGCGGTCTACCCGGACGCGGCTCTGGCGAGCCAACCCTCCACGCATTTCTCTCTCTTCGTCCCACCGAACAACAGCAACAACGGCCGCCACTCGACGCTCACGGTGACCGCCATCGCGGACAACACCGCGGTGACCATCACCGATACCGCTGATGACGGCGACAGCGACGACTCGACCTCGGCAACGCTGAGCAAGGGTCAGTCCATCGTCGTGCGCGTCCGGGACGGAGCCGTGAACGATGGCGCCGGCGGCATCTGGGACGGTGACAACTTCATCGTCGACGCAGACAAGCCCGTCACCGCAATGCTCTCCACGCGCTCGGAGTGGCAGCACGACTGGGTGCCCGCGGAGAACAACACCATGCGCGGCCAGGAGTTCTTCGTCTGGACGCCGCGTCCAAACTGGGACATCGACGTCGTCGCCTACGAAGACGACACCGTCGTCGAAATCTACGACATCACCTCCACAGCGCAGGAGTCCAGCGGCACCACGAGCGTCACGCTGCCCGGCGAGAAGATCCTCGAGCAGACCCTCAGCGAGGGAACCGACCTGCTCGTCACGCTCAACAAGTCCGGCACCAACATCACCGAGGCCGGCCACAGCTACCGAGTCGTCGCGAGCAAGCCCGCGACGATGATGTACGGCTCGTTCGAGCGACGCAGCCGAGACGGCGGTGGCCAGGTTCCCTCGGAAGACGGCACCCCGATGGGGAGTCACTTCTACTTCGCCGCGCCCGCCGAGCGCTGGGCGCAGCACGAGCGGGAGATTCGCATCGTCGCTGGCGACGCCGCCACCGACGTCACGCTCCGCGGATGGACTGGATCGGGCTGGACCGACATCGACACCCAGAGCCTCGGCGCCTACGGGCACCTCGACTACACCGGCCGCGACAACGACCTCGTCCGCGCCTACAAGTTCTTCGAGGTCGAGGCGACCAACCCGGTCTCGGTCTTCGAGGGCAACTGGCTCGAGACCGGTAGCTACGGCACGTCCGACGTGTGGAGCTGGGTTGCGGCGCTCGACAGCGTCGGCGCCAGCGACGTGGGCCAAGAGTTCGTAGCCTACGTCGGACCTCCGGGCTTGGAGAACAACGCAGTCGGCGTCGCGGGCCAGTTCTCCCACCTGTACGTGACCTCGTTCGCA
>JBCCQM010000039.1:0-47885 GCA_039024335.1 Myxococcota bacterium
CAACCCGAACGCGTAGCCGCTGAACTCCAGCGGCACGCCATCGACGTACGTCCGCACCTGCGCCCCCGTGAGGCCTCCGAGGGACAGCCGCGTCGAGCTGCCCAGTCCCCCACCGCGCCGCACGCCGATCCCGCGTCCGCGCGCGAGGACTTCGCCCAGGTCGGCACTCTTGGTGCGGGCATCCTCGACGTCGAGAACGTCGACCGCCTCGGCGCTGCGCTCCATCGTGTCCTCGACGCTGCCGACCGAGAGCACCCGGACTTCGTCGGCTTCATCTTCACCCTGGCCACCAGACGAAGACGCCCGCGGGGTCTCCTCGGCGGAGACCGGCGCGGGCGAAGCATCGGCGTCGGCACCCGCCTCGGCCGAAGCGGCCACGGGCGCAGCGATGAGCACGATGCAGGCGACGTTCACTGGGGCTAGAGCTTCTCGGCGTTCTTGCCGAGGTATGCGGCGACGCCTTCGGTCGTGGCCTTCATGCCGTCTTCGCCGCGCTGCCAGCCAGCGGGGCAGACCTCGCCGTGCTCTTCGTGGAACGCGAGCGCGTCGACGAGGCGGATGACCTCATCCATGTTCCGACCCAGCGGAAGGTCGTTGACCATCTGCGAGCGGACGTTTCCGGCTTTGTCGATCAGGAAGGTCGCGCGCAGGGCCACACCGTCGGGATGCTCGACGCCGTACGCCTGGCAAATCTCGTGCTTGGTGTCGGCGACCATCGTGTACTTGACCGGGCCGATGCCACCGTCGTCGATGGCGGTCTTGCGCCAGGCAGCGTGGGTGAACTGCGAGTCGATGGACACGGCCACGACCTCAACGCCGCGCTCCTTGAGCGCTTCGACGCGGTGGTCGAGGGCGATGAGCTCCGAGGGGCACACGAAGGTGAAGTCGAGCGGGTAGAACACCAGCGCGACGACTTTGTCCTTGGCGAAGGCCGAGAAGCTGAAGTTCTCGACGATCTCGCCGCCGGGGCTGACGGCGGCGCAGGTGAAGTCAGGAGCGGGCTGGGTGACCAGAACTTGGGGGTTGGACATGTCGTTGTCGTTCGGCGAGGCGATGAAGCAGCGAGCGCGAACGGACCCTCGCCTCCACGAGGTCCGTACGCAGCGCGGCCTTGGTCGCGGGTGGCAGCGTCACGAGACCGGCGTCCCATCCGAAAACGAGGGCGCAGGGCGCATCGGCCGACAGCTCTGCTTGCAACCACGGGGTCACGCGCCAGCGCAGATACCACACCGTTTCGCGATTCGGGTCTGCTCCAAGGGGCTCACTCGAGACGGCCTCTCGGCCTGCCCGTAGGAGGACTGCGCCCGGGGCCGCCAGCGCGTCTCCAACCGCCCGCATCCGCTCCCGCTTCACGCCATCCGCCGTGAAGGTCGCCGTGAGTTCCCCCTCCGCGGGGCACCAGGTGCGAACGGCATCGCGCGCACGCTGCACGGTCCGCGCATCACCTCCGGCGCGCCGGAGTTCATGGGTCCGCCAAACGGCAAACTCGCGGGTCTGAAACTGCAGCGAGCCCGACCCGTCGAGCTGGATGCGTCGACGAGCGCGGGCTGCAGAGATCCGACGCCGATACGACGGGCGTACGGCCTCGTAGGCCGCCGCGGGGAGCAAGCGATCGAGCGGCGACTCGGGTTCAGGCCTGGCCACGCGGTCGGCCCCCGGCCATGAACAGCGGGGCGGAGGGAGCCGGCGCTGTCTCGGGCGCGCTGTTCATGCGCACCAGCGCCTCGGTGAGGGTGCGCTGCAGCGCCTCGAGGCTCTGCTCGGTGAATCGCATGGAGACCGCACCGAGGTGCACGTGCACGACACCGCACGAGCAAGCCTCCACGGTTGCGATCGGGCTGGACGCGACGACGGTCTTGCCATGGGACGAATCGTGGGAGCGGTGATGCGACATGGCGGCATCATCCAATTTTGAAAACCAAAGTCAATATCATTTTCAACGAGCGATCGAGCCGCCTCACCACGCCCCCGACGCCCAGGAGAGCCGCACACCGCAGGCGTGCCGCGCCCCACGAGGCGACATCAGCAGCAGCGCCGCGCCCGCCATCGACCGCGCCATGATGTCGAGAGCCCACGCGAGGCAACCGCCAAATCGCTCGTGACGTCACTCGTCGACGAAGGCGCTCAGCTCCGCAGCGAGGGCAGCTTCATCGCCGGCGTGGTAGCCCGCGTGCACGGCCGCGATGCGCCCCTGTCGGTCCACGACGAACGTGGTCGGCATCTTGGGAGGCGCCCAGGGCTCCACGATCGACCCGTCGGGGTCGTGGACCAGGTCGAAGCGCACCCCCGCCTCCTCGGCGAACGCACGCGCAGCCTCGGCGTCTTCGTCGAGCGAGAGGCCCACGAACACGACGTCCCGATCCGCAAAGCGGGTCTGGAGTTCCTGCAGCTTCGGCATCGCTTCTCGGCACGGACCGCACCACGATGCCCACACGTCCACCACGACCACCGAGCCGCGGAGCGACGCAAGGTCGAACGACGCGCCCGAGAGCGTGGCCCCACGCAGCGCAGGCGCCATCGGCCGCGCCTCTTGCTGCGTCGGAGGTGGAGTCGTCGAAGGCGCAGTGGGTGCTGGCGCGGCACGAGCGACGTGGGGCGTCGGCGCGGCGAGGGACAAGCCGGCCGTGACGAGGCGGCGGCCCTCGCGATCGCCCGCACGCCAGGCCCCGTCCTCGAACATCATCACGCCCACGCCCCAAACCCCGCGCACAGCGACTCGTGCGCGAGCCCGAACCGCCCAGTGAACCGAAGGCTCGCGCCCTCGAACGCTCACGCCGACCCCGGGATCGATCGCGACGCCGAGGCGACGCCACGACAGCTCGACGGGAACCCCTGCCCGTGCAAATGCATCGGTGGCGTCCTCGAGTCGACCGGGCGTCGGTGCCGCGAGGACCGCCCTGCCGCCCCACGCCGACGCACCCAGGCCGAACCGCAGCGCACCCGCGTGCCAGCTGCGGATGGCGCGAAGCCCCGCGTCGAAGATGTCGACGCGGATCGGACGAGCGCGGCCTGGTGGGGCCTCCTCGACCACGGCGCCGATGCTGGATCCGTAGCGAACCGGCAGTGACAGCCGCCAAGGCCGTGCCCGCAGGCGCAGCGCGGGTTCCAGTCCGAAGGCAGCGCCCCACCCTGCTGGGGTCCGCCAAGGCCCCGGGCGAACGCGATGGTGATGCAGACCAACGCCGGCATCCACGCGGACCGATACGCGACCCGCCGGAACAGCCTCCGGCGTCGCGGGTTCTGGCGGCGCGGCCGCGAGCGCACAGGCGGTGAGCAGCCCGATCACAGCGACACCCCGAACGAGAGCGTCGCCTCGACCACCCCGACGGTGTCCAGCCCGACGAAGTTCGGATATCGGTACACACCGCCGCCGACCAGCGCCCCAATCTTGAGGTCCGTCTGCGGCGTCACGGGGACGCGGACGTCCGCGGTCGCGCTCCCTCGCGCGTTCCAGGTCGTCGAAAGCTCGCGGTCTCGCGTCACGAACCGGCCGGCGTCCTCCGTATACGCAGCCTGGTAGAAGCTGGCGCCATCCTGACCGTGGAATCGCCCCTGCAGCCCCAGCGTCAGTCGCGGTGTCGGGACGGTGCGGACGTCGAGCATGCCGGTGTGCCCCAGGACGCCCCACGAGTCGAGGTACAGGCGGTACGCCGCGCCGGCGGACCAGCGCGCCGACAGAGCCTGACGGATTCGTGCGACCTGAGCGAACCGCATTTTCTGCCCCGGATGCACTTCGGGAATGCACAAGCCGAGGCTCTGCGCGCACGAAGCCACGCCGCCCAAGGAGACCCATCGATACGGGCTCGACAGGAATCCGCGCTGAAGCCGGAACTCTGCGCTGAGCTGCGCGAGCGTGCGCCGCCCCAGCACGTGGGTGTAGCCGACGTACCCGCTCGTGTGGCCGATGCGTTCGGCAAAGCTCGCGTCTCCCGAACGGCCGACCACGTCGCCGCCCGCGCTGACGCGGCCGTCGATCGTGATCGTCTTTTGGCGCGCCTCGACCTGCACGAAGGCGGACGCGGCGTTCGAGACGTAGTCGACCTCGTGGCTGAATCGGTAACCGAGCCCCGCGAGTCCCCACGACCATGTCCGGTCGGCCCCCACCACCACTTCGTCCCGCTGTTCGCGAACCCGGCCGGTCGCCGCCGTACGAATGTCGACCGACGCACTGGTCCACACGTCGACCGCGTAGACCAAGTCCACGTGGTTTCGCGGCGATGCGACGGGGACACGGACGCGGGTCCGCGGCGAGACCACGGTGGTGGAGTCGGAGTCCGTCCGAACGTAGACCGACGCCGACGTCTCGAGGGTCTCCCCCTCGGCGGGTGCAGCCGTGAGCGCGAGGACGCTCGCGCATGCGAAGAGGACGCGCACGCGGAGGAATTCCCGCAATTGAAAGCAGAAATCAAGTTCGATATAAGGCTGCCGATGCGGACTTGGATTCGTCGCGTCGCCGTCTGCGGCGCGCTCGCGCAGATTGCTGCGTGCGACGCAGAGGACGAAGCCACGCAGACCCCGGCCCCCGACTACGACGTCTTCGTCCGCGACGTCTATCCCATCGTGCTGAGGGACTGCGGCATGCTGACCTGCCACGGCGTCCCCGAGCGACCGTTCCGGGTGTTCGGTCCGGGTCGCCTGCGCGCCGATGACGACACGCCGCGCTTCGATCCCGTCACCGAGGACGAGCTGTGGTTCAGCTACCAGCGCACCCGATCCATGCTCACGCACGACGGCGACGTCCGCAGCTCGCTGCTGCTCCGCAAACCCCTTCCCGGTGGTGGACACCGAGGCGTCGATGCGTACGGAGCTCCGGTCTACGAATCCCGCGACGACGCCGCGTATCGCGTCCTGCTCGACTGGGCCCTCGAAGAGCCATGGACTGGCGACAGCTCGGATTCGTAGTCGGACTCGGCCTGCTTGCGGGGCTGGGCTTCTCGACGCCTGCGGCCTATCCACAGCCGGTCACGGAGGGCGGCGGTGGTGGTCGGTTCTTCACCGGCTCCCACGGCGACGCGTTCGGCTGCGTCAGCTGTCACCCTGCCGAAGGAACGGTTGGCCTCGTCCTCGACGGGCTTCCGGAGGCCTATCAGCCCGGGTCCACGTACACGGTCACGGTGACGTGGCCGGACGAGCCCCGTCCCGTCTCCGTCGTGGCCGAATGGGTCGACGACGATGGGTTTGGCGTCGGGCGCACGCGACTTGCACCGGAGTCGATCCTCGAGGACGAAGACCGCTGTGCGAGCGGCTCCGTGGCGCCTGCGCTGTACGACGCAGAGGACGAGCGTACGGTCATCGGCATGCCGGCATGCGGCGCCACGCAGCTGCGCCTGCAGTGGACCGCTCCCGAGGCGGACGTGGGCACGGTCGCGTTCCACCTCGGGGCCGTCGGCAGCGACGACTCCGAGGATCCCAGCGGGGACGCCGTCGAACAGCGCTCGGTGAACGTCGCGGGGCCGGACGCTGCAGCCGAAGGATGCTCGACCGGCGGCCGCTCCACACACCTTTCGCTGCTCCTGCTCTTGCTCGGACTCCGGTTGCGGCGCAACGTCACGCGCGGCTCGTCCTCCTGTCGCCGAGCTCCGCGCGGACACGTGCCATCCACGCGCGGCAGGTAGGGCGCGAAGAGGACGCCGGTTGGACACCAGCAACCGATGCGCGACGTACAGATGCCGTGCGTGGGCGATGCATCGCCGCTCAGAGCGAGGCGGCGGGAGGACTCGCAGCCCACGGGAGCATGGCCGGGGGCGTGGCCTTCACCACAGGCCGCTCCATCAACAAGGACCGACGACCGTCACGTCTGCGAAGTGGGTCTCGGCGGCATTCACCACTTCGCACGGGGACGCCGTCGAAAACGGAACGCGAAGCACCGGTCCCGCGGGCTCGCCTTCGTTGGAGTTGTCTTCGCTGAACTCGACCATGAGGACGAAGTCCGAGGGGTCGACGCGGGCGCCAGAGGCGTCGCGATGATCCCATGAGAACACCCACCCATGATGAGCCCCGGCGGTCGGGCCCGTCATGGCGTCAACTCGATTGGCGCCGGTTCGCGCGTTCCACTGCAGCAGATGTTCGCGCCGCGTTTGCGCCCAGACCCCCAGCGTTCGCACGAAGGCACCATCGGCGGTTTCGATCCACGCTGCGCCGGCGTTGTCCGGCGCATAGCGTCCGCCGCGGGTTCGCGTCCGCACCTGAACCACGACGTCGTCTCGGTTCACCACCCGGCGCAGCCGCGCGGAAAGGATGGCGTCGTCGTCGTTTCGCTGCAGCAACTCGACGGCCAGAACGTGCTCGGTTTCGGTGGACTCCGGCGCCTCGAACTGCGCGACGAAGAAGGCGTAGCCCTCGACGCCCGTGACTTCATCCTCCGCGGCGCCGTCCCGAACGTTCCATGCGCCCACGAGTGCGCCATCGAGGTACGCCCGTGCAGCGTCGTCCCGCTGCAGGCGCAGCTCGAGCGGTTCCCCAGGCTCGAAGGCTGCGTCGAATCGGACACGCGCAAAGAGTGGACCCGGCTCGGCCCATGGCGTGACCTCGGGGTAGCCGCGCCCCAGGGGCGCGCGCACCTCGGCCCAGCCGGAGTCGTCGAAGTCTGCCGCCGTCCATCCCGACGGCGCGGTTGAGGACACGCGCCACGTCGCGCCGATCGGAACCGGTGTCACGGCGTCGCCCGAGGCATCGACATCGCTGCCGCCTCCACCCGACGAGCCGCCCGTCTCATCGAGGCCGCCTGGGGGCGGTGCCGCACCGCTCGTCTGTCCGCCCACGGGGTCATCGGGTGGGCTCGGCTGTTCGACGACGAGTCCGCCTCCACCGTCGCAGCCGGCAAGCGAAAGAAGGGCTGTCGCGAGCAGGCGCAGATTCAGTTGCACCCGCAACCTCCGCCGGCCGCACCGAACCCACCGGCCGCGCCCTCGCGGTACTCGTCGGCGTGGTCGCGCCCCGCAGTCAGGTCGGGGTCGGCATCGAAGGCCATGTCCGGCTGCGCGAGACGACCCCGCGCATGCGGTGGGACTGGCGCGCAGCCAGCGAGCAGGAGCAACCATGCGCCGAAACGCGCCATCGACCGCTCGTACCGCAGAATCACGACTTTGACATCTGTTTTCAGACGCTTTCACGTCGGACCGGCGTGAGCCACGATCCTGCGAGGTCTTCAATGACCTCTTGAATTGATATTCACTTTCACTAAAATCCGCTCCGTGGGTCGCTCCGGTTCCAAGTTTCGCCTCTGGGTGCGACGGGTCCATCTGTACTGCGGCCTCGCGCTGGTGCCCTGGGTGATGCTTTACGCGGTTTCCGGGGTCCTCTTCAACCATCCCGATTGGTCGGCCCGGCCCGGGGGCCCACAGCGCTTCGTCCTGAGTGACCTCGACGCGATCGACCCCGAGACGGTCGCAATCCTCGACACGCAGCGGGCCGCACACGCCGTCGCGCGCGCGCTCGGAGACGACGTGGAAGTCCTGGGCCGCCCCGCGCCGCGCCTTCGCCGCTCGCTGCGAGCGTCGAGTGTTGCCGACGGCGCAGACGGGCCACCGCCCAAGCTCAGCCTCCGCTTCCCGTCCCGACGCGGCTCCTACGGCGTCCGACCCGAACGTGAAGATCGGGTCCCCGCGTCCCTCGCAGAAATCGAGTCCGTCGAGGTCCCCGGGCACGACGCGGACGCCTGGAACACGTTCGCGCAAGACGTCGCGAGCGCGGCCGATCCGGACGCCGGCGCCATGACGCTCGACGACACGCCGACGCTCCGCTTCGTCGCGACGATCGACGGCGAGCCGTGGCAGGTCGACTACGCCGCGAAAGACGGCGCGGTCGCCTTCGAGCCGCTCGCCGACAGAGACATTCGAATTCCTCGCCTCCTCGCGCGCTTGCACATGACGCACGTGTACCCCGACGCGCTTGGGGCGGCTTGGATCCACGCACTCATCGTCGACCTGACGGCCTTGTGCCTGGCGATGTGGTGCATCACCGGACTGATGATGTGGTGGCAGCTGCGTCGCGTCCGACGCGTTGGTTGGGTGGTGATCGTTTCGGGCCTTGCGATCACCGTTGCCCTGCTCGCCGACGTGATTCCTCCCCTGCTGTCTTGAAGGCCCATATGCCCAGAACCCGGCGATCCGACCAGCCCTACCTTCGCCCCCGCGGCACTCACCACCTCGCGCGAGCACAGCAGACCGCGACGGTTCATCACGCGGTCGTGCAGCAGGCGACGACGCTCTGCGCCGGGTTTCGTCGCCTGACGTTGTCCTCCGCCGCCGTCGACAACACGTGGCAACTCGGAGACCGCGTGCTCGTGTCGGTCGACGGTCACAAGCACCGCACCTACACCGTCTGTGGACTCAATCGTCCGCGCGGAACGTTCGACGTGCTCGCCGTTGCCCACGACCGCGGACCGGGCGGACGGTGGGTCACGCAAGCGTTCGAAGGCGACACGATCAGCTTCTTCGGGCCGAAACCAGACCTGGACGTTCGGACGCGCGGCGCAGAGCGAATCGTGTTGCTCGGGGACGAGACGACCGTCGGCCTGTTCGAAGCGATCCGACGAGAGAGGCGTGGCGAAGCGACGTACTTGGGCGCGTATGAATGGGGCCCGTCATGCCCCGTCGTGTCCAGCGGGCTCCCGGCGCTCGACGGCCTCACCGACATGCGGCGTCACCCCACGCGCCCCGGACAGCGACTCCAAGCCTGGGTCGAACGCCACATCGTCCCGACGCCGAGAACCGTGTACTTCGTGAACGGACACGGCGCGGCTGTCCGTGCGCTTCGTCTGCGCCTGCTCTCGATGGGCATACGCGGCGCGGCGATTCGCTCTCGCGCGTTCTGGGGCCGCGGATGAGCGCCGCCCTGATGCAGGCCTCGGGCATCGCGCGCATCGCCACGCCGCGGGCTCACCATACGGTCGTGACCGAGGTCTATCGCTGCGACGACCTCAGGTGGTGAGCGCCCGCGCCCGTTCGAGCAGCGCGTCGGCGCGGTTGCGGCTGGGATCCTCGAGGGTCCAGGCGAGCAGCTCACGCATGGTCTCGCCCACCGCAGGACCCGGTGCCAGCACGCCCTTGCCGATCAGCGCGCCGCCCTTGAGCGCGAGCTCGCCCACCGACAGCGGCGCGTCTCGAACGGCCTCGAGCGCGGCCGCACGGGTCGACGCCGATGCGCCGAGCACGTCCAGCGCGCCGTCGAGGCGAGCACGGGTGAGGTCCGCAGCACCGCGGCGTACGGCGACGGCATCGACCGGCGACAGCGCAGCCTCCAGCGCATCCATCGACGCCGACGTCCAGGCGATCACGTCCGCACGAAGCGTTCGGCTGGGCTTGAGGGCCTCGACCGCATCGACCACGGCCGTGCGTCCCGCCGCGTCCGCCGCCACGGGGCGAAGCAAACGCGCGAGCCGGGTCGCGAACGCGGGCGGCATCGCGTCGACCGCAGCGATCGTCTCGTCCCAGGCCGAGGCCGGCGGCGGCGGAAGCACGTGCGACCACAGCCCCGTCGCGCGCATCGGCATGAGCCCCCGCGAAGGGCTCGGCGCCTCGAGCAGCTTGGTCAGCTCCACGAGGACGCGCTCTGCGCTGACCTTGTCGAACACGTCGAGGGCGTCCGCGATCGCGGCCTCGGTGGCGGCCTCGAGCGTGAGCGACCGGGTCGCGCAAAACCGGACCGCCCGCATCGTGCGCAGCCCGTCCTCGATGAACCGACGGCTCGCGTCCCCGACGGCCCGAAGCACCCCGATGCGCAGGTCTTCGAGGCCGCCGAACGGGTCGCTGAAGACCTCGTCGATGGGGTCCCACGCCAGCGCGTTGACCGTGAAGTCCCGCCGGGCGAGGTCGTCCTCGAGGTCCCGCAAGAAGGTGACCTCGCTGGGGCGGCGCCCGTCGACGTAGGTGCCCTCCCCCCGAAACGTGGTGACCTCCACGGGGATCCACGCATCTTCGGCGGGGGCCCGCACGAGCACGCTCACCGTGCCGTGCTCGATGCCCGTCGGCACCGTCCGCGCGAACGCGGCCTGCACCTCTTCGGGGCGCGCGGAGCTGGCCAGGTCCCAGTCCGCCGCCTCACGCCCGAGCAGCACGTCACGGATCGCACCGCCGACCAGGACCGCGGCGTGACCGGCCGCGTGCAGCGTCCGGGCAACATCGACGATCTCCGCCGGCACATCGGCCACCCGGAGTCGCTCCACGGCTTCAGCATGCGTGGCAGGAATCATCCCGCTGCTGTACGGCACGTCACCGACCGCGTCAAACCGCAGGCCTGGCCGCGGCCAGTGCTAGTTCTCCGGGGCGCAGAAACCCGCATCACAGTCGTCGGAGCAGCAGTCGGCGTTCTCTTCGCAGCTGTCGCCGTCCTCGACACAAGCACACTCGCCGTCGCCGTCGCAGACGCCAAAGCAGCAGTCGTCCTCGTTGGCGCAGGGCTCTTCGAACGGCACGCAGCACGCCGAGTCGTCGAACGTGCAATCGTTCGCGCACACCACGTCGCCTACGAGGAAGCCTGCGCCGAGCAGGCTTTCACAGGTCGCCCCACCGAGGTTCCTGCCGTCGCAGTCCTCGCCGTCGTTGATGGCCCCGTCGCCGCACTCGAAGCACATGCTGGTGTTGAACGCGCAGCCCGGCGTGCAGCTGAGCGTCCCGCCGTCGAACCCTACGCTGTCGCAGGTCGAGCCGCCGAGGTTCATGCCGTCGCAGTCCTCGCCGCTCTCGACCGCGTTGTTGCCACACGTCGCACAGCCGCTCAGGTTGAACGTGCAGTCGTTGGTGCAGCCGAGCGTACCGTCGTCGAACCCTTCGCTCATGCAGGTTGCACCGTCGAGGTTCGCCCCGTCACAGTCCTCGCCGGATCCGACCGCACCGTCTCCGCACGTGACGCACATCGAAACGTCGAAGCCGTCACAGGTGTCGTTGCACTGGAGCACCCCGCCGTCGAACCCAAGCGATTCGCAGGTGTCAGCGCCCAACGCGTCCGAGTCGCAGACCTCTTCGCCCGCTTCGATGAACTGGTCACCACAACTGGCATCGAGGCAAGAAGGCAGGCACGGACCGTCTTCGGCGTTGTCCTCGCCAAGGTCGCACTCTTCGCCCGCATCGAGGTTTCCGTCGCCGCACGTGGGCAGCCCACACTGCTCATTGCAGTCGGGGCCGCCGTTGTCTTCGCCGAGGTCGCAGACCTCACCGGGTCCGAGGTACGCGTCGCCGCACACGTTGGTGGTGCAGTCGTCCTTGCAGAACCCGCCGGTCCCGTTGTCGGGGCCCTGGTCGCACTCCTCATCGCCCTCTTGCAGCGTGTCTCCGCAGACGGGGTCGACGTCGCTGGTATCGCTGCTGTCGTCCGTCGGGTCGTCCGTATCCGTCCCGTCGGTGGTGGTGGTGCTCGACGTCGTGGTGCTCGTCGTGCCATTGGTGCCGCTGGCGGTGTTGCCCGTCATCGAGGTATCGCCGCCGCCAGACGTACTTCCCGCGGACGCGGTCATGTCGCCCGACGAACCGCCCATGCCAATCGTGTTCTGCGCCGACACGAAGTCGGTGCACCCCGCCAACGACAGCGTGGCGAGCACTGCCACCCAACATCCCAACGCCTGCGAAGCCATGTACGAAGGGTACAGCAAGCCTTAGGGCCGCTCTGGGCGACGACGCACGGGGGCTGAGCCCCCCGCGCTCAGCCCTTGCAATCGCCCCAGGTCGATCCCGAACCTGCGTCGACCTGCAGCGGCACGTCGAGCGTGACGGCCGTCTCCATCTTCGGGCGACACAGCGCGATCAGTTCGTCGACGCGCGCCGTTTCGCACTCGAAGATCAGCTCGTCGTGGACCGTGAGCAGCGTTCGCGCCCAACTCACCTCGCGCAGCGCCTCCTCGACCGCGATCATCGCGACCTTCATGATGTCGGCGGCGCTGCCTTGAATCGGCGTGTTCCGGGCCATCCGCTCGCCATGCGCGCGCGCAGGGCCCTTGCGTGCCAGTTCGGGAATGCGACGACGGCGGCCGAGAATCGTGGACGCAAACCCCCGACGCTTCGCGATCCCGATGAGCTCCCGCATGTAGCGATCGACGCCGGGGATCTTCTCCATGTAGCCACGGATGTAGATGCCCGCCTTGCCGCGCGGGATGCCCAGCTGTTGCGCCAGGCCGTGCGCGGTTTGGCCGTAGACCACCCCGAAGTTCACCGCTTTGGCGATGCGACGCTGCTCGTCGTCGACCTCGGACTCCTCCACGCCGAAGACCTCGGCAGCGGTCCGGCGGTGAACGTCGACCTGATCGGTGAACGCCGACATCAAGCTCGGGTCCTTCGACAAATGCGCGAGCACCCGAAGCTCGATCTGCGAGTAGTCGATGGCCACCAGGCTGTAGCCCTCGGGGGCCACGAAGGCGTGTCGGATCCGGCGCCCCTCTTCGGTGCGGATCGGGATGTTCTGCAGGTTCGGATCCACGCTGGAGAGGCGGCCGGTCGCGGCCACCGCCTGCGCGAACGTGGTGTGCAGGCGCCCCGTCTCCTCGCGAACGAGCCGCGGCAGCGCGTCGACGTAGGTGTTCTTCAGCTTGCTCAGCGAGCGGTACTGCTGGATGTACTTCACCCGGGGGTCGAGCATCGACAGCTGCTCGAGCGCATTGGCGTCGGTCGAGTACCCCGTCTTGATCTTGCGGGTCGGCGGCAGGCCCCAGTCCTCGAACAGCAGCCGCTGAAGCTGCAGCGGCGAGTCCAGGTTGACCGCTTCGCTGGACTCTTCGGCCAGCGCCGACTGGATCTCGTGCAGCGATGCGGCGAGCTCTTCGCTCTGGGCCCGCAGCACCTCCACATCGATCATCACGCCGCGAGACTCGATCCCGCGAAGCACCCCGCACAGCGGCATCTCGACGTCCTCGAGCAGGCCCCGCGTTTCCTCGTTGGCCGCCGCGATCTGCTTGGCGAGCCCGCCATGCAGCGCGTGAATGGCCCACACCCGCTCGCACGCGAACGGACCCACGTCCGCGGGGCTCAGCGCGGCGAACGGCTTGGCCTTGCGGCCCTTGCCCGTCACGGACTCGGGCTTGATCAGCGTATGCCCCAGCACGTCCTTGGCCAGCGCCTCGAGCTCGTGGGAGGACCGCGCCGGGTCGAGCGTATACGAGGCCAGCATCGGGTCGAAGGCGACCCCGCGCAGCGTGATGTCGGCGTTGACCAGCGCGTGTGCAGCCACCTTGTGGTCGTGGACCGCAGTCGGCCGTTCCGCATCCTCCAGCACCGGGCGCAGCAGATCGAGCACCGCGTCCTTGGGCAGCTGGGGCCCCTCGACGAGGTCGGCTTGGTGGTGCCCAAAGGCCAGGTACGTCGGCGGCACGTCGGTCGCCGCCACGGCGACCCCACACAGCTCGGCGCGCAACGCCGATTCGGTCTGCCCTGCCCCCGCCGGCGCCGCACAGATCAGGTGGATCGACACGCGCTCTGCCGCCGCGAGGCTCGACGCGAGCCCCTCGAGATGATCCGCGTCGGCGCCCGTCCACGTGCGGAACGAGGCGGCGTCGGGCGGGTCCACCTTGACCGGGACCAGCTCGAGGTCGGATGCATCGTCCGAGCTCTCGTCTTCGCCTCGCTTGGGCATCTGCCCCATCTCGCGCAGCAGCTGCTTGAAGCCCAGCGGCTCGAAGAACGCGAGCATCTTGGGCTCGTCGAAGCCCGGGTCGTTCACCTCGGCCAGGGTCTTGGGGAGCGGGACGTCGCGGCGCAGCTCCACGAGTTCGCGACTGAGCCGAGCGTCGTCGGCGTGCTCGATCAGCCGCTCGCGACGCTTCTTCTGCTTGATGCCCGGCGCCGCCTCGAGCACGCCTTCGAGCGTGCCGTACTCGGCCAGCAGGGTCGCCGCGGTCTTCGGGCCGATGCCCGGCACCCCCGGCACGTTGTCCGAGGAGTCGCCGGTGAGCGCGAGCAGGTCCCCAAGCTTGGCCGGCAGCACGCCGAACTTCTTCTCGACCTCCGCGGGGCCGATGACGACGTCCTTCATCGTGTCGTAAAGGAACACCGGCGGACCCTCGTCGCCGTCGTCGCCGTCGGACCCAAGCGTCACGAGCTGCATCAGGTCCTTGTCGCTGGAGACGATCACCGTGGTCATCCCGGCCGCTCGAGCCGCGACCACGTAGCTGGCGATGACGTCGTCGGCCTCGTAGTCGGGGTGCTCGACCCGGGGCAGGTTCATGGCGTCGACCGCCTCCCGCACCATCGAGAACTGCGGCACGAGGTCTTCGGGCGGCGGGGGCCGCTGCGCCTTGTAGCCATCGAATGCTTCGCGGCGGCCGCCGTCACCACCGGCGTCGAAGACGGCGAGCAGCGCTTGGGGCCCGAAGTCGCGACGAGCCGCCTGCACCATGCGCGCGAACCCCTGCACGGCGTTCGTGGGCCTGCCGTCCGGCGCGTTGAGCATGGGAATGGCGTGGTACGCCCGAAAGATGAAGTTGTAGCCGTCGAACAAGAACAGCGTGTTCTTGCCCGACGGCGGCCGGGTGGGAGTCTTGGCTGCCATGGCGGATGCTCAGGCCGGGTTTTCGTCCTTGGCGAACACCGTGCTGCGCCGACGCATGAACACGTAGAACGCCTGAATCAGGCTGGTGGTGGGAATCGCCAGCAGCGCGCCGACGAGGCCGAACACGCTCTCACCGGCCAGCAGCGCGAAGATCACGATGACCGGGTGGATGTGGGCCGAGTCCCCGATGATCTTGGGGTTGAGAACGTTCGCCTCGAGCAGGTGGATGCCCGAAATCCACGCCAGCATGGCCAACGCGGGGCCGAACGAAAGGCCCTCGCCCGAGCTGACCAGCGCGATGACGATGATCGGGACCGAAGAGATGATCGTGCCGAAGATCGGGATCAGGCTCAGCGCCCCCGCGAGCACGGCCAGCAAGAAGCTGTACTTCACGCCGAAGAGCACCATGCCGATGAAGGTGAGCACGCCGTTGACCAGGCAGATCAACAGCTGGCCTCGCACCACCCCACCGAGGCCGCGGTCCATGCTGGCCCACAGCTCTTCGAAGTCGCCGCGGTACTCGTACGGCACGAGGCCGCGAATGAACGTGTTGACCCGCCCCAGGTCCACGAGCAGGAAGCCCGCGATCATGAAGGTGATGACGAAGTTCGTCAGGAAGTCGGTGACGCCACCGACGATCGCACCCAACGCCGGGCCGATGACCGTGCCGAGCTTCTTCGTCTGCGCGGTGAGGAAGCGGCGCAGCGCCGAGGCCAGGTCCGCATCGGTTCGCTCTTCGACCGGCTGCGGCGGGCCGAGCACCCAGGTCCCGTCTTCGCGCTGCTCCGCCGCAAGCTGCACGTTCTCGAGGTCGATGGCGAAAGTGCCGTCCCCGAGCGGTCGCACGATCAGCTCGCTGTTCGCGTCGGGCCCCACAGGCTCGGGCTTGGACTCGCCCGCGAGGAAGTCGCCGAACTGCTCGTCGACCCACGTCTGCGCGCGAGGCAGGTACTCGTCGTTGAACGTCTCGACGGCCCTGGGCGCGGTGTCCCGCAGCTTGGCGAAGTCCTTGGCCACCGCCGGCAGCAAGAAGCCGAAGAAGGCCCCGAGCGCGCCGAGAATCACGACGTAGCAGGAGACGACGGCCAGCACGCGCCCGATCTTCGGCTGCAGCCGCGCGACCGTGGGGGAAAGCAGGTAGGCGATCAGGACGCCGAAGATGAACGGCAGAACGATGCCGCGGAAGAGCAGCACCACGAACACCAAGAAACCGAGGAAGCCCCACAGCCGGCCAAAGCGGCGGAGCGTTTGCCACAGCGTGTCTTGACGACGCCGCACGCCGGTGCGGGCGGCGTCGGGGCTTTTCTCGTCGCTCATCGAGGGGGCCGAAGACCCGCAGCGCGGGCCTCCCCCTGGGGATCGCACATCTGAGCGCCTCCGTCGACTGCTCCGGCTACCGCCATGCTTCGAGCCCGGACTCAGCCACGCAGCGGGCGACCGGCGACGTCACGGTCGACGTCGCGTCCGAGCTTCATGCCGGGCTCGGGCGCGGCCAGGCCCTGATCGGTGGCGACATCCCAGCCGCCGCAGCTGTCGCAGCGGAACCGGAAGCGCGGCATGCCCACGCCGCACCGACCGCAGCGCAGCGTCGTCGCCGGAAGCTCCTTGAGCGCCGCCTCGCGGGCGAGGTCCCGCTGCCCCCGCGCCAGCCGCAATCGGACGAGCGCCAGCGAGGCGGCCGCGGAATGCTCGGCCGCCCGCTCCAGCGCCGCGGCGGCTTGATCGGGGTGCTGTCGCGCGACGCGGTCGGCCAGCGCCACGATGAGCGGCGGAGACTGCACGGTCCGAAGCGTCGTCAGCATGCGCTCGACGAGGTCGGCGACCCTGCCCTGGTCCGTGGCCCAGCGCCACGCCTCGGGCACGATCACCGCAGCGCCGGCGGGTGCCAGCTCCCACGCGCGCTGCCACGCGGCAAGCGCAGCCGAAGCATCGGTCCCCGCGGACTCCACGCGGGCCGCGGTCGTCCACACGTGCCCGCTGTCGGGTGCGAGTTCGGTGCCACGATCCGCGAGACGCTTGGCCTTGCGGACGTCGTCTTCACTCAGCGCGATTGCGGCTTGACCCGCAAGCGCGTGGCCGCGGCGGATCCGACTCTCGCGGCGTCGACGGCCTTCGACCTGCTTCTCGTGCCGTTCCCACGTCGCGGCCGCGTACTCCCACGCGCCTGCCTGCTCCAGGGCGTGGGCGAGCGACTCGAGCGTGGCCACCGACGCCCGCGCGAGCGACGCGGCCCGCATCAAGGCGCCCACCGCCGCGCGCTCACTGCCTTGCGCGAGAAGATCGCGCCCGAGGCCCACCAGCGCCGCGACGCGCTGGTCCGCGGGAAGGTCGGCCGAGGCCAACACCGTGCGGTGAATCGCCTTGGCGCGCTCCACCCGACCACGCCGGCGATCGAGCGCGGCGAGGGCCAAGAACGCGGTGCTGTCGGCCGGCTCGGCCTCCGCGAGCGCTTCGAGCTCGCCCGCCACGTTCTCGAGGTCTCCCTCGGCGAGCTCGTACAGGACCCGAGAGCGCCGGGCGAGCGCCTCGACCACCTGCTTGCGCGGTGCGACGTACCACCAGCCCGCGCCAAAGCCCGCGAGCAGGCACAGCAGCGCCACAACGACGTAGCTCAACGCGGGCCTCCGTCGGCGCGGTCACGCCGAGCGGCCTGCACGTCTTCGCGGGCGAAGGTCTCGGTCATGACTTTGCGCGTGCCGTCTTCGAGCTGCGCCTCGGCGGCGAGAAGCTCGTCTTCCTCTTGCTGGCGAAGCGGCAGACGGCGCAGGTCGAGCACTTCGCGCTCGAGTTCCTTGATTCGACGCCGGGTCCGCGCGACGACGCGGATGCGGAACGGCGCTCGAATGGCCGCGAAGGCGATCAGCGACGCGGCCACGAGCCAGCCCGCCATGAGGCCCGCCAGGTTGACGTGGTAGCGGACGTTCTTCAGCGGTGCCAGCAGGTTGGCGCGCGGCACTGAAACAACGACTTCCACCCAGGCCGAGTTCGACTGCAGCGTCGTGCTGGCCCACAGCACGCCGAGCACGACCAGCGTGAGGGAGACGCCCAGATAGACCTTGCCCAGAGCGGTCACGGAGTGCGCGCAACATATCAGGCGGTGTATCGTCCCGCCATGGCCGCACGCCCGCCTGCCGCCCCTTCGCAGCCGACCTCCACCCGCCGGATCCCCGGTCTGCTCTCGCTGTCGGTCGTCGGCGGGATCCTGGCGGGCTTCATTGGGGGCGCCTGCGCGACGTCGGATCAAATGCTGGAGAAGCAGCGGCGACGCGACGAGCTCGACGCAGGCCCAAGCTGCTACAGCGGAGTCTCCGAAGACTGCTACACCGGGCCCGAAGAGACGGCCGGTCGCGGTGCGTGTCGCCTGGGCCAGCGAACCTGCGAGAACGGGGTCTGGGGCACCTGCACCGGCGAGGTGGTCCCCACGCAGGACCTCTGCAACAACGTCGATGACGACTGCGACGGCATCGTCGACAACGGCTTCGAGCGCGAGGGCGCGCTGTGCTTCCTTCAGGGCGCCCAGGGCGTGTGCCGCACGCAGGGACGCTGGCGGTGCTCCGAAGACGGCACCCAGAGCACCTGCGACGCGCCGATCGTCAAGCCCACCGCCGAGACCTGCAACGGCCTCGATGACGACTGCGACGGCGAGATCGACGAGGACGCGGTGCCCGAAGATCGCCTCGCGTGCACCACTGGCAAAGCAGGGGTCTGCAACGCCGGCACGAACAAGTGCGTGCAGGGCACGGTCCGCTGCGTGCAAGACGTTCAGCCCGGCGCGGAGATCTGCAACGGGCTCGACGACAACTGCAACAACACCGTCGACGAAGAGTGCGCTGCGCCGCCGTCGTAGTGCGCTGCGCGTGACCGCCCACGGCCCGCCGACCGTCGGCGGCCCGCGTCGGGACGAGAGGTGGGCGGGGGCCGCAGACCCCCGAGTTCCGTTGACCAGAGTCCCCAAAGGTCCGTAGCATGGCGAGGGCTGCCATGACGGATCCGAAGAACGACACCCTCGTCGAGGACGAGTCTCAGGACGGCAATGGTGCCCAGCGGGCATGGCTGATTTCCATCGGCTCCCCCGAAGACAACTTCGCCCACGCGGCGCGCGTCTTCTCGCTCGACGTCGACCAGCGGGTCAAATTCCGCCGCGACGACGACTCCGAGGAGCTTCGGTACTTCGATGATGGCGCGACCAAAGAGGTCGGGATTCCCTTCGGCTGGGTCAGTGGTGAACACGCCGAGCTCGAGGTCTCGCCCCGCGCGCGCGGGCTCGGGTTCAGCCTGCGCGACCTCGGCAGCCGCAACGGCACCCTCGTCAACGGCGAGCGCATCTCCGGGTCGGTGAAGCTTCGCCCCGGCGACGTCTTCGAGGTCGGCCGCTCCTTTTGGACGGTGCGCGCCATCCGTGGCTCGCTCTCCATGCCCAAGTCGAACGAGTTCGACCCCGTGGGTACGTGCAGCCCGCACCTTCACCAAATTCACCGGACGCTCAAGCGGCTGGCGCCGAGCACCCTGCCGATTTTGATGCGCGGGGAGACCGGCACCGGCAAGGAGTACCTCGCGCGGGCCATTCACCGCGTCAGCGGGCGGCCGGGTCCTTTCGTCGTGGCGAACCTCGCCGCAATGTCCGAGAACCGCGTCGAGGCGTTGCTCTTTGGCGATGGCGATCGCCCCGGCCTGTTCGACCAAGCCAACGGCGGCACGCTCATGCTCGACGAGCTCGGTGAGCTCTCGGCGCCCGTGCAGTCGAAGCTGCTCTCGGCCCTGACTGAGGGTGGCGCCTCGTCCCAGGGCCGAAGCCCCGTCGACGTCCGGCTCGTTGCCAGCACGCTTCAGGACCTCGGCCAGCGCGTCGAGGCGGGCGACTTCCGGCCCGACCTCTACTCACGCCTCGCCGGCTTCGTCGCCGAGCTTCCGCCCGTTCGGGCGCGCCGCGAAGACCTCGGCCTGCTGTGCCGCACCTTCGTCCGGCAGATGCAGCGAGACGGCCGCCCCACCCGCCTCACGTCGAACGCCTTCCGCCGCATCCTCGGGCGCGCCTGGCCGTTCAACGTTCGGCAGCTGACGCAGACGATCACCACCGCCAGCCTGCTCGCCAGCGGCGACGGCACGATCACCGCGGACGCGCTTGCGGAGATTCTCGAGCAAGACGACGGCCTGCCGCAGAGCCCCGACGAAGTCCGCCGCATCCGCGCCGACCTCGTGCGGCACCTCGCCAAGTTCCACGGCGACACCGACGGCATCGCCAGCGCCATGGGCCGCGACCCCTACCAGATCCAGCGCTGGCTGGAGCGCTTCGAGCTGCAGCCCGAGAGCTACCAGAGCTGAGCCGCCCGCGCGGCGCCCTCGTTCCGCCCCCAGCCCACAACGACAAGACCCCTCGCGAGCCACGCTCGCCAGGGGTCTTTCTCGTCGCCGCGGCGGCGAGAGCGCTCTAGTCTTCGAGCGCCGCGAGGTGACCGCCGAGCTCGGGGTGCTCGCCGTCCTCTTCAATGCCGCGCCGCAGCATGGCGCGGGCCTTGGGCTTCTCCTCGAGCGCGACGTGGGCCCGGGCGAGGTTGATGTAGATGTCCCCGCGCCGCAGCAGGCCCGACTGGTCGGCGTTCTGCAGCAGCATCGTGCGGTAGATCTTCAGCGCATCGCGCCACGAGGCGTCGTCCTCGTACACCTTGCCGAGCACCATCAGCGTTTCCACGTTGGTGGTGTCGATGCGATAGGCCTCCATCAACTTGTCCTTCGCGCCGTCCTCCTCGGATCCGGCGAGCGCGATGCGTGCCAGCCGGGTGAGGTCGTGGGCGAGCGCCTTGTTTCGCTTGGCGCGACGCCCCACCTCGACCAGCCAGCCGTACATGTTCTTCGCGTCGTCGAAGCGCTCGGCCGAGAACAACGCGTCGGCGATGCGCCGATTGATCTGCACGTCGTCCTGAACCTCCTTGTAGAGGCCGTGCAGCACCCGCAGCGCGCCTTCGGCGTCGTCGAGCTGATGCAGCATCAGGTCGACACGCTCCAGGATGAGCGTCCGTCGAACCTCGGGGTCGTCGGTGCGGCCCGCGACCATCTCGAGGCCGTACGCGAGGCGGTCCCAGTTTTCCTGATCGCGGTACAGCTCGATGAGCGCCCGGCCGGCGTCGACGTTGGCTGGGTCGAGCTGCAGCGCCTTTTCGAGGTGCGCCTGGCGTCCCTCCGCGTTCTTCTCGAGCGAGGCGAGCCGCAGGTGCAGCATCGCCCCCTCGGCCCCTTGCGGGTCGAGCTCCGCGGCGCGGTTGAGCGTCAGCTGCATCGCGCCCTCTTCGCCCATCGCCTCATAGACTGCAGCCTTGCCGATCAGCGCCGGCACGTAGCTGGGGTCCTGTTCGAGAAGGTCGTCGAGCAGGTCCTTGGCCCGCTCGGGGTGGCCCAGCTCCTCGGCGAGCAGCGTCGCGAGGCGGCTGGTCGCCGAACGATACGCATCGACGTCGCCCTCATCCCGATGCCGATGCATCCGAGTCTCGAGCGCTTCGCTCAGCTCGACCCACCGCTCCTCGGCGGTGAGCAGCCGCTCGAGCGCCTGCTCGGCCGGCGCGTAGCCAGGGCTCTCCGAGAGCACCTGCTGGTAGCGCTCGACCGCATCCGAGGCGTCCTCGAGGCGGTGCTCGGCGACCTGCGCGAGGTCTTCGAGGACCGCGATGCGAGCCTCCCCATCGGCCATCTCGAGCTTTCGCTCGAGCACGTCCCGCACGTCTTCCCACCGCTCGAAGCGCCGCAGAAGCACCTCGAGCTCGGCCACGGCGCCGTGGTCGTCGGGCTGGTCGTACAGCATGTCCTGGTAGACGGCGATCGCGTCGTCGGGCCGGTCGAGCTTGTCGACCAGCAGGTTGGCGTGGCGATAGCGAACCTCGCGCCGCTCCTCGGCATCGGCGGTGATGCCCCCTCTGCGTCCGAGCGCCTCGGCAAGCTTCTCGTAGTCACTCGCCGCGGCGAGCAGCGAAAGCAGCTTCTGCCAGGCCCGCGCGTCGTTCTCGTCGACCGCGAGCAGCTGCTCGAGGTCATCGATCGCAAGCTCAGGCTGCACCAGCGCAGATTCGGCCACGGTCGCAGCCTCGTTCCACAGCTCGACCGCCTTGGTGGGGTCGCCCTGCAGCGCTGCGCTGCGCCGCAACGCGTCGTGAAGCACCTGCGCATCGCCAGCCGCACGCGACGAGGCGATCTGCAGCTCGAGCGCTTCGGGCATGTCGGGCTGCTCGTCGAGCACCACCGAGACCGTCTGCATGGCCGCGGCCGGGTCGCGCAGCTCGGAGAGCTGAAGGCTCGCAGCCCGCAGGCACACGGCCACCGGCACGTGCCCCTGCTCGGACGAGGCCGACACGGCCGCGAGCATCAGCTCCACCGCGCGCCGGACGAGATCGGGGTTGCCCGAACAGAGGCTGCCGATCCGATCGAGCACCGACGCCGAGTCGGGGTCGTAGCGAAGCAGCTCGCCCCAGGCCTCGAGCGCCTCCTCCGGCGTGCCGCCGCCCTCCTCGCGAAGGGTGCCCAGCTGCTCGAGCAGCTGTGGACGGTCGCCGTCGACGGCGGTTTGAAGCCGAATCGCCGTGACGCGGGCCTGTCCGGCGCGGTCTCCCGCGGCTTGATACGCGCCCTCGAGCGCGTCGAGCAGCGACGTGGGTGCATCCGAACCTGCGGCCTCCAGCAGCGCTTCCATGCCCGCAACCGCGGACGTGGAGCCGCTCTGATCGAACGCCTCGCGGTAGGCGTCGAGCGCCCCGTCCGCGTTGCCCGTCTCGCGTCGCACCTCACCGAGCCGAACGAACAGCGCAGACTGCTCGCTCGGGTCATCGGCCAGACGCGTCCCTTCGACGAGCGCGGCCTCGACGGCAGCAGCGTCGCCGGCAGCCACGCCGAGTCGCTCGACCCGCAGGCAGACGTCGAGGGTCGCGAGACCGGACGACACCAGCGGCGAGAGAATGGCCAGCGCGCGCTGCGGCTCTCCGAGGACCTCTTCGGCCAGGTTGGCCGCGAACATGCCCGTGGCGACACGCGCATCCCCGTCGAGGTCTTCGTTGCCGACCCGCGCGGCGAGCAGGTCGAGGTGCTCCGCACCCTGCCCCAGCTGCACGGCGAGGCGTCCGCCCTGGTCGAGCACGGCGGCGAGGTTGTCCTCGTTCGTGACGTCGAGCAGCGCGTTGTAGGCCTGCAGGGCGCCGGGCAGGTCGTCGAGACGCTCCACCCGGACCCGCGCCAGGCGCTCGAGCGTCTCGGCCTGGTCTTCGGGGTCCTGGCTCAACTTGGCCCGCGCAGCGAGGACGTCGGCGAGCTCCGCCACGCGTCCGGCCGCCTCCAGCGGCTCCATCACCAAGGGGCCCGCTGCCTCGAAGCTGTCCGGCTTCTGCGCCAGCTCGACCAGGTCGGTGAGCGCCCCGTCCTGCGCGGGCGCGATGGCCAACACCTGCTCATAGCGCTCGAGCGCACCCGGCACGTCGTCGAGCGGACCGGCAAACAGCCGCGCCGCTTCGAGCACGAGCGAGGCCCGCCGCTCTTCGTTCTGCGTGAGCGTGGCGCGCTCGGCGATGACGTCGGCCGCCTCCGCGTGCCGCTCCTCGGCCACCAGCGCCCGCGCCAGCGCAGCCATCGCGTCGTCGTCGCTCGGCGCGTCGGCGAGCAGCGCCCGCAGCACGTCGATCTCCGCGGCGCGGTCCTTCACCGTCTCCCGCTGAAGGTTGGCCAGCTGCATGCGAAGGTCGCGACGCTCCTGCTCATCGTGGCTGGAGTCGACCTGTCGCTCGAGCACCGAGATGAGCTCGGACGTCGATCCGCTGGCCTCGTAGACCCGGCTGAGCCGCGAGAGCGCTTCCTTGTCGCCCGGCTCCACGTCGAGCAGGTCCTTCCAGGCTCGCTCCGCCTCCTCGGGGCGCACGAGGACCTCCTCGTACAGCCGCGCGAGCCGACGCAGCAGCTCGAGGCGCTCGCTGTCGTCTTCGGCCACCTCGGCGCGCTTGCCGAGCACCCCGGCGAGTTCCTCGTGATAGCCCAGAGCCGTCAACGCCTCGTCGAGCCGCGCAAGCGCCTCGGCGTGGTCGTCCCGCAGCGCGAGGGCCGCGCGCAAGGTCTCCACCGCGCGCTCGACCGCGCCGTGCTCCCCGAGCAGCGTCGCGCCGCGCACCATCAGCGCAAGGCGGCGGTCCTCGTCGGACTGCAGCTTTTCGGCGTCCGCAGCCGAGACCAACGCCTCGGCCAGCGCCCCGCGCAGGTCGAGCGTCTCGGCCATGCGCTCCACCTCGCGGTCGAGGTCCTGCAGCGCGTCCTCCGGCCCCGGCTCGGCCAGCGCCCGACACAGCGTGCGGAACGCAGCCTCGGTGGTGTCGGGCGAACGCGCGAGCAGGTCCGCCATGCCGCGGTACAGCTCGTGCCGCGTGACGGGGTCTTCGGACTGCGCCAGGCGCCACTCGTCGACTTCAACCATGCGGCGCACGTTGCCCGCGCTCTCGTAGATCGGGCGCAGGATGTCGAGGATCCGCGCCCGCAGGTCGCGACGGCGCTGGGCCACCTGCTCGAGCAGCTGGACCGCGGCCGGGTCGTTGGGCACGTCGGCGAGCACGCTCTCGATCGTGTCGACGGCGCCGTCGGGCTCCTCGAGCGCGCCGTCTTGGATCGCCGCGATGCGCAGGCCCACCTCGGCCCGCCCCTCGGGGTCTTCCGTTCGATCGAGCCGCTCTCGAAGCAGGTCGAGCAGGTCGGCGTGGCGATCGTTGTCGGCGTAGATCTGCTCCAAGCGCGAGCGGGCCAGGTCGTACGACGGTCGGACATCGAGCATCCGGCGGTACGCCTTGGCGGCCTCGTCGGCGTCCTCGAGCATTTCCTGGGCGAGCGTCGCGAGCTTGCGCAGGACCTCGATCTGCCGGTCCTCTTCGAGCGCGCCGTCGACCTCGCTCCAGTACAGCGCCGACAGCCCGCGCCACATCTCGGCTTGGGTCAGCGTCGACTCCAACGCGCTGAAGATCTGCCGGTCTTCGGGGTTGGCGTCCCTGATTCGCTGCAGCAGCGGCACGGCCTTGTCGGGCTGCCGAAGCATGCCCGCCCACAGGTCGGCGGCCTCGCGTACGACCGCGAGCATCTCGTCGCCGTCGTCCCCGGCGCCCTCGCCCTGCACGTACTCGGTGAGCAGCGTGGCGTAGCGCTCGGTCTCGCCGAGCACGCCGGAGAGTCGCGAGAGCTGGTCCCGGACGCGCCGCGAGGTCGGCTGCTCTTTGAACAGCCGCTCGTAGCTTGCCATCGCCCGCTCGAGGTCCTCGAGCTGCTCCTCCTCGATCTGGGCGATACGCATGAGGATGCGCATCCGGCTGGACTCATCCTCCGCCTCTTCGAGGCGAATCTCCTGGATCTGGATCAGGCGGTTCCAGTCGGCCACGGCCGCAAAGACCGGCTCGAGCATCTCCGCGACGCGCAAGCGCATTGCGGGATCCTCGAGGTAGCGATCGAGTTCCTCGGTTGCGACCGCTTGGTCGGGGTCGAGCTTGAGCGCGGCGGAGAGGTGATGGATGCCCGTCTCGGGATCCTCGAGCCGCTGCCCATACAGCCGCCCCAGCCGCAGGTGCGTCTCGACGGCACCGCTGCCGTTTTGTCGGGACAGCTTGCGGTTGAGGTGCTGGGCCAGCTCGCGCCAGCGCTCGGTCTGCTCGTAGAGCGGCTCGAGCACGTCTTGGATCTCGGGCGAACCCAGCGCGTCCGCGGAGAGACGCTCGTAGAGGCGGATGGCCTCCTCGGGCTGCGAGAGCTGGTCGCGCTGAATTTCCGCCGCGCGGGTCAGCGCGACGTCGCGCTGCTCGGCCTCGGACGCCCGGTCGGCGCGGGAGACCAGCAGGTTGGCCAGTGGTTCGAAGTCGTC
Organism: Myxococcota bacterium; assembly: GCA_039024335.1. GTDB lineage: Bacteria > Myxococcota_A > Polyangia > Nannocystales > Nannocystaceae > CAJXVA01. The sequence goes on from JBCCQM010000039.1 coordinate 25,328, forward strand.
TTGGCGCAGATAGATCTGCTCCAGCGCGTCCGCGGCATCCGACGCGTCGGGGGAGATGTCCAGCACGCGCTCGTACGAGCGGCGCGCCACGTCGAGCTGCCCGAGCCGCTCCAGCGCCACCTGGCCCTGGCTTCGAAGCACCCGCATCTGCAGGCCCGAGTCCAGGATGTGGTCGACGGTGGCGTTGTACGCGGACAACAGCGACTCGGCGCGCTCGGGCTCCGAACCCAAACGCTCGACCTTTTCGACGATCGTCTCCAGCTCGGGCTGGTCGGCGGCTTCGACCATCGCCTCACACAGCACGCTGAACGCCTTGTTCGAGTCGGCGAGCTTCTCCTCTTGGGTCTGGGCGACCTTGAGCAGAGCCTGCAGGCGGCGGCGTCCCGAGGGCTGCTTGCGCGCCTGCAGCTCCTCGAGCTCCACCAGCGCGGGCCAGTTCTGCTCGGCCTCGTACAGCGGCGTGAGGATGCGAATGGCCCGCTCTCGGGTCCCGTCGTCTTCGAGGTACGCACCCACCTCGCTTCGCGCGCGGGCGTCGGTCGGCGCCAGGTCCAAGACGCGCTTGAGCAGGTCGAGCGCATCGGTCCCGCGACCGAGCTTCTTGCCGACCACGATGGCGGTCCGGGTCAGCAGCGCCACCCGAATCTCCTCGCTCTCGGCAATCGTCGTGAGACGGCGCAGCGACTCTTCGACGTCGGGCCAGTGCTCGAGCGTCTCGTGCAGCGTCGTCAGCGACTGCAGCGCGTAGGTCGTCTCGTCGCGACCGACCTTGAGGTCGAGGACCGACTGGAACGACTCGATGGCGCGGTGCGGCTCGTCGATGCGGTCGCGCTGGACCTCACCGAGCTGCCGCCAAAGAGCCGCGCGCGCGCGCACCTCCGTGGTGACGCCGATGCGGTGCTGCAGCACCTCGACCAGGCGCGCCCACTCCTCCTCTTCCGTGAAGAGCCGCTCGAGGGCGTCGAGCGCGTCGGCGTTCGCGGGCTGCCGGTCGAGCACCTCGGAGAACGTCAGCGCAGCGCCGACGCGGTCGCGAAGCTCGAGCTGAATGCCCGCGATCTCCAGGCGCAGGTTCACCTGTTCGGCGTGCGCATCGACGAAGCGCAGCAGCGCTCGCTTCGCCTCGACCAGCGCAACGCCATCCCCGGCTTCGAGATGCAGGCGGCACAGCTTGGAGACCGCCTCGTGGGCGAGCGTCGCGTCGGGGGGATCGAGCGCGAGCAGGTTGGTGTAGGCCGACCGCGCGCCTTCCTGGTCGCGAAGGTGCTCGTCGAGCAGGCGCGCCTGACGGGTGGTGAGGTCGACGCGCAGCGCACGGTCGACGACGCGCTCGTGCGCGAGCGCCTGCGTCCACACCTCGGACAGCTCGCCGAACAGGCCCAGCCCAAGTCCGAGGCGCTCGACCTCCTGGCGCGTGTCGAAGCGCGTCGGGTCCATCAGGTACCCCTCGCGCACGAACGACCACGCGGTGCTGGGGTCGCCCATGTCGGACTCGTAGATCCGTGCGACCTGGTTGAGATAGCCGATGGCGTCGTCCGAGGCGCCCATCGACTCGGCCTGCTCACGACGGACCTGCGCGATGCGGATGCGACCCAAATGGTCCCCTGCCCGCTCGTAGAGCGGCTCGAGCAGCGCACACGCCTGGAGCTGGACCTCGCTGATTGCGAGCAGCTCTTCGAGCAGACGTCGGGCCTCTTCGTCGTCAGGGTCTTCGCCCAGCACCTGGCCAAGCAGGTCGACCGCGCCGAACGCATCGCCGAGGTACTGCATGCGCAGCGACGCCTGGCGAACGCGAAGCCGACGCGCCTGCGCCTCGTCCTCGACCAGCTCCGCCTGGCGGCCGAGGGTCTCTTCGAGCTTGAAGTAGTCGTCGGTCTCGGTGCCCTCGGCGTACATCTCCGCGAGCAGACCGATCGTCCCCAGGTCGTCGGGGATCAGGTCGAGAAGCTCCTCTGCGGTGCTCACCGCGGTGCGGCGGTCGCCCAGCACGTTGCGCGAGATTTCGATGATCCGCGAGAGCAGCTCCTTTTGCTCGCGCTGGTTGAACGTCACGTCGACGCGGCGCCGGTACAGGGCGACCAGGTCTTCGTTGGCATCGCGCTGACGCAGCAGGGCCTCGAGCGCTTCGTAGGCCCCCTGGTGGGTCTCGTCATGCCCGAGCACCACGCCGTACGCGTGCTCGGCTCGCGCCGGCTCTCCGAGCTGGTCGCGGAGAATGACCGCGTGCTCGAGCAGCAGGTCGCGGCGAAGGTTGGCGCGCTCGCGGGGAAGCGTGCGGCCCTCGGCTTCGGCGGCCTCTGCCTCGGCGCCCACGCCCGCGATCGCAGCCTCGTAGGCGTCCGAGACGTCCTGCATGCGACCGAGTTCTCCGCCGAGGCGGGTGAGCACCGAACGTGCCTCCCACTGGCTGGGGTCGGCGCGGAAGAGCTGGTCGCGAATGCGCAGCGCATCTTCACGGCGCTCCTCCATCTTCTCGTAGATGCCCGCGAGGTGCGTCAGCTGCGAGAACTTCTCGGCCTCGTCCGCCTCGGCCGCGACGATGACCTCCATCGCCTCGGCTTCCTTGGGACGGTCTTCGGTCCGCTTGTAGTACGAAAGGAGGCCTCGCATGACGGGCAGCGACGTCGCCGGGTCGGCCTGCCGAAGCTCTTCGAGCGCCTCCACCGTGGCGCGGTGCGTCGGCTCGAGCTCGAGCACCGACAAGAAGCCGGAGACCGCGCTGTCGCTGTCCTGTAGGCGGGTCGCGTGGACCTGCGCCAGCTCGAACATCAGCGGAATGCGAGACGTATCCGATGAAGACAGGTTCAGCTTGCGCTCGAGCACGGCGGCCAGGTCGGCCCAGTGCCCACGGTTGCGGTAGATCCGAGAGAGCGAGTCCAGCGAGACCGCGTCGTTTTCAGCCAGCGTCAGGATCGTCCGGTAGCTTTCGGCCGCCGCTTCGAGGTCGCCCAGCTGCTCCTCCTGAAGCTTGGCCAGACCGCGAAGCGTCGCCAAGCGAGCCGCGACATCGTCGGTGACCTCCAGCCGCTTGCGATAGACCTCCGAGAGGTCGTCCCAGCGCCGCGTCGAGGAGTAGATGTCCTCGAGCGCCGCCATGGCCTCGGCGTTGCTGGGCTGCAGGGTGATGATGCGCCGGTAGTACCGCTGCGCGTCGTCGGGCTTGAAGAGTCGGTCGCGGGCGATGATCGCAAGCTTCTCGAGCAGCACCAGCCGCTCTTCGTCCGCCACGCCGTCGGCGTCGATGCGCGCCTCGAAGGTCGAGGTGAGTTCATCCCAGCCGTCGGCGCGCTCGGCCGCGTGCTCCAGCTGCTCCCGCAGGCCCTCGTCGGTAGGCCGCAGGTGATACGCCTTGGAGGCCAGCTGCAGGGTGAGGGCATGCGAGTGCAGCCGGTTCTCGGCCACCTCGCGCATCGAGGCGAGCAGCTCGAGCCGCTCGTCGTCGGACTCGGCGGCGCCGAGCAGCACCTCGTAGGTGCTCATCAGGCGGGCCCAGTTGGACTGTTCGCGGTAGATCGGGAGCAGCTCGCGAGCCACGTCGAGGTTGTCGGGCTGGATCGCAAGCGTGCGCTCGAGCGCCTTGAGGGCGCGTTCGGGCTGACCGAGGCGATCGTTGCACAGGCCCGCGACGCGGCGGTACAGCGACACGCGCTCTTCGACGTCGGCGATGCGGTCGGCAGCGCTATGAAGCACCTCGACCACGTCCTGTAGACGCGACTGTCCTTCGTACAGCGCGACCAGGTCGTCCCAGCGCCGGTCCGCGACGAAGGCGTCGCGCAGTCGACGGGTGGCCTTGTCGTGTCCAGGGCACAGGCGCAGGACCTCGGTCCACACCCGCACGGCACTCGTACGGTTCTGCAGGCGGTCGCCGTAAAGGCCACCGAGGTGCTGCAGCAGCGCGATCGCCTGGTCGCGGTCGCAGGTCCGCAGCTTGCGGTGCAGGATTTCGGCGGCGTGCGCCCAGCGGCTCTCTCGCTCGTACAGGCGGGCCAGCGCCGCGAGGGCCCGGTCCACGTCGCCGTGGTGCGTGAGCACGTCGTTCCACGCCTCGATCGCTTCTCGGCGATCGCCCAGACGGTCCTCGGCCAGGCGCGCGAGGTCGATGCGGGCCGCGAGCGCCTCTTCGCCCTCGAGTTCTTCGAGTTCTTCGCGGCGCAGCGCGATCAGGGCCCGGAAGTCACGACGCTCCTCGTGAATGCGGGCCAGCAGCGCGCGCGCGGGCTTGTCCTTGGGTGAGAGGTCCAACACCCGGCGCAGCGGCTCGAGGGCGCGCTGCGGGTTGCCCAGCTGCTCGACCCAAATCGTGGCAACCTTGCGCAGCAGCTCGCACTCATGCTCGGTCTCGCCGGCCGTGTGCGCGGCTTGGATGCGCTTTTCGTAGACCCCGAGCAGGTCCGCGTGTCGCCCCGCCTTGGCGTAGGTCTCCGCGAGGGCTTCGAGGCTCTCTTCGTGCCCCGGATCGACCTCGAGAATGCGCTGCAGGGTCGCCAGCGCCATGGTGTCGAGGCGCAGCTTGTCGCGGTACAGCGCGGCGATCTCGAGCAGCTTCTCGATACGCTGCTCCTTGACATCGTCGCCCGAGCCCAGGCGCTCCATCTCGTCCTTGAGCAGGTCGACGAGGGCGGTCCACTTGCCGCCGTCCCGGTACAGCCGCATCAAGGCCTCGGAGGCGCGGGGGTCGTGACCATCTTCGCGAATGACCGAGCGCCACATCTCGATGGCGCGGTCGTTGCTGCCCAAGCGCTCCTCGGCGATCGAGGCGACCTCGCTGGCGAGGTTGAAGCGGATCTCGGGGTCCTTGCTGGCGCGGCGCGCTTGGACGAGCACCTGGATCAGCTGGGTCGCCTTCGCGTCGTCGCCGAACAGCTCCCGGTAGAAGGAGAGCACCCCGGGGTGGGCGGGGTCGCTGCGACGCACGCGGCGGAAGTAGGGCTCGGCAAGCTGGGGTTGCTCCGCGCGACGCCACAGCACCTGCGCTGCCAACAACACGGCCTCGTTCCCGCTTGCATCCCGCGGCGCCCGCTGGGCGGCGGCCTTGGCCGCGTCGACCACGTCGGGCGTCGACGAGCCGTCGGTGAGCATCACGCCCAGAACGGTCGCGACCGCCTCGGCATCATCGGGCTGGTTCTTGGCTTCGATCCTCGCCTTGGCGAGGTCGACTCCTTCGACGGCGGCTGCGAGGGCAGCACGCGCGTCGTCGTCGTCGGCGCTGAGAAACTGGGCAAGAGCGGAGCGAACTTCTGCCATGGGTCGTCGGTGTTCGATCGGTGGACGCGAGAGCGCGCGTCGAATCTGCGGGCACGTACACAGCGCGATGGGCCCGAGATCCGAACGCGCCGCCTTCACAACGCCGTGACGGCGTGGAAGGGACGCAACTCTACGCCGCCGGCGCGGCCACGTTCAATGCGATGCGCCGAAGAACGACCGGAAATCTCGGCGCCTCAGTCGGCCGCGTCGGGGACGTCGCCGGACATCAACAGCACCAGGCTCGCAGCCGCGGCCGCGGCCACGTTGAGCGAACCCAGCGCGCCACGCCGCGCCAGCGTGACTCGGAAGTCACACAGCTCGGCGGTGAGGCGGCGGATGCCCTGCCCTTCGCTGCCCATCACGAGCACGACGGCGTCGGGGACCGCGTCATCATTACACAACGTGGCCAGGTCGTCGGTCGCATCGACGACCGTGCCCACCACCCACAGCCCTGCTTCTTTACAGGTGCGCAGGGCTTGCGCGAGGTTGGTGACCTCGGCCATCGCGAGCCGCTCGGTGGCACCGGCGGAGGCTCGGGCCACCGTGGCCGTGAGTCCGACGGCGCGGTCCCGCGGCCAAAACACGCCGGACACCCCGAAGAACTCGCAGGAACGCAGGATCGCGCCCAGGTTTTGTGGATCGACCACGCCGTCGAGCGCCACGAACACCCTGCGCGGTGCGGGCGGCCCCTTCGTCGCCAGCAAGGCATCCAGAGGCAGCAGCGTGGGCGGAGCTGCCAGGGCCACGATGCCGCGGGCGTCAGCGTCTCCGGCCTCGCGCTGCAATGCGTCTTTGTCGACCCGCTCGATGGGGATGCCCATCGCGGCCGCGCGCTCGACGAGGTCGAAGTCCCGCCGCTCATCGACGAGCAGCTTTTCGATGCGATCGGCGGCCGCGTCGAGCAGCTCGGTCACCGCCCGCTCCCCCGGCACCGCGTAGCGCGCGGGACGTTGTTTCTTGCCGCCGCGGGGGCGCGCGCGACCCCGGGATTTACCGCGCCGTTCGGACGACACCGTCAGCTCCTACATGGGCAAACACCACCGCGGGCGGTGCCGCGTCGGCGGGGGAGAGCGCGTGGCGAAACGCGCGAAAGACCAGCAGCTCCTGGTCGGCCGCCGGGCGGCCCTCCGCGTCGAAGAACGCCTGCTCGAACGTGCGGGACGCGTCCGAACGCCAGGCGGCGGGCGCCATCCAGACGTTGGCGAACACCTTGCGGGCGTCGACCATGGCCTCGGCGCTGGCCCCTTCGGCGGTGCTCAGCACCATGACGCCCGCTTTGGCGGACTCGGAGGGCGCGCGGTCCAGCCGGATCAGCTGGCGCACCACCGCTTCGAGGCGCGAGACGTGGTCGGGGACGATGACGGCGCCACCGGGCCGCAGGCCGCCGAACAACGGGGTGATCAGTGGGGAAAATGAGGTCGTCTCGGGCGGGTACGTCTGGATGACGAGGTCGTCGACGGCCTTGGGCCCGACCTCGGTCTTGATGGCCGCGAGCGCTCGCTTGCCGTAGCCGTTCTGCGGCGCGAGGATCATCAGCTGGGTGGCTCCGCGCTCCCGGGCCAGTCGGACGAGCCCGGCGGCCCGCGCTTCGAGGCTCGGGGCGACCCCCTGAGCGCCGGCCACCGACTCACCCGGCACAATGACGCGGGCGCGAGCCCCGACGGCGTCCTGCACCGCCCGAACGTTTGCCGACCCGACCGGGCCGATGAGCACGGTCGCGCCGTCTTCGAGCAGCGCCTGGGCACCGGCCACCGCCATTTTCGGGGAGGAGCCCGCATCGCGCCACAGCACGGGCGCGCTCTGGCCTGCCAGGGTCGCGGCGGAAATGGATGCCGCGGCGAGCTGAACGTCGGCCAGGGCCGAGAGCCGGCCGGTTCGCGGAAGCAGCACGCCAACGCGGACCGGCGGACCTGCGCACGCGCGCACCCATGCAAGGTCTTCCTCGTCGGGCTCGGCGACGCGACCGAGCGCCTCGAGGCAGCGACGCGCCGGCCCCGGCTCCAAGGTGGCCGCCTCTTCGGCCATCGCCTGGGCCGGCATCGAGCCGCCGAGCGCCGCGATGCGCGTGTCGACGTACGCCGCTGCGGCCGAGTCGTCCGCCAGGCTCTCGCGCCACTGGGCGAACGCCGCCACGGCGCGCGCGAACTGAGCGTCACGCTCGTAGGCCACCGCCCGCAGGCCGGCGACCTCGGGAAGCGGGAGTCCGCTGCGCCACAACGTGCTCGCGTCATCGAGCTCGGACAGCGCCACCTGAGGGTCACCGCCCCGCGCCAACGCCCGCAGGCGCAGCATTCGAAGCGACTGCTCCATGGAGGTCGGCTCCTCGGCTGGCACGAGCTGCCCGAGCGCGTCCACGGCAACCTGCGCCGCGCGAGGATCCTGGCCGACCAAATAGGCATGGCCAGCCTTGGCGTGCATCGCCTCGAGGGCGAGCGCCAGCGGTGGGTCCTGCGCGAGGATCTCGTCGGCAAGGGTCGGGACCGCCTCGGACGCAGGCGCGTCGGCCCATACGGTCTGGAGTCGCGACCACGCGTCGGCCAGCGCGGGGTCGAGCGCGTCCGGATCGACCTCGGAGGTGCGCGCATCCCCCAAGAAGGAGGGCATCGTTGGCGGCGTGGTGCGCTTGCATCCCTGCGTGAGGCCGGGTGCGAACAGGAGGGCCGCCAGCGCGGCGCGTCGGAGAAGGTTCACCACGGGCTTTCGAGAGCAAGGCGAGGCAGACGAGGACACCCTCCCCTACGGTCAGGCGGGCCTGCGGCTTCCGTCGCGCATGATATATCAGAGCCGATGGTCGGCCGGGACGTCGAAGAGTTCGACAGCGGATACGGCGAGTCCAGCCGCTACGCCGCGCACCTGGACCGCGGATGGGCGCTGCTCGACCGTGGAGACGTGGTTGCGGCCCGAACCTCCGTGGAGCACGCGCAGGAGGTCCGCCCCGACGACCCCGACGCGAGCGTGCTGCTGGGCGCGATCGCCCTGGCCGAAGGCGACCCCAACGAAGCGCTGCGGTGCTACGAGCGCGCGGTCGAGCTCGACCCCGAGTACCTCGAGCCTTACGTCGCCGCCGCGCAGGTCTGCCTCTTCGACCTGGAAGACCCGGTCAAGGCCCAGCGATTCTGCGACGACGCGCTCGAGCTGGAGCGCCTCAGCCCGTTCGAAGCCGTCGACGTTCGGCTGCTCAGCGCGGAGTGTCAGCTCAGCCGCGACGACAAGCGCGCGCCCGCCGGGGTGGAAGAACTCACCCGGCCCGAGCACCTCGGCGTCGTCATCAAAACGCTCGAGCTCGCGGCCCGCGGACCGACCGACGGTGACCTCGAGCACGACGACATCGCGGTCGTGCAGGCGGCGGAATACCTGCTGCTCGACATCGACGGCGAGCTGCTCGACGAAGAGGAGCGACGCGATCGCGTGGCCCGGGCGTTCCAGCTGGTCATGCGATGGGCTCGGCTCACGCTCGACCTCGGTGACGTGTCGGGCGCGACCGAGCAGCTGCAGGCGCTGACGACCTGGTTCCCCGACGAAGCCGACGCCTGGTACCTGCTCGGAGAAGCACAGCTGCGGGGCCGCGACGTCATGCGCGCGGCGGAGGCAAGCCTGCGCACGCTGGAGCTGGACGCGCGCGGCGACCTCCCCTCGTGGGTGCCACCGGTGAACCTGCTTCAGCGTCGGGTTCTGCAGGCGCTGCAGCGAGCGGAAGTCCCCGCCATCGCCGACGCCATCGACCAAGATCGGCCGCTCGCCGTGCTCATCCAGGAGCGGCCCGCCCCCGAGCTGGTCACCGAAGGCGTCGACCCGCGGATCCCCGTGCTCGCGCTGGGCACCCGCATCGACCCTGAGGCTCCCTCGCTCACGCTGGTTGGGCTCGCGGTCTACGTCGCGAACATCGCCCGGGTGTGCCGTGACGCCACCCAGTTCGAGGACGAGCTGCGGCTGTCGATCGCGGACGAGCTGAAGGTCTTCTTCAGCGAGCCCGCGCCGGTTCCGGCGGATCCCGCACCCGATGCCGACAAAAAGAAGGGCCGACGCAAGCGTCGGACCCGCGCCAAAGCCTGACGCACCTTCACGAATCGTGCCCGACGCGTCCGACGCTCTGCCCTCGATCCCGGGTCTGCCTTCGCGGTTCGTCCTCACCGCGCGGCTCGGTGCAGGCGGCCAGGGCGAAACGTTCGCAGCCCGCGACGAGGACGCGCAGACCGACGTCGTCGTGAAGGTGTTCCGGCTCGCCGGGAGCGACGCGTGGAAGCGCTTCGAGCTGTTCGAGCGCGAGTGCGCCGTGCTGCGCTCCCTCGACCACCGCGCGATCCCCAAGTACGTCGAGCACGGCGGGGACGAGGACAGCGGCACGTTCTATTTGGTGATGCAGCGGGCGGTCGGCAGCACGCTGCAGGCCCACATCGATGCGGGCAAGCGCTTCACCGACGCCCAGCTTCTCGCCCTGCTTGAGGGTCTGCTCGACGCGCTGGAGTACCTGCACTCGCTCAATCCCCCGGTCATTCACCGCGACCTCAAGCCGGGCAACGTCGTGCTGCAAAGCGACGGCGCCGCGTGGCTGGTCGACTTTGGCAGCGTCCGCGACGTGCTCAACGACCCGCGTGCATCCACGGTGGTCGGCACCTTTGGGTATATGGCGCCCGAGCAGCTTCGCGGAGAGGCGACGCCAGCCTCGGACGTGTACGGGCTTGGAGCAACGCTCGCCGCGGCAGCGACCGGCACCGACGCGGCAAAGCTCCCCACGGCGGGCCTGGACCTCGACCTCTCCACCGTCGTCAAGGCCGGCCGCATCCGCGAGGTGCTCACGGCCATGACGCGATCCGATCCGCGCGCTCGCCCGGGCGACGTCGCGGCGGTACGAGCACACCTGGCCGCCGCCTCACCCCGCGCGCTCGCCGTGCCGCCCCCGGTTGCCCCGGCAACGACCGGCCCGGTCGAGCGGCTCGTCGCCGCCGGCAACTACTACGAGGCCATTCGGGTGTACCGAGAACAGACCGGCGCGCCGCTGGCCGACGCCAAGCAGATCGTCGATGGCATGGTCGCCCGCGTGGGACCGACCGTCCCCCAAGGAAAGCTGACCGCGAACGACCACGGCGCGATGGCCGGGCTCGGCCTCACGGCGATGTTTCTCTGCGCAGCCGCTTCTACGCTCGGCGCCGGTGTCATCGTCGGCTGCATCACGTACGTCGTCGCGGCGCGCTTCATGGTCGGCTTCCGCCGGACGAACCCGGCACCGAAGAAAGCGCCGAAGACGCTTCCCCCGGCGAGCCAGGATTGAGGGCCGACTACGGCGTCGAGAGCAGGATGCCGATGTCCTGCCCGAACACCACGACGTCGTCGACGCCATCGTCGTTCATGTCGGCGATCGCGATGTCGTCGGCCCAGGTGCCGAACGCCTGCACCTGCGGCTCGGAGAACCCCTGCTCGCCTTCGCCAAAGCGGATCGCCAGCTGCGGAGCCTCATCGTCGTCGGGGATGTAGCTCACCGCGACCAGGTCCGCACGGCCGTCGTTGTCGAAGTCGCCGATGCCGACCGCGCGTGGCCCGACGGGTAGCGGCACGATCTGGGCGCTGGCGATCCCGCCGTCACCGTCGCCGTACTGGATCTCGGCGAACTGCCCCGAGGGTGAAGCCCCCACGATGTCGAGCACGTCGTCACCATTGACGTCGCTGAGCGAGATCGTGGTGTAGAGGCCGCTCGTGGCGATCTGCTGGGGGGCCGTATAGGTCGCGCCGGTGCCCAGCAGGATCGAGAGGCCGGCCCCGTCGTGCGCGACGATGAGGTCGGACACGCCGTCGTCATCGAGGTCGCCAATCTCGACGTGCCGCGCCCCGGAGCCCCCGTGGGAGACCGGGGCAAGCGCCGTGAAGAGCGAGGGGCCCTCGGGCGTGTTCACGTACAGGCTCACCGAGGACCCGTTGAGTCCCACGACCGCGATGTCCAGCTCCGGGCCGCCGAGCAGCTGGCCGACCTTCGCCGCGTACGCGACGGAGCCACCAAACGGCAGGCTGACGGAGAGCGAAGCCTGGCCTGCGGCGTCGACCTCGTAGATCGGCACCTCGTCCGAGTCGAGCCCCACGACGTCCGCCATCGCGTCGTCGTCGAGCAGGCCCGCCGCGATGTACGTACCGCCGGGGAGCGGACTCGTCACGACGTAGTCGTCCGCCTCGGCACGAACCACCAGCGAGCCCGTCACGATATCGAGGTCGTCATCGCCGTCGACGTCGAGCACCTCCACGCCGCGGCCCTCCGCGGAGGGAATGTAGATCAACACGGCCTCGTAGCAGAACTCTCCGGGTGCGGGCGTGCCATCATCGCAAAGGATCTCCGCGGCTCCGGTCGAGGACGAGCCCGACTCGCTGCCGCCCGAGCTCGAGCCATCGCCTCCGCTGGACGAGCTCGTCCCGTCGGTGTCGGATTCGGCTCCGGTCGACGCCATCGACGTGGACCCCGACGAGTCCGTCCCGGTCGCGCTGGTCGTCCCCGACGCGGTCGACGTCGCCGTCGTGCTGCCGGAGGTCGAGGAGGTGCTGGTTTCGGACGTCGTACCCGAACTCGAGCCGCTTCCGCCGTCCGTGTCCGCGGCGACGTCATCGCCACAACCACATGCCACTGCAGCGAGGACGAGCCCCGCCATCTTCAAACCACTGGTTTTCATCAAAGCCCTACTTGTTAGTTCAAACGGCCATCCTCGGATGTGCCACCGCGTGAGTGTCACAAACGACGTCCGTGTTGCATCGGGACGAAAAAAAAATCGCCCCGAGCCTGCGGGTCAGGCCAGCGTCATCGAGCGGACGTGCCGGAGCGCAGCTTCGCGCCGCCCGTGGACGTCGGGCAGCACGGGCTGCAGGGCGTCGACGTCGTTCGCCGCAAACGACAGCAAATGGACGCCAATGACGGACCAGGTCAGCTGCGTCGCGTCTTGCTGAATGAAGGCGCCCTCCCGCATGCCAGCATCGAAAAACGACGCAATGGCGCCGATCCCTGCCCGCACCGCCTGGCCGCCCTCCCCTTCGATGAACGGGCCGCGGCCGAGGATCTCCCGAATGAGCAGCTTGGCCGAAGCGGGGTGTTCGCTGAGCTCCGAGACGATGGCGGCGGTCAGGCGATCGAGACGGTCGACGTAGCTGCCGGGCCCCAACGCCGCGGCCGTGACCGGCTCGATCAGCGACTGCAGCGTCACCGCGAGCACCTCCTTGTACAAGGCGTCCTTGCTCGCGAAGTGATGCAGCACCGCGGCCTTCGTCAGCCCGATTCGCTCCGCAAGGGAGGCCAAGCTCGCCCCGGCGTAGCCATTCTCGGCAAATGCCATCCGCGCCGCCTGCAGCATGGCTGCGCGGCGCGCGGGGTCTTTGGGTCGTCCGGGGCGGCGGCGCGGCGCGTCGGTCATGAGCGAGGCAGCTGCCTTATCGCATTTTGGCCGCGTCGGGGCCGAACATCCGCTCGAGCGCGAGCATCAGAGCCTCGTCGGCGGTCACGCCGAACTCGTCGCCAAAGACGATCCGCGACGCGAAGCGGCCGTCGACCGTGACCTGCAGCTCCATCGTGCACGGACCGCTGTGGTCGCTGACGAGCTGCTTGAGCGCGAGCACCTTATCGTCGGTCAGCTGGTCCGCGCGAAGCCGGAGCAGCACGCTCTGCGTTCGTTCGCTGCGAACGTCGGCGACGAGACGCACTGAGTCGGCCAGCAGCTTGTAGCGCTTGACGTCGCCTTCGTCGGAGCGTTCGACCTCGATCTTGCCGCTTGCGAGGACTGGCTCCTCGGCGGCACGCTCGAGCTCGTCCGCCAACGAGAGGCCGGTCTCCTCGTCGACGCGCTGATACGTTTTGGGGAACACGATGACCTCGACGCGGCCGTACTGGTCCTCGAGCTGGAAGAAGCACATCGGCCCCTTGCCGCTGCGCGTCTGGATCTCCCGGAACTCGCAGATGACCCCCGCAAGCACCACCTCCGAGCCGTCCATGCCCTTGTGGAGCTTGCCGACGTGGCTGGTGGCAAAGCGCTCGACGTCCTGCTGGAACCGGTCGAGCGGGTGGCCGGTGAGATAGAAGCCCAGCGCCTCGCGCTCCCCGAGCAAACGCTCCTTGGGCGACCAGTCCTCGATGTCGGGGTAGGCCTCGACGAACACCGAATCGGGCTCGGCAATCGCCGCGAACAGCCCGACCTGACCGGATTCGCGGTCACGCTGCGCGCCCTGGCCCTGCTCGACGGCGTTCTCGATGACGGCGTTGAGCTGGGCGCGGCCGTGCCCGTCGGAGACGGCATCGAGCGCACCGGAGCGCAGCAGCCCCTCGATCGTGCGCTTGTTGACCTTCTTGATGTCGACCCGGCGGCACATCTCGAACAGCGACGAAAACTCGCCTTCGTCCTTGCGCGCCGCGAGGATCGAGTCGACCGCGTTCGCACCGACGTTGCGCACGCCGCCGAGGCCGAAGCGAATCCACTGCTCGACCACGGACTTGTCGTCGTTCATCCGCCGCACGACGGAAAAGTCGCGCTCGGATTCGTTGACGCACGGGGGCAACACGCCGATGCCCGAGCTGCGCGCCTCGGCGATGAACTTGACGACGTTCTCGTTCTTGTCCTTGTCGCAGGTCATCAGCGCGGCCATGAAGGCCGTGCGGAAGTGACACTTGAGATAGCCGGTTTGGTACGTGATGAGGCCGTACGCGGCCGAGTGCGACTTGTTGAAGCCGTAGCCGGCAAACTTGTCGATCAAGTCGAAGATGTCGTTGCTCGTCTTCTCGTCGATGTCGTTGACGGTCTTGCAGCCCTCGACGAACAACGCCCGCTGGCGGTCCATCTCCGCCTTCTTCTTCTTGCCCATGGCGCGGCGCATCATGTCTGCAGCGCCGAGGCTGAACCCCGCGAGGATCTGGGCGGCCTGCATGACCTGCTCCTGATAGACGAACACGCCGTACGTCTCGCGAAGGACGTCTTCGAGCAGGTCGTGCGGGTAGATGATCTTCTGCCGCCCGTGCTTGCACTCGATGAAGGTGTCGACCATGCCGCCCTCGAGCGGACCGGGTCGATACAGCGCCACGGCAGCGATGATGTCCTCGAAGCGGTCGGGCTTGAGCCGCGTGAGCAGCTCCTTGAAGCCCGAGGATTCCAGCTGGAACACGCCCGTGGTGTCTCCGCGGCTGATCATCGCGTAGACGTCGGGGTCATCCATCGGGATGGCATCGATGTCGAAGGGCGGCTTGCCCGTGCCGTGCGGGGGCTCCGGATGCTCGTCGGTGCGCTGGACCGGGCGCTCGATCGGCGGCCAGGGCGGCAGCTCCTGCAGCTTGCCGTCGTTGATCAGGCGCACCGCGTTGCTGATCACGGTCAGCGTCTTGAGTCCGAGGAAGTCGAACTTGACCAGGCCCGCCTTCTCGGCGTCGACCATCGTGTACTGCGTGACGATCTTGCCGTCGGCGCGGAAGCACGGCACGTGCTCCCACAGCGGACGGTTGCCGATGACCACGCCGGCGGCGTGTATGCCCGCGTGCCGGTTGAGGCCCTCGAGGGAGGTACCGACCTTCATCACCTTTGCGGCGTTGCGCTGTCCGCCGTGCGCCTCGTCTTCGGCAACCCGGCGACGCAGCTTGTCGGCGGCCTCGGCGATCGGCAGCAGGTCCTTGTATTTCTTCGCCTTGGCTCCGTCGGCCTTGATCTCCTTCTTCATAGCGACGGGGTCGAGCATCGTCGCCGACAGCGTGACCTTGGGCCCCTCGGGGATGAGCTTGGCGAGGTCGTTCGTCTCGGCGACCGACCACCCCATCACGCGGCAGACGTCACGGACCAAGCCCCGCGCCTTGAGGCTGTGGAACGTGGCGATCTGGCCGACGTGGTCGTGCCCGTACCGATCCATCACGTAGGAGATGACCTCTTCACGCCGATGCATGCAGAAGTCGATGTCGAAGTCGGGCATCGACACGCGCTCGGGGTTCAAGAACCGCTCGAACAGCAGGTTGTACTGAATCGGGTCGAGGTCGGTGATGCGCATCGAGTACGCCACCAAAGACCCCGCACCCGAGCCGCGACCGGGCCCGACAGGCACGCCGATCTTCTTCGCGTGGCGAATGAAGTCCCAGACGATGAGGAAATACCCCGGGAACTTCATGCTGTTGATGATGCCCAGCTCGTAGTCGACCCGCTGACGGTACAGGTCCACGTCGGGCTTGATCCCGCGAGCGCGAAGCTCGATGAAGCGCTCCTCGAGCCCGCGCAGCACGACCTCACGCAGATACTCCGGCAGGTCGCCCTCGACCCCCTCGGGCAGCGCAAAGTCCGGAAGCTCTGGCGTGCCGAGGCTGAGCTCGACGTTGCACATCTTGCCGATGCGCGCCGCGTTCTCCAGCGCTTCGGGGTACTGTGAGAAATACGGCGCCATCTCGTCGGGCCGCTTGATGAAGAACTCGTCGCACTCGTGCTTCATCCGCTTGGGGTCGTCGAGCGTGCGCCCCTGCCCCATGCACATGAGGATCTCGTGCGCGTGGGCCTCATCGCGGTTGACGTAGTGGCAGTCGTTCGTGCCGACGATGCCCACGCCACAATCCTTGGCGAGCTGGGCGAGCAGCGGGTTGATCTTCTCCTGGTTCTCGAGGCGGTTGGGCTGCAGCTCGAGGAAATAGCAGCCGGGCTCGAAGATGTTCTTGTATTCGAGAACCGTGGCCTTGGCCTCGTCCATCTTGCCCGCGAGCAGCAGCCGCGAGATGTGTCCCGAGACGCAGGCGGAGAGCCCGATGAGCCCCTCGCTGTGTTCCTTGAGCACCTTCCGGTCGATGCGCGGGTTGTAGTAGAAGCCGCGCAGGTAGCCGAACGAGACCAGCCGCTGCAGGTTGGCGAAGCCGATGTTGTTCTTCGCCAGAAGGACGATGTGGTAGTTCTTGCGGTCCTTTCGGGTCTCCATCGACCCGTCGGCGATGTACGCCTCGCACCCGAGGATCGGCTTCACGCCCCATTTCTTGGCCTCCTCGTAGAACTGGACCGCGCCGAACATGTTGCCGTGATCGGTCACCGCCACGGTGTGCATGCCGCGGTCCTTGATCGTCTTGCAGAGGTCCTTGGTGCGGATCGCTCCGTCGAGCAGGCTGTACTGCGAGTGCAGATGCAGGTGCGCGAAGTCGTCGAGGCTCACGCTGCCTTCGCCGCTGCCGATGATCGGGGCGTTCATCACCGCACACGGTACCTCAGCCGCCTGTGGACGGCGTGTGCCTCACCGCAGAGGACGCGGCCTGAGCCGAGGATCGGGTCCCGTCGGGTGGAGAGATCTCCCGCGAGGCGGGCGCGCCGCGAGTCCCGCAGCCCGCGCGGCCCCTGCCCGACGCGGTAGGCTCCGCACACCGCGGTCCCCAGGCCGCGGCCGCGCCCACGCCATGCCCGAGCCCACGACGCCTCCCGCCCGCCGCGGAGCCCTTCGCAACCTGCACAAAAACCTCTCGTTTTGGGTCCTGGTCGCGGGCGTGCTCGGCTACGTCGGCGCCGTCACCCTCGGCGACCGCAGCTGGCCCACGATGCAGGAGCCGCCGCCGCTGTACGAGCTGGTGCTGCTCCTCAAGGACACGTTCATCTCGGCCCTGCGCTTGCTGGTGGCGCCGGTGGTGTTCTTCTCGCTGCTCGGCGGCCTGCTCGGGCTCGGCGACGCGACGCGACTGCGAAAGATCGGAGCGGTCGCGCTGAGCTACTACGTCGCGACCACGTTCATCGCGATCTGCATCGGGCTGTTCGTCGTCACGTTCATCCATCCCTGGGAGGACAGCGGGCTGCAGCTGTCGGTCGACCAGCTGGCAGCCACCCACGCCGCCAGTGGAGACCCGCCGCCGGTGCTCATCGACGCCGGCAGCGACTCCGTGCTCCGCATCCTGCACGGCATGCTCGGTACGGCGCTGTCCAACCCGTTCAACGCGCTGGCCAACCTCAACATCCTCGCGATCGTCACCAACGCGATGCTCGCTGGGTTCGCGCTCATCTTGGTGGTGCCCAAGGACAGCCCGCTCGTCACCGGGGTCCACCACGTGAACCTCATCATCTCGAAGGTGCTCTCGTGGGTGCTGCTCGCCACGCCGCTGGGCATCTTCGGGATCGTCTTCGACTTCTCGCTGCGCGCGGGCGGTGACCTGTTCACCGAGCTTCTCTCGTTTTGCGCCGTGGTGTTCGGCGCGACGATGTTCCACGGCCTCGTCGTCCTCCCGGCGATCGGGTGGTTCTTCGGCCGCGTGAACCCGCTGCACTTCCTGCGCTACGCGGGCGCTCCGCTGCTGGTCGCCCTCACCACGAGCAGCAGCTCCGCCGCCCTGCCGGTCACCATTCAAACGGTCGAGGAGCGCTTCGGCGTCAGCAAAGGCGTCAGCGGCTTCGTCTTGCCGCTCGGCGCGACGATGAACATGGACGGCACGGCGCTCTTCGAGGGCATCGCGGCGGTGTTCTTGGCCTACCTGTTCGGCATCGAGCTGAGCGGCGCGTCGCTCATCGCGGTGTTTTTGATGACGATCGTCTCCTCGGTCGGCGCGCCTGGGATGCCCTCGGGCTCGATCAGTGGGATGCAGATGGTGATGCTCGCGGTCGGCATCCCGCTCGAAGCGATCGGCATCCTGCTGGTCATCGAGCGCCCGCTGGACACCTTCCGGACCGCGGTCAACGTCGAGGGTGACATGATCGGGGCGCTGATCACCCAGCGGCGGCTGGATCGAATCGAGGCGGCGGACAGCGTCGCGTCGGCTGCAGCGTGAGACGTGGGGCGTCGCGCGGCCCCGTCCAGCGCGCCGGGTCCACGCACGCCACCGAAACGAGAGGTGCGCCGCACCGCGACCGCCCCCACACGCGCACCGCCGCGGGCAGGAGCAGCGCCGGCGGCAGGACGAGCTTCAAGCCCCCCTCGCCCGCCCCGGTCGCGACGGCGGGAAGGGCACGAGCGCTGCACGCGTCGAACACGACGACGCCATCCGCCTCCACCCGTGCCCAGCGCACGCCTGAGCCCGCGGGGACCTTCAGCACGGGGCGGTGCAGCCTGGCGCTTGCGTACGGCTGCGCGTCTGCGCTGCAGCCTCCGAAGAGCAACGCGGCGAGGACGACGCGATAGACCATGTTCTGGCAGTGCTCGGCGCGCCCGAGACGATCACGCGCGTGACGCAGCGTCACAGCGCGCGAACGCAGCGGCCCGGCTCAAAGCTGCAGCAGCGCGGTCGCAGCCTGCTCAGCGCCGTTTTCGAGCAGCCCGTCGACGTGAACCGTGGCGCTCGGCGCCGCGTAGTTCTTGCTGCGGCTGCGCGCGTAGGCGGGGTCATAGTGCATCTGCAGGACCCGGTCGACGAAGCCGGACCAGTCTCGCGCGTCGGCGAGGGCCTGCCAGGCCTCGATCTCCTCGTGCCCGTAGCGCGGCACGAGACGACCGAGCTTCGACATCAGCACGTCGGGGTTCTCCCGCCACCAGCGGTAGCCCGAGGACAGAAAGCGCGCGCGCTCGGCTCGCTCGGCCACGATCTCGAACGTCGTCCCGCCGCGAACCCCGTGCAGGACGTGCTTCGGACACGAGACCTCGCCGATCTTCGCGCTCTCGGCCTCGGTCCACACCGGGCGCGCCGGGTCGAACCGCCGCAGCGCGCTCCAAAGCTGGGACTCGAACCACTTTTGGCTGACGTTCTGGCCCTGCGGCGGCTCACCGAGCAGCGAGCCCTGGTGGTTGGCGAGCCCCTCGAGGTCCAGCACCTGCTCGCCGCGATCCGCGAGCGCGTGCAGGATCTTGGTTTTGCCGGTGCCGGTGTAGCCGGCGAGCACGTGGTAGCGAACCTGGCCCGGCAGCGTTTCGAGCTCGTCGCGGACCTTGCGACGGTACGTCTTGTAGCCCTGGGCGAGGATGCCGACGCTCCACCCGACCCGCTCGAGCACGTGGGCCATCGACTGGCTGCGCTGGCCGCCGCGCCAGCAGTACACCAGCGGCGCGTAGTCCCGCGGCTTGTCGGCGAGGTAGGTGGCCAGGTGTCGGCCGATGTTCTCCGAGACGTACCCCGCGCCCAGCCGCCGCGCCTCGAAGGCCGACACCTGCTTGTAGCGCGTGCCCACCTCCACGCGCTGGGCGTCGTCGAGCACCGGAAGGTTCACCGCGCCGGGCACGTGGTCCTCGGCGAACTCGCTCGGCGAGCGCACGTCGAGGACCTCGTCGTAGGCGTCCGGATCGAACGTATCGGTGTCGATGGTCTTCACGGGGCCGCGGGAGCCGCCCAAGCTAGCAGACGCGGCTGCGGGGGCCCTCACGACCCCGAGAACTGCGCCCGGCCCGCACATGAGACTCCCCGCGTCCATCGCCGTCGCGCCCGCGCGTCGACCCTGTTAGAAGTCGCCCGATGCAACGAACCCTCGCGCTCGTCAAACCCGATGCTTACGCCGCCGGTCACGCCGGAGCCATCCTCGCGAAGATCCAGGAGAGTGGTCTGAGCGTCGTCGCGACCAAGTCGCTGCACCTCACCCGCGCGCAGGCCGAAGGCTTCTACCACGTGCACAAAGAGCGCCCCTTCTTCGGTGACCTCTGCACGTTCATGACCGAAGGCAAGATCCTCGCGATCTGCCTCGAGGGCGAGAACGCGATCAAGCGCTGGCGCGACCTCATGGGCCCGACCAACGCGACCGAAGCCGGCCCCGACACGCTTCGCGGCATGTTCGGCACCAGCATCGAGCGCAACGCGACCCACGGCTCCGATGCCGAGGACACCGCAGCCTTCGAGTTGGGCTACTTCTTCTCGGGCCTCGAGCGTCTCTAAGTCGTCGCGCCCGCTTCGAGGGCGCCACGGCGTTCGGCCTTGCCGCCGTTCGCACTTCCCCCCAAACGGTCGCCCCTGCGGGCTCGACGCGTGCGGGGGGTCTTCTCGTACTAGGCTTCCCTTCCGATGAGTGAGCTCGTTGCCATTCGGCGGCCCCGAACCGGCCTGCCGCGGACCGAGTCCGGTCCGAACCTGCGGGGCCTCTCGCGCGACGAGCTCGTCTCGTTCGTGCACGAGGCCGTGGGCGGGCCGAAGTACCGCGCCGAGCAGGTCTTCGGGTGGCTCCACAAACAGCGCGTCGTCGACTTCGACGCGATGACCAACCTCGGTAAAGCGCAGCGGGCCAAGCTCGCCGCCGCAGCCACGGTCGAAGGGCTCACGGTCGACACCGTCCTGCGAAGCCGCGACGGCACGCGAAAGCTCCGGCTGAAGACCGGCGACGGGCACCAGATCGAGAGCGTCCTCATCCCCAACGACGGCCGAGGCCTCACGCTGTGCATCAGCTCGATGGTCGGCTGCTCGCTGACGTGCCGCTTCTGCGCCACGCAAACCCTGGGGTTCCAGCGCAACCTCGCGGCATGGGAGATCGTCGACCAGGTCTACCGCTCCCAGACGCTGTTGGCCGACGACGCCGAAGAGGCCGGCGCGCAGTGGCCCGAGCGGATCACGAACCTCGTGCTCATGGGCATGGGCGAGCCGCTGCACAACTTCAACCAGGTCCAGCGCGCCATCGAGCTGCTGACCGACGCGGAGGGTGCCGGCATCGCGGGGCGGCGAATCACCGTGTCCACAGCCGGCATGGTGCCCGCCATCAAGCGATTTGCGCGCGAGGGTCTCGCCGAGGAAGTCGGCCTGGCCGTGTCGCTCAACGCGACCACCGACGAGGTCCGCGACGTGGTGATGCCGATCAACACGCGCTGGAACATCGAGACCCTGCTCGCCACGGTGCGGGCGCTTCCGCAGAACAAGCGGCGGCGCGTGACGTTCGAGTACGTCCTGCTCGCCGACGTCAATGACACCGACGCCGACGCGCAGAGGCTCATTCGGCTCGTGAAGGGCTTCGACGCCCACGTCAACGCAATTCCTTTCAACCCCCACGAAGGTGCCCCCTACGGCCGTCCTTCGGCGCAAAGGGTGTCCCGTTTCGTGGAACGATTGCGCCGCGGGGGCCTCAAGGTGCACGTTCGTACTCCGCGGGGGGACGACATCGGTGCCGCCTGCGGTCAACTCGCGCTGGACGCAGGATCGTCCGCCCCTACGACATGAACGTTTTCATCGCTGCAGTGTCTCGCCCGGCCCTCCTGGCCGCGCTCGTGCCTTCGCTCGCCTCGGCTCCCGTCGGACTCGTCCCCGGCGCCGCGCCAGGCCAGGTCTCCACGTTGACCTCGGCACCTCGGCCCGCCGTGCGTGCGTCAATGGCCAGAGCACCGGAGGCCGCGGCCCTGGAGCGCAAGCTTCAGGCTGCGATCACCGCAGCCAACGAAGACCCCGACGTCGCCGCCGCGCAGCTGCGAACCACGCTCGACGAGGTCTCGGCCGCACCGGGCGTGACCGCCCGAAGCCAGAGCCTGCAGACCCTACGCATCGAGGGGCTTCTGACGCTTGCGCGGGCAACCTTGGTGCTCGAAGAGCGGGACGCCGCGGTCGAGGCCATCGACGAGGCGATTCGCGTCTCCGGCGGCAACGTCCCCTCGGTGGAGGACTTCGGGCCCAGCCTCACCGCGCTGTACGAAGAGCGGGTCGCCGCGCCGCAGCTGCGGGCGGTCGGCAGCCTGCAGGTGTCCTGCACCAGCCCATGTCGCGTGATCCTCGATGGCCGCGTTGCGGGCACGGGCAACAACGTCTCGGTCACCGGCATCCCCCTCGGTTCGCACGTGGCGCGGCTCGAGCCCCAGACGCAGGACCCCACCGACTTCGTGATGAAGGACTTCGTCCTCACCGACGACGCTCGCAGCCAGGAGTACAGCTACGAGCCGCCCGTCGAGGCCACGCCGCCCGGCGGCACCGCAGCAACCACGACGACGCAGACCGGAGTCGAAAGCGGGCGAACGCTCCCCCGGTGGGCCGGCATTTTGGGCATGGCTGCCGGCGGCGCGGCGCTGCTCGGTGGCGTGTTCGCGCTGGCGATCAACGGCCGCTGCCCCGACCTCTCCGACGCGAACCGGGAGCCGCGCTGCCGCGACGTCTTCGAGACGCTGCCGGTGGGCATTGGACTGACCGCCGCGGGCGCGGGCGCGCTGGTGGGCTTCGGGGTGGCGTTCGGTATCGGCGAAGGCAAGGACAAGCGCGCGCGTCAGCAGCAGGGGCAGACGGCCATCCTGCAGTTCGGCATGCGGTTTTGATTTCGGGGAACCTCCCGGTTCCCGCCGCCTTCGGCAGCGAAGCTGCCTTCGCGGCTCCCTCCAGGGTCGGGCTGACGCCCTCGCTCGCGTGCCCTTCGGCACGCTCCCCGGCCTCCCCACGCTGTAGAGCGACGCGGGCTTTCTCCCGGTTCCCACCGCCTTCGGCAGCGAAGCTGCCTTCGCGGCTCCCTCCAGGGTCGGGCTGACGCCCTCGCTCGCGTGCCCTTCGGCACGCTCC
>JBCCQM010000040.1:0-46812 GCA_039024335.1 Myxococcota bacterium
CCTCGCGGCGGATCATGTTGTAGGGGAACAGCACGTAGCTGCCGCCCGCCCGGTTGTGGAAGACGTAGAGCACATCTTCGCCGTTGGGCGACCGGATGACCCGCTGGAACTCGTAGCCGCCGAAGTTGCCGTCGAAGACCTTGTGCTGGCCGTCCTGCAGAAAGTACCCGCCGGGGAACATCACCCCGTGGTCTTCGGGCAGGCTCACGCACGCCTGGCCGATCGCGTCGATGCGCACGACCGAGTGCGACCGCGTGGAGAACACCAGGTGGCGGCGCACCTCTTCGCGGTACGGCAGGATGCGCAGCAGGATGAGCGGGCCGACGCGGGCGTACTCGAACTCGGCGTCGTCGAGCGTTTGGTCGGCTTCGTTGACGGGCTCGGCGTAAATGCCCTCCCCCGACTCGGTGTTGTTCTCGACCTTGATCGTGAGGTCGCCCCCGGTCGTCTCGACGAAGACCTCGTCCTCGATCGAGATGTGCGGGAAAGCGCCCGCGACCTGGTCGTCGCGTGACGCGACGCTCCACTCGAAGTCATGCTGGGGCGGGAAGTCGTAGTCGCGCTCGCCGCGGTTGTCGACGTAGGTGGCCATGCCGTCTGCGTCGAGGTTCCACCGGAACACGCGAACATCGCTGGCTGCAGCCCCGATCTTGAAGACCACGAGCACCTTGGTCTCGCTGCGCGTCAGCGCGATGAGATGGGCCTCCTTGTAGAAGGATTACAGCTCGCGGAATTGGCTCTGGAACTCCTCCTGGGCGAGGAACCCGGGCCCGCCGTCCTCGAACGGCACCGCCGAGAAATCGAAGGCTTCCCCGTCCTGCTCGAACTTGTGCAGGCTGAAGACGTCGGATGGGTTGGTCTCCGAGCGCAAGCCCAAGAACACGTTGTAGCCGAACAGCAAGCGCCCGCCGACCTGCAGGATGTCGCGCGGCAGGCAGTTGTTCTCGGTACGCACGCGCTCGTTGCCGATCACCGCCAGCTCGGTGCCGCCGAACTCGGCAATGCGCGCCTCGTTGAGCTTGCTGGCGCGCTCGGCCAGCGTCTTCGCCTGGGCGACGAGGCGCTCGCGGATGACGTCGTAGCTGCCGCCGACCTCATCGGTGCCCTCGGCGGTTTGTTCGACGGTTTCGTTCTCTTCGGCCATGTGGAGTCTCCGGACGGGTGATGACGCGGGGGCGCCCCGGACGGTCGCGGGGCGCGAGCAGCCCCAGCCGCCCAGGCGTGCGCTTCGCTACGAAGGCACGCCGGGGCCGGGGCTTGGGGTGGGTGAAACGCCCTACTCGAGGCCGAGCTTCTTGGCTTCGGACAGCAGCGAGCGGACCTTCGCCTTGCCACCTTCGTCGAGGCTGGACATCAGCTTGATCAGCGCGCCCGAGACGCTCAGGTCCTTGATCGCTTCGGCGTCGAGGCTGGGCCGCGAGAGGATGTCGCGCACGTCCTCGGGCAGGCTTCGCTCGCCGTCGAGGTACTCGCCGAGCATCTTCTTGGCCGTGTCCGAGTTGTGGACGACGCCGTCCATCGCCTGGCCCATCGACACCGCGTTGATGAAGCGATCGAAGAACTCGCCATCGCCGCCGACGATGTTGATCTTGGCGGTGCCCATCGCTTCGGCCATGACCTTGGCCTGGTCCTTGGCGATGGCTTGGCGCGCGTCGATCTGGCGCAGCTGAACCTCGACCTCTTTGTCGAGCTTGATGCGGAACTCCTCGTGCGCACGGGTGCGCTCGTCGAGCTTCTTCATCGCCTCGGCCTTCTGCTCGAGGCCTTGGGCTTCGGCGAGCGCCCGCTCGCGAAGCTCGACCGCCAGGGCGGCGCCCATTTTCTCGGTCGCGACCGCATCGGCTTCCTTGCCCTGCGCTTCGGCGAGCATCATCGCCTGCTTCGCGGCGGCTTCGGCTTCGCCCTGCTTGCGCACGGCCTCGGCTTCGGCCTCTTTGACCTTCACCAGCGCCAGGCCCTGGGCCTCGCGACCTTCGGCTTCGGCAACCATCTGGCCCTTGGTCACGCGCGCCTTGGCGTCGCCCTGCTTCTCGATGGCGACGGCGTCGGCCTCTTTGACCTTCACCTCGGCCAGGCCTGCCGCAGCCTGCTCGGCCTGCACACCTTCGGCGAGCCGAATCTTCGCGCGCGCCTGCTTGTCGCTGGCTTCGAGGTCGGCCTCGGCCAGGGTGAGCGTTTCCTTGGCCTTGAACTTGGCCGCTTCCTCTTGGGCCTGCGCCTTCTTGATCTCGGCGACCAAGGCCTCTTCGGCCTTGCCTTCGGCCGCAATGACGGTGGCCTTCTTCTGGCGGTCGGCCGCTGCGACGACCTGCACGTCCTTGATGCGCTCTTCTTCTTCGACGCGCGTCTTGTGCACGGCGACGCGAGCCCGGATGACCTCTTCGATCTCTTTTTTCTCGATCTCGAGGGCCTTTTCTTTGGCGATGCGCTTGAGCTCGGTCTCCCGCTCGCGGCTGATCGACTCGAGCTGCTGGTCCTTCAGGACGCGCTCTTGCTCGACGGCCACCACGCGCTCGCGGTTCTTGCCCGCGACCTGCACCTGGCGCTGCTTGTTCTCTTCGTTGATGGCGACCTCTTCTTCGAGCTTGATGCGGGCAAGCTCGGCTTTCTTGGTCTCCTCGGCACGGACCTTGGCGGTCTCGGCCTGCTCGCGCGCCTGCACGGTCGCGATCTCGCGGGACTGCTTGGCCACGGCGTCCGCCTCTTGACGGTCGAGCTCGAGGATGGCCTCGCGGGTCTCGACGTCTTTCTTGCGGGTGTTCTTCTCGGCGTCGCGGCGCAGCTCGTTCGTGTGAACGGCCTGGTTGGCGGTGATCTCGGTGATCTTCCGGATACCGCGCGCGTCGAGAATGTTGTCGTTGTCGAGCGACTCGACGGGGGTCTGCTCGAGATAGTCGATCGCGGCGTCGTCGAGGACATACCCGTTGAGGTCCTCGCCGATGACCTCCATGATCTGCTCCTTGAAGACGTGACGCTTGGTGTACAGCTCCTCGAAGTCGAGCTGCTTACCGACCGTCTTGAGCGCCTCGGAGAACTTCGCGATGAACAGCTGCTCGAGCGTCTCCTGGTCGGACGCGCGCGTCGTACCGATCGACTGCGCGACCTTGAGCACGTCTTCGGGCGTCTTGTTGACCCGAACGAAGAACGTGACCTTGATGTCCGCGCGGATGTTGTCCTTGCAGATCAGGCCCTCCTTGCTCATCCGGGACAGCTCGATCGTCTTGACCGAAATGTCCATGGTCTCGGCGCGATGGACGACGGGGATGACCAGCTCACCGCTAAACCGGACGACGGGCTCCCCGATCTTGTTGACGATGAGCGCCTGGCCCTGATCGATCTTTCGATACAGCTTGGCGTAGAGGGCCATGAGGCCGAGGAAGAAGAAGATGAGACCGCCTACCGAGGCGCCGATTGTGATCAGTGTTTGGTTGTCAGGCATGGCGAGAGCCTCCTTTTCTGCAGCCGGTGCGTGCCGGGGACGGTTGAGGGGACGTCGCTTCGCCCGGCACGCTGCGGACGAAAGCGGAGGAAACCAGGCGAGCGCGCGTCGTCAGACGACGCGCTCGCGAACGCGAGTTGCGGCTCACGTACCGCGGGCTTGCGACGGCAAGATGTCGTCGACGGGGGTGACCTCGTAGACCTCGCGCTTGGTGTCGTAGGCCACGATGAGGGCTTTGCTGCCCCGCGTGAGGTTGTTGTCGACGTCGCAGCGGACCGACAGGATGAGGCCTGCGCCGCCGTCGTCGGCCTTGGCCGAGCCGAACGTGGTGTCGACGCGGCTGGTGTCGATCTGCACGACCTTGCCGACGAGGTCGGCGCGGACCGTGGTCTTTTCGACCTTGAGCATGCGGCCCAGCGGGCGCACGACGATCGACGTGAGCGGGAGCGAGACGACGATGGCGGCCAGCGAGATGATGCTGCCAGCGGCCCACCCGGGCATGAACTCCATCATCGGCGCGAACAAGGACGCGGTCATCAGGCTCGTGGTCGTCCAGCTGAACAGCAGCCAGACCGAGAGCACCAGCGTCATTGGGACGTTGCGCAGCTTCAGCGTCAGGAAGAGCGTGCCCACGAAGCTGGCACCTTCGACGGCTCCGGTGGCGGCAGCCTTGGCGGCGCCCTCGACGACGCCCTCACCGGCGGCCTCGGCCGCACCTTCGGCGACGCCTTCCGCTGCACCTTCGACGATGCCCTCGGCCGCGCCTTCAGCGACGCCCTCGACGATGCCTTCCGCTGCACCCTCCGCCGCGCCTTCGGCCGCACCTTCGAAGGCGCCCTCGAGCGCGCCTTCGGTCGCACCATCCGCCGCGCCGTCGAAGCCGTCGAAGTCGAAGTCGAGCGCATCGATGCCGAGCGCGCCGACGATGACCATCAGCCAGTAGGCGCAGCAAACGGCAAGCAGCACGGTGAAGATCACCGTGGGAAAGCTGAACGTGGTCGCGAGAAATTCGTTCATGGGTCCGAGGGGTCGGGCGGGGACGCGCGCGGCAGACGACACGCGCACATCGGCGACGCGTCGAGCCGGGGCCACCCCGCCACCGTCCACCGCTCCGCATGCATCCGCATCCGTTCGCGAGGCTGCCATAGGATCGCGCGAGGCGTCGAGGCAGACCCCGTGAACCGACAGGGTGGACGAGGGGTGCAACCGCCCCCGGCAGGACCTATTCCGCGACACGGACCAAAACCGACATCAGGCCGCGCGGCCGGGCTCACGCGGGCCTGTAGGTCTCGCTCCTTCCCCGCTGGCGTGCCTCAGCGCACCCGCGACACGCGATCCGCCCGACAGGCAGGGCCGCGAATGCGACACTGACCCGGTGACGCGCCTGGCCTGTTTCGCCGTTGCGAGCCTCGTCCTCGGTTGCCACGCGGGACGATCCGCGGTGGGACCCGCGGAGGCCGAAGCCGAGCAGGCGGCCGTGGCCCGAGGCTGGCACTACACGGCCGCCGTCAGCGACGATCTCCAGCGAATCGACGTTCAGGTGTGCTTCAGCGGCCCACCGGGAGGGCGCCTGGTCGCGACGAACCCTCGCGCGGCCGACTACGTGGGCCACGTTCGACACGGCGACGGCGAGCGCATCGCGATGACCAGCCGTTCGTTCAGCCTCGAAGACGTCTCTGGGGGCGACTGCGTCGACTATGCGGTCGATCTGGCGGCGATGACCCATGCCGAGGGGTTCTCCCGGCACGTGCAGAGCGAAGGCGACAGCCTGCTGCTGCGGCAGAGCATGTGGCTGTGGCACCCCGACGACGTGCCGCGCGACGTCCCGGTCACGATGACGCTCCGTCTTCCCGAGGGCGTGGAGGCGTCGGTGCCGTGGGTCCTGCAGCCCGGCGAGGACCGCAGCGCCCGGACGACCCGCTATCGACTGGACTCCACGGCGTTTGCGTGGGTCGGCTACAACGCGTTTGGAAACTTGGGCCTGCAACGATTCGAGGCGGCGGGCACCGACATCGAGGTCGCCACGCTGGACCGGCCGATGCGCGTCAGCGGCGAAGGACTGCGCGCGTGGGCAACCGACGCCGCCGAAGCATCGGCGCTGCTCTTCGGGACGTACCCGCGCGAGCACCTGCAGATGCTGGTCCTGCCCGTGGAGAGCGGCGGCGGCACGGTGTACTTCGGCATGGCCGGCCGCGGTGGAGGCTCCGGCGTGTACATCCTGATGGACACCGACGTCGACGGCGATGCACTGCTCGGCGGCTTGACGACCACGCACGAGCTGCTGCACCACGGCATGCCCTTCATTCATGAGGCCTGGATGGCCGAGGGCTGGGTCAGCTACTACACCGAGCTGCAGCGCACGCGACAGGGACATCGCGACGAACGAGCGGGCTGGCAGAAGCTCTACGACGCCTTCGGTCGCGGCGCGCGAACGCGACGCAGCGGCACGCTCGCCCAGGTCAGCGCCGACATGCATCGCAACTTCGGCTACCAGCGCGTGTACTGGGGTGGTGCCGCGGTCGCGTTCTTCACCGACCTGGCGCTGCGGGCCGACTCGGGCGGGGAGGTCACGCTGGACGACGCCATGATCGAGCTGCGCCGCTGCTGCGGGGACGCGCGGCACATGTGGGACGCGCAGGTTCTGCTCGAGAAGCTCGACGCATGGTACGGCAAGCCTCTGTTCACCCAAACCGCGGCGCCGCTGCTCGCCGCGGAGGGGTTTCCCGAGGTCGAGCCCGCGATGGCGACGCTGGGCATTCGCGTTGTGGATGGACGCGTCATCCTCGACGACGATCACCCGCGGGCGGCGATGCGGCGCGACCTGATGGCGCCACGCCCAACGCCCCAGGATCTTGCACCCTGAGCCGTTCTGCGGCACATCAGCGCCCATGTCTCGCCGGAACATCGCGGTGACGTTCGCCGGCGGCGGCAACCGGGCCTTCTATCAGCTCGGACTGCTCCACGCCTGGGAGGACCGCCTCCGGCCGCGCATCGCCACCATCGCCTCGGTCAGTGCGGGCGCCTGCGTGGCGACGCTGTGGCTCAGCGGACGCGAACGCATCACCCGGGACTTCTGGCGTGCCCGTCGCGAGGGCGTGACGAAGAACTTCGAGTGGACCCGCCTGCTGCGTGGCCAACGTCCCACGCCGCATGCACCGATCTATCGGGACACGCTGCTGTGCGCCTACAGCGACGGGGGCCTCGAGCGCATCAAGGCAGCCCCCTTTCCCGTGCTGGTGCTGACCGCGGCGTTTCCCCGCGCGGTGCCGGGGGCCGTTGGCGCGCTGCTCGGGTTCGGCGCTTACAACCTGGAGAAGCGGTTCAACGACGCGATGATCCACCCGACGCTGAGCAAGAAGCTGGGCTTCACGCCGCTGCTCATCGACGCGCGCAGCTGCCGAACGCCCGACGAGCTCGCGGACCTGGTCATCGCCAGCTCGTCGACCCCGCCGTTCACACCGATCGGCCGCTTCCGCAGAACCCGGCTGCTCGACGGCTCGCTCGTCGACAACGTCCCCGCGAGCGCGGCCGAGACCGACCCCAACGTGCTCGGCAACCTTGTGCTGCTGACCCGACCATACCCGCGCAACGTCCTCGGTCCCAAAGGCGCGCGGCTGTACATCGCGCCGAGCAAGCCGGTGCCGATCGAGCGCTGGGACTACACCCAGCCGGCCCTGCTCGACGAGACCATCGCGATGGGCGAGACCGAGGCGCCGACCCACCGCCCCCAGCTCGACACCCTGCTCGCGCGCTAGCAGCCCGTGGTGCAACCCATCACGACGTCTCGCTCGTCTTTTTCGCTCCTGGCGGTGTCGCCAAAACTTGCGGTACGCCCGGTACAGCGGCGTTTCGGCTCCTACCCAGGAGCGAAAAATCCGTCGCGATCCGCCGCACCGGGTTACACCACGGGCTGCTAGCAGCCGCCGTCCGGGCCCTTGCGCGTCGGCGAGGTCAGCCGAGCGATCTCTTGCGCGAGGATGCGCCGCGTGATCGCGACGGCGCACCCGTAGGTGCTGTCCATGCCGAAGTACGACAGGCTCTTCGACAGCAGGCTCTGCCGCTTGGAGTACGGCGTGTCCGAGCCGTAGTGGATGAGGCCGAACTCGAACGGCAGCAGGTTGCTCAGGTGCACCACCTCGTTCTTGGGGTGCCGCTTGGGATAGACCATCTCGTACACCGCCGAGAGGTACGGCCCCGCCTCCATCTCCAGGACGGTGTAACCCTCCCGATAGAACACGCTCATGTACTCGTGATTCTGCAGGAACGCACCGCGGACGGTCAGCGCCTTTTGGTTGTCGAGCACGGTGCCGTGGTGGACGTACGGCGCGATATCTTCGGCCGCAAAGCAGTTCCGGAACAGGTACGTATTCTCGGAGTGCTCGTCGTACGCGACGGTCGAGAGCATCACGTCCCCGACACGCCCGTTGAGCGTCGCCGCCTTGCCCATCACGTAGATGCCGCGGATGTCGGCCACACCTTGCGCAAGCTGGGTGAGGTGGTGGTACGCCGCCATGCCCAGCGGGTAGTCGATGTTGATGATGACCGCGTCGGACTCGGCAAGCGCCTCGAGCCCGGGCACGCGCACCCGCGGGTCGAGCCCCTCGGGCTTGAGCTTGCTCAGCTCAACCAGCTGCGCGTTGACGTCGAGATGGCCCGGTGAGGTGAGCGTGGACAGGCCGTACGCCGCATCCCAGGCCTGAACCTGCTTGATGCGCTCGCCCTTGGCGTCGGCGTGCAGGTACTGCCGGAGCAGGTAGTAGCTGAAGTTGTTCAGCTCGTCCTCGTCGCCCTGCTCGACCACGCGCGAGACGTCGTCGGCCAGGCCTTCGGGGTTGGCTTCGCGCGCGTAGGCGAAGATTTCGTCGCGGTGCGTTCGGGCGTACCCGCCGAGCAGGTTCACGAGCACGTGCGTGTTCGACGACACGAAGTAGACCGGGCGCGGCGGCGCATCGGGCTTTCGGTAGGCCGACTCGATGCCGAACCACCACCGCTGCGTCGCACGACGGTATTCGAGCAGGGTGCCGGCGATCAGTCGAATCGACAGGTCGACCTCACGGGCCGCGATCGACTCCAGCACGTCCATCGGCTTGGGGCCGAGCGCGGGCCAAAGCATGTCGACGTCGCTGGCCTCGAGACCAAGCGCATCCGCGAGCGCGCTCCGCAGGGACGGGTCGTCGTCGACTTCGCCCGCGGCGAGCTTGGTTCCCAGCGGTCCCATGCTCAGCGCGCGGTGCATCTTGTTCCACTCGAGTTGGTAAGCCGTGACGATCGGGACGAGGTCGTCGATGTCGGTCGCGCTGGTGATGTAGACGGCGAGGCAGTCGCCGCCGCTCCAGCGGTTGGGGCGACGACGGCCGCGCGCCGTCACCACGGTCCAGTCCGAGACGTCGAACCCCGACGCGCGAAACTGCTCGGACGACTGCCCGAGGATCATGCGTCCGACCGCGGGCATGCAGCCCGGAAGCCGCGCGGCCGCGTACGCGAATGCCGCGACGTCGGGTTTTTCGTCGCGAGCACCGGCGTGCAGGCTCGACTCGCTGAAGACGTGGGCTTCCTCGAACGCCCGGACCCGGACGTCTCCCGAACTCCGCAACAGCGAGTAGTACGTTCGGATATAGAGGTCGATCGCGTTGGAGGTGGCGCGCGGCGGCTGTCGGTCCACGGGCGGCAGCATACGAGCGAGACGCGGTCCCCGCCGGTGAGAAGATCACCTTGTGTATCAACTCATGGGTAGGATACAGAACCGCAAGCCCCCCGGGTGCAACCTCCCCCATGATGGAACTCGTGTCGGACCCCGAACTCGTCAAGATGTCCGTCTTCGCGGACCGCGCAGGCGTGCCGATCCCTACGATCAAGCACTACCTGCGGGAGCGGTTGCTGCCGGAGCCGGTCCGCACTTCGCGCAACATGGCGTACTACGACGCGTCGCTGGTGCCGCGCGTCCAGGCGATCAAGCGCCTGCAGTCGGAGATGTACCTGCCGCTGCGGGTGATTCGGCAGGTCCTCGATCGGCTCGACGACGGCGTACTGCCGCCAGACGTGGCGATGGAGGCGACGATCGCTCGCGTGCTCGGTGAGCAGGCGCCTCGGGAAAGCCAATCGCGCGGTCAGCTGATGCGGACCGGGGTCCAAGTCGAGGAGCTTTCCTTCCTCAAGGACCTGGGCCTGCTCGATCCCGAAGGCGACGGCGACGAGGAGATCTACCGCGGTGACGACGTCGCGCTGCTCCGCGTGCTCGGCCAGGCTCGGCGTGCCGGCATCACCGAATCCATGGTGCCCGCCGCGGCGCTGAAGAACTACGTCGAGGCGCTCGCAAACCTCGTCCGCGCCGAGGTCGAACTGTTCCGAGCCGGCATTGCGCCCGAGGCCGCGACGAAGGACCTCACCAAGCTGACCGAGGCCGCGACCACGCTCAGTGAACGCCTCGTGGTCATCCTTCGCCGCAAGCTGCTGCTGCCCGTGCTCCGCGAATCCGCGCACTAAATCCGAAGTCGCGGAGCTCCCGCCAAGCGCGGGAGGTTTTTCGCGATTTT
The DNA here is from genome assembly GCA_039024335.1 of Myxococcota bacterium. Lineage (GTDB taxonomy): Bacteria > Myxococcota_A > Polyangia > Nannocystales > Nannocystaceae > CAJXVA01. The sequence goes on from JBCCQM010000040.1 coordinate 9,973, forward strand.
TTGGCCGTGGGCCTGCACCGCGACCCCCTCTCGCGCAACACGTCATGCGTGGTGAGAGCGGGTCGTTCGTCGTGGTTGATGTTGTCTGGGTTGCTGCTCGCTGGGTGTTCCGACCCCGCGAGAGATGACGCGCCCTTGGAGGACACACTGGTTGAAGGGCTCGACGCCCCGGTCGAGATCTTCACCGACGCGCTGGGCATGCCGCACATCTACGCGCAGACGGACCACGACGCGATGTACGCGTCGGGTTACCAGATGGCGACCGACCGCCTCTTTCAGCTGGAGCTGATGCGGCGTCGCGCGATGGGGACCCGTGCCGCGGTGCTCGGCGCCCGGTACTACGAGTCCGATCGCCTCTCCCGCATCTTCGACTTTCCACGCTGGGGCGCCGCCAACATGGACCGGCTTCGAGCCGACAGTCCGCAGGACTACGCCGCCCTGCAGGCGTGGGTCGCGGGGGTCAACGCGCGTATCGATGAGGTGCGCAACGGCGACGCGCCCCTGCCCTACGGCTTCGGGCCAGACGAGCTCGACCTGCTGCCGGAGCCCATGACGATGCAAGAGCACGGCGCGGTCACCAAGCTCATCATGTTCGGCAACAGCAACTCGCTGGAGCGGGAGCTGCTGACCACAATCCTCGCGCGCAACTTCACGGATGTGTTCGAACGGCTCCAGCTCGCCCGGCCCGCATTCGACGTGTCGACCATGCCCGTCGACGAACTGCCTGCGCGCCTCGAGGCCGGGGACGAGCGCGGCACTCGGCTGCAGCGCGCCCCGATCGATGCCACCGACGAAGAGATCCGCGCCGCGGTCGACCACCTGCACGAGGTGTTGGCGTCGTTCCCAACGACCGGCAGTAACAACTGGGCTGTGGCGGGGACACACACCGACAGCGGGCGGCCGATGATCGCCGGCGACCCGCACCAGCCGCTCGACAGCCCCTCGCTGATGTACGCCCAGCACGTCAACAGCGCGGACGCAGGCGGCACGCTCGACGCGATGGGCTGGTCGTTCGTCGGCGCCGGAGGCGTCCATTTGGGGCGCAACGCCAAGGTCCACTGGTCGCAGACGACGAACTTCGCCGACGTCATGGACGTGTGGGAGGTGCCGATCCAGGGCACCACGCTCACCGTCGCCGGCGCGTCAGTGGCCGTGCAGGAGCGGACGGAAGTGATCGAGGTCGCGGGCGAGGACCCGAGAGCCGAGACCATGCTCGACGTGGACGGCTACGGCGTCATTCTGCCGAACGACCTGCTCCCGCTTCCCGTGGCAGGCCCCGGCAACGCGCTGCTGCTCAACTGGACCGGCTTTCGCGCGACGACCGAGGAAAGCGCCTTCTTGGACATCAACCGCGCTCAGTCGCTGGAGGCGCTGGAGGCCGGCATCGACCGCATCCAGGTCGGCGGCTTCAACTTCGTCTCGGCCGACGCCGATGGCATCTCGTATCGCGTCGCGATCGACGTCCCCGACCGCGGGGACCCGAGCGCCCGGCAGATGCCGTACCTGGTGCTCGACGGCAGCGACGCGGGCAGCTACTGGACCGACATGCTTCCCGCGGACAAGCTGCCGCGATCCCGCGGCGCGTCCCAGGGCTGGGTTGCCACCGCCAACAACGATCCGTGGGGGTTCACGTTCGACGGCGACGTCTCGAACGACCCCTGGTACTACGGCTACTTCTACGCGGCGGGACACCGGGCGCAGCGACTGCAGAGCGAGCTGACGCGACTGGTCGAGCGCGGAGACGTGTCGCTCGAGGACATGCAGGCGCTCCAGACCGACGTGCACAGCAACGCCGCCGACGCGATGCTGCCGGTCCTCGACGAGGTCTGGGCTGCAGCTGCGGACGACGAGGCCCTTGCGGCGTACGCCGCCGACCCCGACGTGGCTGCCCTCATCGAGCAGCTGCGCGGCTGGGACCGCGCCATGACCCGCGACTCCTCGGCCGCGCTCGTCTTTCACGTCTGGCTGCTGACGCTGACCGACGAGGTGATGAAGGACGACTTCTCGATTCTGTATCAGACCGTGCTGGAGGCGGAGTCGCCGTTCATCATCAAGATCCCGATGCTCGCCGTACAGCGGCTGTACCCGCGCGCGGACGAGCTCATGCAAGACGGCCGCGACGTGGCGGTGCTTCGGGCCCTCTCGCGAACCGCCGAACTCCTCACCCAGCGCTTCGGCAGCGTAGACCCGGCCGGCTACCGGTGGGGCGACGCGCACGGCACGTTCTTCGACAACCCCTTCGGCGAGCGCCTCGAACTGGGCTTCGTGAGCACCGATGGCGGCGAAGACACCGTCAACGTCAGCTCGAGTCGGTTCCTCGACGACAACGGTGCCCCCGCGGAGCGCTTCGACGCGACCTCGGGCGCGATCTTCCGCGTGGTGACCACCTTCGACGAGGACGGCACGCCGCGCTCGTTTGCGAACTTTCCGCCCGGAAACGTCGAGTCCCCGGACGACCCAGGGTTCGCAAACACGCTGGAGGACTGGACCGAGGGCCGCTACGCCGAGCTCGCGTTCGCCCGCACCGACGTCGAAGAGGCCTCGGTCGCGCAGCGCGTCCTGGACCCGGCCGACCACGGCGCAGAGAACTGAACCCACGTTTGACGGGGCGGCGAGTCTCGCAGGATGCTCACCGCCATGGGTCGGGTGTGCATCACGAGCGTCACCGCATCGCTTCTGCTCGCAGCGGGATGCTCGGACTTCGCAGACGCAGACGCTGGCACCGACGCCGGGTCGGGCACGAGCGCGATGGCCACGTCGGACTCGACCGGCGTCACCTCGATGACCACCGCCGACGCCGCGGACGGAACCGCCACCTCGAATCCGACGAGCACCGGCTCGTCCTCGGAGAGCGGCTCGGAGACGACCGCGGCGACGAGCACCGGCTCATCCTCCGGTGAGCGCGCGACAGGCCCCTACCCGGTCGTGCTCGCGCACGGCTTCTTCGGCTTCGAAGACTTCGCCGGCGCGGGCTTCGTGGACTACTTCTGGAACGTCCGCGAGGACTTGGCCGAGATCGGCGAGACCGAGGTGTTCACCCCGCCGGTCGACCCTTTCAACGACTCGACCACTCGCGGTTTGCAGCTGCTCGCGGCCGTCGAGGCCGTCGTCGAGGAGACGGGTGCGGAGAAGGTCAACATCATCGGCCACAGTCAAGGGGGTCTCGATGCCCGGGTCGTCGCGCACATGCGCCCCGACCTCGTCGCGTCGGTCACGACGGTCTCCACCCCGCACGGCGGCACCCCGATCGCCGACTACGCGCTGCTCATTCCCGGCGGCGGCGTCATCGACGTGCTGCTGCAGCTCTTCGGCGGGCCCTTGTGGGGCGAGATCGACGGCAACACCTCGCTCATCGCATCGATGGAGCAGTTCTCCGATGACGGCATCGCCGCGTTCAACGAGACCTACACCGACGCGCCAGGGGTGGTGTACGTCTCCATCGCCGGTCGCTCCGACAACGAGCTTGCCGTCCAAGAGTGCGCCGCCGCCGACGCGCCGCCCTTCATCGCGAACTGGGACGGCGTGGTCGACCCGATCGACCCGTTGTTCGCGGCCTCCGAAGCGATCGTCGACGGCGGGCTGCTCTCGTCCATTCCCAACGACGGACTCGTGCGCGTCGACGATGCGAAGTGGGGCACGTTCCTCGGCTGCATTCCCGCCGACCACATCGATCAGATCGGGCATCTCTTCGGGGATGGCTCCGGGGGGAACAACCCGTTCGATCACCTTGCGTTCTACAGAAACCTCGTAGGCTACCTGCGTGCCCGAGGGTTCTGAGCGCGCCATTCATGATCGCCTCGAGGCGTTGTTCGGCGATGCCGCCTTGCCGCGCGACGTGGGCGTGCTGCACGTGCTGTCGACGTGGCGTGATGAGGACCAGGCGCGGGTCATCCGGATCACGCCGCAGAGCCCGAAGAGCCCGACGGATTTCTTCCTGCTGAACCTCGCCCGCGCGCGCGCCGACGCGATCGTGGTCACCGGCAAGATCCTCCGGGACGAGCCGCACCTGCGCTACGACCTGCAGGGCGAAGCCGCGGGCGACCTCCACGCGTGGCGCCACGCTGCAATGGAGCGATCCGACCCGCCGCGCGTCGTCGTGCTGACCTCGGGGCGGGACCTCGACCTCGACCACCCGACGTTCCATGGCTGGGCGCGGCCGGTGATCGCCACCGGTCCCGAAGCAGCGTGCCGCCTCCGCGGCCCCGCGTCGGACCGCCGGATCGAGATCGCGACGCTGGCGAACCCGGGCATCCGCGAGGCGATCCGCTGGTGCCAAGCCGGCGGCGCTGCGACCGTCAGCGTCGAGGCCGGCCCCTCGACCGCCCGCGCGCTCTACGCCGATCCCCCGGCCGTTGACGAGCTGCTCCTGTCCGAGTTTCTGGAGCCCGATTTGCCTCACGACCTTCGCGGCCCGTCCGCCTTCGACCGGCCCCCCGGCGGCCTCGGTTTTCGCCGGTTGAGCCCCGGGGTGACCCGGTCCGAACCGAGTGGGCGGTGGCGCTTCACGCGACTGTCCCGCGTCTGAGACACCTCCCGCGCGCGTTGCGCGTCGCCCGCGAGCAGCCCGGTTTCATCGCCGACCTCGCACCTTGAATTACATGTTTGGCGCCGCCAAACTCCCGATACGGCTGGAGAATGACGCGACCGCGGACGCGTCGACCCACCGACTTGGGCTTCTACGATGTTCGTCCCGCACCACGCACTCGCTGCGCGCCGGATCGCTCCGGCCATCCCTGCGTTCTCGGCCTGCCTCTTGTCCCTGGGGCTCCTGGTCCCAGGCTGTGACGACGGCGGCTCGTCCGGCTCTGCAGACACCGACCCGGCCGACTCGGGCTTCGCCGAAACCGAAGAGTCCGAGGGGGGTACCAACCCGACCACGGCCACCACCGGGCCCACATCGACGAACGGCAGCAGCACGCCCGACACCGACGACGATGCCGGAGATGCGAGTGGATACGACACGCTCGGCGAAGGCGACCTGCGCGGAATGCTCAGCTTCACGCTGTACGCCGCCGACTCGGCCAACCCCGAGCCGCTGCTCGGCATGGCGGGCGCGTGGCGCAACGAAGGCGACGAGCTCGAGGGCGTCGAGGACTTCTTCGGCGTATTCGGCCTCGGGACCCAGTTCCCCGCGCCGCCAGCCGACGCCGACACCGTCGAGCAGAACTCGGTGCCCGCCGCGTTCGAGTGGGGCGGACCGACGCAGTGGCTGCTCGCGGGCAACGGCATGAAGCTGGTCGCGGGTGACGTCGAAGCCAGCGCCTGCCTGCTGTACTACGGCGGCGAGGCCGAAGTGGAGTTCCCGCCCAGCAGCGGCACCTTCGTCCCCAACTACCCAGTCTACGCGGCCACCAACTCGCCCAATCAGCCTGAGGGCTGTGCCCCCGACGCCGCGAGCTGGCTGCCCGACACCGACTACGACATCGTCCTGTACGGCGGCGAGGCGTTCGACACCAACGCCCTGCAGGCTCAGGTCCACACGCCAGACATGCTCGAGGTGACCATGCCGGACACCACCACGTTCGGCCTGCCGCTGCCCATCGACGAGGACCTCACCGTCGAGTGGACCGGCAACCCCGGCGAGAACACGCGCATGGTCCTGCGCGTGTTCGACATGTTCGGCCGCATGTTGACGGCGCATGCCGAAGACGACGGTCGCTACGACATCCCCGCGGCCGAGCTCGCTGCGCTCGCGGCGGGCCCCGCCACCCTCACCGTCGCGCGGGAACACCTCGAAGAGGTCCCCTTCACCGACGGCACCGTGACCGTTCTGTCCCGCTACGAGCAGTGGGTCTACATCGAGCTCTTTTAGACGTTTTCCGGGTTGAAGCAGGTTCAAGCATGAAACGCCGATCGTTCATCAAATCCGCCGCCACGGCGACAGCCGCCGCCGGAGCGGGGGTCTTTTCGATCCTCAAGTACCCGCGCGGAGCCCAAGCCGCAGGCTGGGGCGCCTGGCCCACCGACGACCGCGACCGCGACAAAGCGGCGGGTCTCGTGCCGACCGAGCTCCAGCCCGAAGGCGTGCTCGAGCTTCACGTCAACGGCGGCATGAGCTGCTTCGACACGTTCTACACCATTCCCGAGTACGGGCAGTCGGACAACACGTTCCTGCACCTGTTCTCGGAGAACAACCCGGACAACGCGGGCGAGAACGTGCTCGACGTGCTCGAGACGCGCTTCGAGTCGTGCGAGACCGGCTACACCGACCTCACGCTGCCCCTCGGCGGCGGCGGTATCCTCGATGCGCTGGGCAACGAGCTTCACCTCGGCCCGTGGACCTGGCCGTTCTGGAGCCGCCCCGACGTGATGGCGCGCATGCGCATCGTCGTCACCCAACACGACCAGGTCGCACACGAGGGCGCCAACCCCAAGTCGTTCACCGGGCTCGGGCTGGGTAACCCGCGGATGGCTGGCGTCGGCACCGCCATTCAGCGCTACTTCTCCGAGAACGAAGACGCCAAGGGCGGCGGCGGCATCCGCCCGGCGCCCTACTCCTACGTGCTGTATCCGGCCGGATACGCGCCGTTCAACGCGGTGGCAGCCTCCTCGGTGGGCGCCCACCCCGGCTCCGCCCGTCCGCTCGTGGTCTCGGTCGAGCCGAACTCCGAGCTGACCAACCTGCTCGCGCGGGGCTCGATCGACGACACCGCAGCGTTCGACAATGCCGTCGCCTACTACCGCTCCGAGTATGAAGGACGCCTCCGCCGCTTCGGGCACAGCGCGGCCTCCCGCTCCGCCGAGCGCGAGAACTACGACTTCTCCGCCTTCGCGCGGGAGAACGCAACCGAGCTGACCGGCATTCTCAACGACGACATCTTCAGCGCCATCCCGGCGCCGGGCACCCTATGCTTCACGCCGACGGGGCAGACGAACGACATGCCTGCGATGCAGGCGCGCATGGCCAGCAACCTGCTCACGCGGTCTGAGAACGCGGCCCGATACGTGCTTTGGATCGACGCGGGTCTGCAGCCCCGCCCGACGGGCGGCAACGACGTACACGCGCAGAGCGTTCGGTTCAACGCGACCAACCTCTCGCACAGCTTCCAGGCCCTGCTCGACAACATCGTCGACCCGATGAATCCCCGCGGCGGGGATGAAGCCCGACTCGACCTCGACCGGCACATGGTCGTCATCAACACCGAGTTTGGTCGACGCCCGGTTCGCCAAGGCAACGGCACCGGCACCAACCACAACCCCTGGGGCTACGTGCAGATCTTCATCGGCGGCCCGGTCGACACCCCGTCGGTCTACGGCGCCATCCAGGAGTCCGACGGCTACGCCGCGCCCGGGGCCTCGGTCACCGCCGCGCAGAGCCGCATGATGATCCTGCAGGCGCTGGGCATCTACCCGTTCTCCACGCAGTCCTACAACGTCTCCGACGGTGGCTTCCTCGACGAGGGAAAAGCCGCCCGAGCGATCCGCGAGACCTTCCTCGGCATTCCCGTCTAGTGCGCGCACCGAACGAGGCTGAACGATGACTACGCACCACGACACCGCTCGTACCGCACTCACCGCGCTGCTGCTGCTCGCCCTCCCGGCCTGCGGCGACGACGTTGGCTCGGCCGGAGGCACCGACGCCGACTCAGCGTCCGGATTCGCCGAGGACGATGACGCCGACACCCCAGGCACCACGCCGGGCTCCGCCGACGGCTCGACCGGCGGAGACGACAGCAACCCCAGTGGCGGCCCCGGCGATGGCAGCGGCCAAAACCCAGGGACCGACGACGGTGAGCCCCCTGGCCCCGGCGAGGACGCCGAGCTCTGCGACGCGGGCGACGAGGCCTTCGTCAAGCGGCTCATCCCGTTCACCCAGGGCCGCAAGCCGGACTCGGTCCGCGAGGTTCGCCTGCTCGTCAGCATGATCGAGCAGCTCGACATGCAGGGCGAAGATGGCCGCCGCGCGGTCACGCTCGGGCTGCTGCGAGGCGACGCCTACTACAACCGCTTCAAGGACTACCTCTACGAGGAGCTGCGGGTGAACCTCAGCGGCGACCGCCGCAACGAGACCTGCTACGACCTCGAGGGCAGCGAGGGAGACAGCGCTGCCCTGGCCGCGTTCATTCGCGACAACCCGGTCACCGCGCAGTACGACGGCGACGGCCTGTGGTGGATGCCCGACGTGGCCTACTCGACCCTGCGGCTCGATGACATGTCGCCGATGCTTCGCGCCGACCTGTTCGCGCGCACCTCAGCACCGTTCATCGCGGGCAACGTCACCGAGGCCGAACTCGAAGAGATGCGCCTGAACCACTTCGGGCGCTTGTTCGAGAGCACGATGATGGGACGCAGCACCGACTGCCTCGAATGCCACCGCGCTGAAGAGTCGGTCACCGATGCGGTCGACCCCGAATTCGACCGCCACTGGCCTGTACCCGGTTTCCTCGAGCTCGGCGCCTATGCCCGCGACGCGGACAACGAGAACATCACCACGCAGAGTGCGTACGCGATCTTCCGCTACCAGGGATTCGCGGAGCCTCAGTCGGACATCCTGGCCGGCACGGTCCCCAACGCCGCCTTCCAGCCGTTCGGCATGGGTCCTTCCTGTGGCGCGATCATTGCCGACCCCGGTCCGGCGCCGCTGCTCGATTGGCAGGGGTACCTCATGGGCGAGCACGCCGCAGGCGACACTCTCGTCGACCTCGACGAGGAGATTCGCGCTGGATTCGACGCGCTTCGCAACGGTGGTGGTCTCGAAATCGCTGCCGACAACTCCGTCGCGCCCGACATGTCCGGCGCCTACTTGATGTCGATGCACATGGCGAACCGAATGTGGACGCACGGCATGGGCTTCCCGCTTCAGGTCGCGAACGGGTTTCCTCGCAACGACGCTCAACGACAGATCATTCAAGAGCTCACCGACAGCTTCGTGGCCAACGGGTTCTCGCTCCGCAACCTCATCGCCGACGTCGCGACGCACCCGTACTTCAACCAGTCCCCACCGGACAGCTGCGCCTCGGCGACGGCGTACATCATGCCCGCCGTCTTCGACCCCTTCGCCAAGGAGTCCAGCGACCCCGCCATGCGAGCCAACGGCGTGGGTGACACCGTTCACCGCTACGGCGCGCGGGTTCTACTGGACTCGATTGCGCAGGCGATGTGGTGGAACACGCCGGACGTGTTCGGACCCGGCACCAACGAAATCCCGGGTGCGTTCGGCAACCAAAACGGGTGCGGCGCGAACATGCCGGACGTCCCATGCGTCGACGGACCCGATGACGCGCAGGTTCTCCGCGATCTGGGCTCGTTCCTCAGCGACTCCGACCCCGGCTTCAGCGGCACCGACCTGCTGGTCCTGCTTCGACTGGAGAACGACTTCGGCCAAGGCGTCGACCCGGGCATGCATGGCGACTGCACGGGTCCCCTGGGTGCACCGTGTGCGGCCGACGACTGGATCACCCAGCTCATCGACGTCGCCGCCTCCGCGCCCGAGGCCGATATGTGGTCGGTCGCGGCCGCGGTCAAAGATCGGATGATCACTGACCCTTCGATCCGCACGGCCGCCGAGGTCGCCGCGCTCGAGGAGCTCATGGACGTGACGCTGACCGACACCGTCGCCGACGTGGGCGCAGGCACGGCTGAGCAGGCTGCGCGGCGGCTCGCCGGCATGCTGACGAACACGCCTCAGTTCATGATGGCGGGCATTCCCAGCAAGGGCATCGACGAGAGCGACGACCCGACGCTGGTCGTTCCTGGCACCACGACCGAGGATTTGTGCCAGTACCTGGCGCCGAGCATCCTCGACAACGGCCAAGATGGCATCGACGTGGGCTACACCTGCTCCGCGTCGGGTATTACTCTCGAGTAGACCGAACCCGTCCAACGCGGCGCTCGCAGGCTTCGGCCCGCGGGCGCCGTCGCTACGTCCATCGCCCTTAGAGATCTTGACCATGCCGAACCATATTCGTGTCCCGCTCTTGGCCCTGTTGGCCTGCTCCGTCGCTTGTGACAGCAGTGGCGGCGAGAACCTGCCCGAGGGTGGCTTCACCACCGGTGAGCAGACCGGCCCGACGACCAATACGCCGAGCACGACCGCAAGCGGCACGACCGCTTCGACCACCGAAGACCCGTCGACCACGGGCGACTCCTCCACAACCGGGACTCCCACGTCGACGACCGACGACACGGACGGCGGCGACACCACGGTCGGCGTGAGCGCGACGGATACCGACGAAAGCTCGACGACGACCGGTTCCACCACGGACGAAACCACCACCGGTAAAACCACCACCGACGAAACCACCACCGACGAAGCCACGACCGAAGAGCCGACCACCGAGAACCCCACCACCGAGGACCCCGCGGCATGTGACAACGGCGTCATCGACGATGACGAGGTGTGTTTCCCGTCGAGCACGACGCTCGCGACCGCGGTGGGCCCGAGCGACGTCGCAGCCGGCGACTTCAACGGCGATGGATCGTTCGATGTGGTCGTGACCGGCGCGACGGGGAACGCCGTGAGCGTTCACCTCGGCGACGACAGTGGTGCTCTCGGAGCAGCCATCGACACGGCCGTCGGAAACAACCCAACCCGTATCCGTGCAGCCGAGTTCAGTGCTGACGACAACTGGGACGCGGTCGTCATCAATGCCACGGACAACACGGTCAGCGTCCTCGTCGCCAACGGAGACGGCACGTTCAGCGAAACGGCCCTCGCGGTCGGGACGAACCCCGTCGACCTCGCGCTCGGCGACCTGAGCGGCGACGGCTTGCCCGAGGTCGCGGTCGCGAATGCCGGCGACGGCAACTATCAAACATCGCTGAACGACGGGACAGGCGCGATGACCTTCATTGCGGCGTGGGATACCGGGGCCATTGCGCAGATCGATGGTGTGGAGCTTGGCGACATCGCGGTCGGTACCGACCTCGACTCGTTCTTTGGCGGAGCGGGCGCCTACGGTGCGTCCCCAGGCATTGGCGCCGATGGCAACATCAACGACACCTTCGTCGTTGCCGGAGCTGGGGGAACGGCGATCGGTCGCTTCAACGGTGGCGACTGCAACGACGACGGCGAACTCGATGTCGTCGCAGTCGACGGCGACCAAGGACGCGTCTTCTACAGCGACGGCAACAACGGGAGCGCGGTGTTTCAGGACGCGGGCTTCGGTCCCCACATGGCCGTGTCCGAAGCCGTCCTTGCAGACGTCACTGGCGAGGGACGAGAAGACCTCGTCCTGACCGCGTCCGGAGACGACCAAGTCGTCATCTATCCCGGCCAGGGCTGTCCGACGTTCGGCGCTCCGGTTTCGATCGACGTCGGCGCCGCACCCAGCGGTGTCGCAGTGGCCGACCTCAACGCGGACGGGGTCGGGGACATCATCGTCACCAACGGCGACGACGACAACGTCACCATTTTGCTGTCGAACCCGTAGGCGCTACGTCGCCGCGAGCACGACGACGCCGTCGGCGTCTGCGAAGAGCCGGTCCCCGGGCGCGATCACCACGCCCCCGATGTGGACCGGCTCGTCTCGTTGACCCTCGCCACGCTTGACCGTCTTGCGTGGGTGCGTGCCCAGAGCCTTTACACCCACCGCGATCGACCCGATCTGCTCTGCATCGCGAATGCACCCGTAGACGACGAGCCCGGACCAGCCGTTATCGACGGCGCGCTGCGCAAGGTTGTCGCCGACCAGCGCGCAGCGGCGAGAACCGCCGCCATCGACCACCAGCACCCGGCCGCGCCCAGGCTCGCGCAGCGTCTCGCCGACGAGCTTGTTGTCTTCGTGCAGCTTGAGCGTGCTGACGGGGCCCTCGAAGACAACGACTCCACCGTAGTCGCGAAGGTCCAGGTCGAGGACGCGAGCGTGCGGATGTTCGTCGCAGAGGTCGGCCGTATAGGTCACGGCAGGGCGCCTTCTTCGATCCACCGGCCGATCAGGTCGCGTGCGGATTGGTCGAGCAGCTCGGCACCCAGCGGCATCGGGCTTCCCGCTCCGCCGCAGCCACATCCACCGAGGTTCGCCTCGAGCAGGTGGGTCGCGTTGATCTTGTGCCAGAGATAGCTGAGCTGAAGGTCGCCCTCGGTCACGTACGGCGCAGCGGCGGACGTCGGCATGACGCCCACGATCGCGGAGTAGCCGTCGCCTTCGAGCGTGGGCTGGCTCTGCGCCGCGGAGTGACAGCCTGCACCGAGGCAGCTGGCCTCCCAGATGGGCTGAATGTCGGTGGCGTGCGACAGCGGCCCGTCCGAGGTGTCCTCCGTCTCGCCGGAGGTCTCCTCGCCACCGGTGTCCGTGTCGGAGTCGACGTCACCATCGGCGTCTGCAGCGGTGGTCGGCTCGACCGTAGTGGAGCTGGTGGTGCCGGAGATGTCGTCGCCCTGGAGCAGCCCGTAGAACAGCGATACTTCCGTATCGGTGGCCGTGACCAGCTCGTTGCCCACGTCGAGCTCGACGGTGGGAAGCTTGATCCAGTTCGCGGAGTCGGCCTCGAAGTCGGCCCGGCGGATGGCGGCAACGGCCGTCCCGGTGGGGTCGTTGGGCAGGGTCCGCGCGTAGGTAACCTCCGCATTCAGCGACAGGTCGAGGTCGGGCTGCACGCGATAGGCGGGCCCGAAAATGAGCGGTGGCGTGTCGCTGGGGGCGATGACGAACTCGTGGTCTCCATCGAGCGCGCCCGGCAGAATGAGCAGCGTCAGCACGCCGTCGTGGGAGCTGATTTGCCCCCCTGAACGCCCGATCGTCGCACGCACGGTGCGGCCGTCTTCCGCCGACTCGTTGCACCCCGCGGCGAGCACCGTCGAGGCCAGGCACAGGGTGATCAAGCAATGTCCGGAGCGCGTCACGGTGGTCGGACGGTAGCACGATCACTGCGGCGCAACTGCAGGGCGCACCGTCGTGAAATGGGACGGCAACGTCCCGACACGCCCGATGTCGTTCGGCTTCTCACACGAGTGCGCAGATGCCTCGTGGAGCCAGGCGACGGTGCCGCTGAAACCGCCGCACGATGGTCCGCAGCGACGCGCCGAAGTGTTAATCTGCAACCGTGATTGGCCTGAATGATTCGTGGCGCATCGCCGCAGCGGCGACCCTGCTCGCGTGCACGGGCTGCCGCACCTCCGGCTCCGGCTCCGAGCTCGTCTGCAGCACGCTTGAGACCGGCGGCGGCATCATCAGCTCGCACGACAGCGTGCTGAGCTTGTCCTTCCGCCCCGGCTCGCTGAGCGAGGACACCGAGGTCTGTATCTCCCCGGCGGAGCGCCCCCCGAACGGCCCTCCGTTCGTCTACGGCGAAGCCTACCGCGTCACCCCAGATATCGACCTGGGCGTGAACCTCTCGGTCACGTATCGTTTCGAGCTGCCCGACGACACCAGCCAGACGGCGATCGGTGTCATCCGCCGCGCGGACTTCGAAGCCGGCGACGGACGCTGGCTCTCGCTGCCGATCACGCGGCTCGAGCCCGACAACAAGCTGGTCGCTGGAACCGACAGCCGACTGTCGATGTTCTACGGCCTGCTCGACGATGGTGGCTCAGGCGTGGTGGACCCCACGGTCGCCAGCACCGAGGGCACCTCCACCACCGACCCCTCCACGAGCGGCGACCCCACGACGGACACGACGACCGACGCGACGGAGTCCGAAACCGACACCAACAACATCGACACCGACGGCTCCGACACCGACGCGGACACGGACAGCGCGAGCGCCTCCGAAAGCGAGTCCGACTCCGAGTCCGACTCCGACTCCGACAGCACCACGGGGACCTCGGGGGGCAGCTCCAGCACCGGCTCCGATACGTCCGAGACCGGCGTGGTCAAAGTCGACTGCGACAACCTGATGGCGCCGCCGTTCGACATCACCCAAATCGCAACCGTCACGGCCGGCAGCAGCGAGGACCTCGCGATGACCGGTCAAGGCACCTTCGTGCTCGCCGACGGCGGCGACCTCATCGAGATGGACGGAGACGGCAACAGCGAGGTCTGGTACGCCGGCCTGCCCTACAACACCGACATCCTCGGCATGCGGTTCGACCCGTACGGCACGCTGCACGCCGCGATGGGCTTCAACGCCGACGAGGTCTGGTCGTTCACCGAAGCGGGCGGCGAAGTCCTGATCGCGACCGGTGGCGACACGCCCAATGGGATTCACGTCGACAGCAGCGGGAACGTCTGGGTCACGCACATCCTCTCGAACACCATCGATCGCATCGACCCCACGGGTCCCACCATCGAGACCCTCGTCGCTGGTGAAGCCCAGGCCAACGGCCTCTTCTACGACGAGAACCGCGAGGTGCTGTACTGGGTGCGCTACGGCAGCAGCCAGCTGTGGCGCGCTCCGGTTGCCGGCGGGGTCATCGGCGTGCCGATCCCAACCGTCGACCTGGACGGCTTCTCCGACGGTCTTTCGATGGACGAGTGCGGCAACCTGTACGTCGTCGACCAAGGCGGCGTCGACGGTGGACCTTGCCGCATCGACCGCATCCCGCTCGATGCGGCGGGCGCTCCGGACGGAGGACCGCTCGACTCGACAGTCGTCGAGATTGCGGGCGCCGGCGACCTCGGCAACTCCTGCGCCAACGCCCAGTTCGGATATGGCTTCGGCGACGAGTACGACCAGGCGCTGTTCGTGACCGGCCAGACCGGCGCGGTGTACCGCGTTCAAGTCGGCGTGGGTGGCTACGACATTCCGCTGCCGCCCGGCTAGCCGCGAGGCGGCAGGGGCCGAGCCAGGCGCTCCCGCAGTCGCCGGAGTACCAGCTCGGTCTTGCAGTCTTCGATCTCTCCGCGCACGCACGCCGCAATCGCAGCGTCCAGCTCCATCCACCGCACCGTCGCGCCCTCCTCCATCGGCGACCCATCGGTTGGCGGCTCGTCACGCCGTTCGACGTCCTCGACGTGGGCCGCCGTAAGCCAGAACTTCTCAGGCATCGAGCCCGGACTGGGAAACGTGCCGGCGCCGAGAAACTCGACGTCGGACGCCGCCACCCGATAGCCCGCCTCCTCGTACGCCTCGACGGCTGCACGGTACTGGACGCCTGCCCGCCCTTGATCTTCACGCTCGATGATCCCCGCGACGACCTCCGTGAAGGTCAACGAGGTTCGGGACTCGGGGACCGGCAGTTCCGCGTCGGGTCGGCCTAGCGTGAGCGCCGGCCGAAGGCCATCGCGCAGCAAGACCATGACACGATTGTCAGTGCCGCGGTGGTACAGGGCGACGACCACCGCGTCGGGGCCCTTGGGCCTGCCGAGGAAGTCACAGACGTATCGCTTCGAGTGCGTGCCATCTGCGCGACGGTTGGTCAGGCGGTAGCGTTCGACCCGAAGGAAGCCATCGGGTCCACCATGCTGCACGTGGGATTCAACCTCGAAGCCCACCACGCGTCGTGTACTCATTGCGGCCCTACCATCGGCGCCGCGCGAGCCGTTGTCGAGTCACCTGCGTGCTACAGTCCGCAGCCCGATGCCTTCGACTCCGGCACGAGCGCTCTTCGTGGACATGGACGGGACCCTCGTCTCGACCGACGTCCTTTGGGAGGCCTTTTTCCGGGCCGTCAAGGCACAGCCCTGGGTCGCGTTTTTGGCCGTGGGGTGGCTCCTGCGCGGCCGCGCCACGCTCAAGGACGAGCTCGCCAAGCGCATCGTCGTCGACCCGGCCTCGTTGCCCTACCGTGACGACGTCCTCGAGTTCGTTCGCTCTCGCAAGGCCGCGGGCGACCGGGTCATCCTCGCGACCGCAAGCGCGCGAGCGTGGGCCGAGCCCGTCGCCGAACATCTCGACCTCTTCGACGGCGTGCTGGCGAGCGACGCGACCAACAACCTCAAGGGCACGCACAAGCTCGCGGCCATCGAAGCCGACTGCGCTGAGCAGGGCGTCGCGTCCTGGGGTTATATGGGCGACGCATCCGCCGACGTTCCCATCTGGGAGAAGGCCGCCGAGGTCTTCATGGTCGCCCCCTCCGCGTCCCTGCCCGCGCGCGTCAAGGCGGACAAGGTCTTCGGCAAGAAGCCCAGCGTCATCAAGGCCGCGCTCAAGGCGATGCGACCGCACCAGTGGGTCAAGAACGTGCTGCTATGGGTGCCTCTGCTGCTCGCGCGCGCCTACGACGACCCGGACAAGCTCGTCGCGGCCATCGCCGCCTTCGCCGCCTTCTCCCTCACGGCATCGTCGGTCTACCTCTTCAACGACCTGCTCGACGTCGAGGCCGACAGAGTCCACCCGAAAAAAAAGAAGCGCCCGTTCGCGTCGGGCAGCCTGCCGCTGTTGTACGGGCCACCGCTCATCGCGACGCTCATCAGCATTGCGCTCACGATCTCCATCGTGCTGCTGCCGCCGACCTACTTGGGCGTTCTGCTGCTGTATCTCGCGGTCAACAGCGCCTACTCGACCACGCTCAAGAGCAAGATGCTCATCGACGTGATGATCCTGGCCAGCCTCTACACGCTGCGGATCCTCGCTGGCGGTGTTGCCACGGATCTCGCGCCTTCCGAGTGGCTGCTAGCCTTCTCGATCTTCATCTTCACGTCGCTGGCGTTCGCCAAGCGGTACGTCGAACTCGCCCGAGTCGCCGCCGAGGGCAAGACGGAGGCCAAAGGTCGTGGGTACCGGGTCGAGGACTTGGACCTGATCATCAGCGTCGGCCCAACCTCGGGTTACCTCGCGGTCCTGGTCTTCGCCCTGTACATCAACAACGGGCTCCCCGAGTTCTACACGAACAAGACGTTGCTCTGGCTGACGTGCCCGCTGCTCCTCTACTGGATCAGCCGGCTGTGGTTCCTCGCCAAGCGGGGCGAGCTCGACCACGATCCCGTCGTGTTCGCGGTCACCGACAAGGTGAGCCTCGCGGTCGGTGTGATGGTCGGCGTGCTCGTGCTCCTCGCCGCGCCCCTGTAGCGGAGCCAGCCAACGGCGCGTTGGCGGCCGAATCCCGCAGAAAATAAAACTACAAGAAACCGTGTAATCGAACCTTACTGGGTTCCGATGGCCAGGCCACGTGCATCTAACTTCGATTTGGTGCATGATTTCGCGACTCGGAGTCGCCCATGTGGATCGACGCGAAAAACACGGAAGGAAGCGGTAAAATCATGCTCGACGTCGACCGCCTCCGCAGCGAGCTTCAGTCGTCCTCGCCGCGACGCATCATTCAACGCGCACTCGACCTCTTCGGGCAGGACGTGGCCATCAGCTTCAGTGGGGCTGAGGACGTCGTGCTCATCGAGTACGCGCACCAGTTGAACCGCCCGTTCCGCGTGTTCACGCTCGACACGGGCCGCCTTCATCCAGACACCTACCGGCTCTTCGCCGCGGTCGAGAAGAAGTACGGCATCCAGATCGAGTACTGCATCCCCCAGACCGAGCCGCTTCAGAACCTCGTTCGCACGAAGGGACTCTTCAGCTTCTACGACGACGGGCACAAGGAGTGCTGCGGCGTCCGCAAGGTCGAACCGCTCCGTCGACAGCTCAGCACGCTTCGCGCGTGGATCACCGGACAGCGACGGGATCAAAGTCCCGGAACGCGCAAGGACCTGCCGGTCGTGCAGAACGACACGGCGTTCGAGGGCACCGGCGACGGAACGCTGATCAAGTGGAACCCGCTCGCTGAGCGGAGCAGCGCCGAGGTCTGGCAGGACATCCGCTCGTTCGACGTGCCGTTCAACGAGCTGCACACCAAGGGCTTCGTCTCCATCGGCTGCGAGCCCTGCACGCGCCCCGTGCTACCCGGTCAGCACGAACGTGAAGGTCGATGGTGGTGGGAAGAGGCGACGAAGAAAGAGTGCGGCCTGCACCACATCAACGTGACGCAGGCCGACGCGACGTCACCGGTCGGATCTTGAACTGGGTCTGGCCCAGCAGCAGCAGTGCACCGTAGGGCACGGCCTCGGTCGCGCGCACCCGCGTGTACGTGCCGTTCGCGCTGCCGAGGTCTTCGATGTACAGCGCGTCGCCGCGGCACGAAAACTGGCAGTGCGCCCCGGACACGTAGGTGTCGTCGGGGATCTCCACGTCTGCGTTCTCCCGGCCGACCAGGGCGCCTGAACCCCCAAGGCTCAGCGTCATCGCGGGTTCGCGCCCCATCGGCAGGCAGTCGAGCTCGCCCCACCCCGTACCGGCCCGGTACCGAACGATCGACTGCCCGACGCGGAACTCATCCCCATCACGGACCACGAGGCGCTCGTCGACCTGCCGAAAGACACCTCGCTGTCCGAGCGGCTCGACCAACACCCCACCACCGGGCGCGGGTGTGAACCGAGCGTGCTGTAGCTCGAGTTCGTCGTCGTCGCCCCACGGCTTTTGTGGGTCCCGCCCCACGTCGAAGCGCTCACCGGGGCGCAGCAGCACCTCGTGCAACGACTGCCCGCGCGAGCCCAACATCACCAGCCGAACGGTCTCCGCGGGGCCGACATCCTGCGGAGGCGTGCCTTGGTAGGGCGCGGGCGCAGACGGTTTCGCCGTCACGACCGTCGTCTCCGGCACCGGCTGCGCCACGCGGGGGTTCGTCGGCATCGAGTCCGACGACGCTGGATAGCGACCGCTGGCTTTGGCGAGCCCCAGCGAGGGCGTGGTTTGAGGCTGGACCGAAGCGGGTGTGGCGGGTCGTCGCTGCACGAACCCGCCCGTCGGCGGTGCGGTCCCTTCGACGAACGTCGGGCTCGTATCCGCCTCCGGTGGAAGCCCCGTTGGCGCGGCGGAGGCATATGGCCGCGCCGGCTGCGGTCCCTTGGTCACCACCGTGATCTCGGGTTTGTCCGAGGCTGCGCCCGGTCCCGTCGGCGCGCGCATCCTCGCCGCGGTGATGTCGATCTCGACGTCGAACTCGTCGACGTCCTCGTCCGCGTTCTGTTCCGGAGTAGAGGCAGCGGCCGCAGCCGAGACGCCGAGTTCTTCTGCCAGGGCTGCGAGCTCCGGATGGCCGGGATGCGCAGCGGCCAACGGAGCGAAGGCCTGCTTGGCTTCCTCTTCGAACCCCTGCAGGATCGAGAACTGAATCTCCGCAATCTCTTCGGTGAGGTTCGCCCACGACGGGACGTCGTTTCCCGATGCCTGCGCGACGGCGGCGTCGACCTCGGGCTCCAGCTCCAACGGCTCGGACGCATCATCGTCCTCGATGGGCTCGAGAACATCACCAACCATGCGCCGAGGCTCGGTCGGGGGCTCGTCGAGTTCGTCTGCGATCAGCGATGCGACGCCGCCGCCGAGGTCTTGCGGCTCTTTGGCCTCCGGCTTGGGAAGCGAGGGCAAACCGGACTTCACCGTGCGCGGCTGCGTCGGGTCCGCCGGTACCGCTCCAGGGGCTCCCTTGCCGCGCCGCATGGACCCAACCAGGGGTTCGACCAGCGCGGGCCCGCTACCATCGACCGTCTGGTCTTCGTCCCATTCGAAGCCCCCCTCATCCTTGGCTGGCTCGGGAGGCGCAGCCTGCCGAACCGTGTTTCCCGTCACCGCAGGCTCGGGCTCACCATGCGGCCAGCGGACGCCGCAGTTGCCACAAAACATCGCACCGATCTCGACCTCCTCCGCGCAGTCTCTGCACGGGCGTGTGGTCTCGACCTCGGGCTCCGGCTCAGACGTCGGCGTCGAGACCGGCATCCCGCAGTTGGAACAGAAGTTCGCGCCCTCGATGAGGGGCTCGCCGCAGCCTTTACAGTCCACGTCGCGCCCAGGGTAACGCGCAACGGTGCCCCACGGCGATCTTCGGGCATGAACGCACTGCACGCATGTTGCACGGCTACGTCCGCGCTACCCTCCCGCCGATGCGCCGCGCCGAACGTGCCGACCGAATCGGACGGATCCTCGACGACCTCTACCCCGCACCGCCCGTGCCGCTCGACCACACCGAAGCGTACACGCTGCTCGTCGCGGTCATGTTGAGCGCCCAGACCACCGACAAGAAGGTCAACGAAGTCACTCCGGCGCTTTTTGCCCTCGCCAACACGCCCGAGGCCATGGCGAAGCAGCCGGTGGATGCGATCTTGCGCTGCATTCGTCAGCTCGGCCTGGCCCCGACCAAGGCAAAGAACCTGCGCAAGCTCAGCGAGCAGCTCGTCGAGCGACACCGCGGCGACATCCCCGACGACATCGACGCGCTCGAAGCCCTCGCGGGGGTCGGGCACAAGACGGCGTCCGTGGTCATGTCGCAGGCGTTCGGCGTCCCGTCCTTTCCGGTCGACACGCACATCCATCGCCTCGCCGCCCGCTGGCAGCTCTCCAACGGCACCAACGTCACCAAGACCGAAGCCGACCTCAAGAAGGTGTTCCCAGAGGACACTTGGAACCGGCGGCATCTCCAGATCATCTTCTTCGGACGAGAGTTTTGCCCCGCACGAGGGCACGACCTCAGCACGTGTCAGATCTGCGGCTGGGCAGCCACGAAGAAGCGGATGGCGGAAGAGGCACGCAAGTGAAGGCCGGGCGGGCAAGTCTCACCGCGCTCGCGGTCGCGACGGCGCGAGGCATCGGTACCGGAGCGTTCGCACCAGCTCCCACCGCCGCTGCCATCCTGCCTGCACCCGTCGCGGCTGCCCTTCGAGGCTGGCAGTCACTGCCCCGCTGGGCGCGTGCAAGTCTGGTCGCGCCGCGCCTGCTCAGCGGTGGCGTCGTCGATCACATCACGCTGCGCACCCGCGCCATCGACCAGGCGGTTCGCGAAGCCGTCGAGCGCGATGCCGAGCAGCTCGTGATCCTCGGCGCCGGATACGACGGTCGCGCACACCGAATGACCGAGCTGCGATCGGTGCGCGTCTTCGAGGTGGATCATCCGGCGACCGCGGCAGTGAAGCAGGCCCGCGCGCGCACCCTCCCCGCCTGCGCGGCCGAGATCCGCTACGCCGGGATCGACTTCGACCAAGAGGCGTTGGGTCCCTGCCTTGCAGCCGCCGGCCACGACGCGGAGCGCCCGACCGTGTGGATCTGGGAGGGTGTCACCCCGTATCTGCCGCTGTCCGCCACGACGGCCAGCCTCGCCGCGCTCGCCGAACGCAGCCCGCCTGGCAGCACCTTGGTGATGACCTACGCGGTCCCGCAGCTCACCGGGGGAGACCACCCTCGCCTCGAAGCCGTCGTTCGGCGCGGGTTTTCGTGGCTTGGCGAGCCCTTGCGCGGCGCCCTCGAGCCCGCCGACGCGGCCGAGCTCGTCCGAAAATACGGGTTCCAGCCGGAGTCGGATACGGGCCAGGACGCCTGGGCCAGAGACGATCGCCTCGCGTATGCGCTCGCCCGCCCGCTTCGATCCGAGCGGCTGCTCATCGCGGCCCGCCTCGATCGCGCCCGAGTATAAAGGAAGGACAAAGCCCCCCTGATCCTCCGTACACCTGGCGATTTTGCGTGTCGGACCGCGGTTGTGGGTGGCCGGTCCGACTGATGTCGGATAGTATCCGGCCTCAGTGCGAATTCGCTACGCAGCGCGCACCGACGTCGGTCTCAAGCGGACCCACAATGAGGACTACTTTGCCCTCATTGAAGAGGACCGCCTGTTCATGGTCGCCGACGGTATGGGTGGACACGCTTCAGGTGATGTCGCGAGCAAGATGTCGACCGAGGTCGTCGGGGAGTTCTATCGGCACAGCCGCAACGCAAACGCGACGTGGCCCTTCCGATACGACCCCACGCGCTCGTTCGCAGAGAACCGGATGATCGCGTCGGTGCGGCTCGCCAACGAGCGCATCCACTACGCGTCGCAACGCAACCGAAGCCAGCGCGGGATGGGAACCACGGTCGTGGTCTTCCACCTCAACGGCCACGACGGCTACGTCGGCCACGTCGGCGATTCGCGGTGCTACCGCCTGCGCGACGGCGAAATCGTCCCGCTCACCCGCGACCATTCGCTGCTCGAAGACTGGAAGGACGCTCGTCCCGATCTCACCGAAGAAGAGATCCGCGACTTTCCCCACAAGAACGTGATCACGCGCGCGCTGGGCATGCGCGACACGGTCGAGGTCGACGTGACCCGGTTCCAGATCAAGGACAGCGACCGCTTTCTGCTCTGCTCCGACGGCCTGTGCGGCATGCTCACCGATGAAGAGATGCACGAGGTCATGCTCCAGTTCGACGACCCCGAGGAGTGCGTCGCCGAGCTGATCGACCGCGCCAACGCCGAGGGCGGCGAAGACAACATCACCGCGATGTTGATCGAGTGCCGGTTCTAGGCCTTCCCTTTTCATTTGAAAGGGGCCTTTCGCAAAGGCCCCTCGCTGCGGAGGCGGAGCCTCCTTCGCTTCACCCCAAACGGCCGCCTTTTCAGGCGGCTTTTGCGTGCGCGGGCTGTCGGCGTTTGCAGAGGGCCGTCGCCACCGTTCGTTTCGGGGCGTGGAGAGCGCTTATTGGGCGCGTTCTTGGGGGTTTTTCGCTTGGGATGGTCGAGGCGTAATGGCGGGGGGTTCCCCTCGTTGGATGGCGAGGCTCGTCTCGGGGTGCGGGATGGGCTTGGAACGATGATGAAGAGCCTGAGATCGCGCCATGACGCTCGACCCGCCTGCTGCCTGAAGTCGTGCGGTTCCCCACTGTATTGGGCTGCAGACCGGAGGAGTCAGGTGTGCAGGCGCATTCAGAGGGACGATTCATCCCCGCTCACTGCGACGCAGACCCCCTGCAGCTGCCCGACGCTCGCGCCGCCGGCGAAGCATCCCGCGAAACCGGCGAACCGGAGTCTTTGGGGTTACGAAAACACGTCGTTCTATCGTAGGGTACGGCCCGCCTCCGCCCCCGGGTACGGGCCAAGAACACCACGGGCAAAGGGTTCATGAGCATTCACCGTCTACCGCCACTACTGAACGCCTTGGGGAATCTTCCCGGCATCAAGCGCGCCACCACGGCTGCCGCAGCTGCTGGACTCGCCACGCTCGCGCTGGCTTCGACCGGCTGCATTCAAGACACGGACTGCGGCATCTGCGATCCGGACAACCTGATCCTCGAGAGCATCTCGGGCATCAACTACCAGTCCGACAAGATCCACATCCTCAACCCCGAGTGCGAGGGCGACGACTGCCCGGCGCCCATCTCGAGCGGCTCCTACTTCATCGAGGAGATCATCGAGTGCGAGGAAACCGAGGAAGCACAGGCATCCGTCGACGCAGCCGAGTACTGCCGACTGTCGCCCCTCGTCACCGCGTTCGGCATCGAGTTCGTCTTCAACAACTTGCTCGACCCCACCAGCATCGAGCTGGTGCGCAAGCGCCCCGACAACCCGCAGCTCTTCGAGGTCTACGACTGGAAGACCGACGTCCTGCAGGTCCAAGGCCCGATCACGCGCTTCAACGGTGACTACCGGCGAGGCGACCGCGAGTCGCCCGACGCCATCACGCGCCTGGTCAACCTCAGCTGCATCGACAACCTCCGCGACGAGGGCGAGAGTTTCTCGTTCGAGGATTACGCGGACCCGGCGAACAACCCGTGCAACGAGATCAGCCCGGCGACCGGGCTACCTCGCAAGATGCGGATGGACAGCACCATCAAGGCTGCCCGTGGCATCTGGACGGCTGCGGGCAACAGCTGCTCGTCCCCCGAGGAAGGTCCCGACACCTGCTGCAGCTACTGCGAGTACCTGCTGTCGACCAAAGTCGACCGCTACGGAGTCAGTCTCGACGGCTCTCAGGTGCTTAGCCCGAACCCGATGACGACGGGACCCGACAACCAGCCGTACGGCGCTGCGATCGACTGCGGTGGTGTCGACGAGGTAGGTACCGTCATCGACAAGTTCGAGGCCTGCGCAGACTTCCGACCGTCGGTCGATCGGAGCGACGAAGAGCAGTCGTGGGAGTACTTCTGGTGCCCTAAGGGAGAGCCAGCCACCGCAGACTGCGAGCTTCGGCCCGACGTCTTCAAAGTTCCGCTGTTCGACATGCTTCGGCAGACCCACCCGGACAACCGTCCGCGTGGACTTGAGAACCGGGACGCCCGCTGCAACACCACTTCGGAGTGCTCGGATGTCCATGATTTGACGGGTACCGAGTGCATCGGCGAGACCGAGAGCGGCAACGCCTGCCTCGCGGACGCGTACGATGACGGTAGCTGCACGAATGCCGTATGCCGACCGCAGTGGGTCGTGACCTGCCGGTACAACGATGACACCACTGGTGCCGAGACGGCGTACTGCCAAGACCGCCGCTTCGCGACGGCTGGTACGGCTGCATGTTTGCTGACGACCACTGGCGTCGAGGAAGAAGGTGACGTTGGTCTCATCGGACAGCCGGGCGCTGGCGTCACCATCAACTGCGAAGAAGGACAAACGGGCTGCGACCAAGCCGGCGCAGGCAACGAGCTCTCCCGAGCAGACTGGGACGAGAACGGCCGAATCTCAGCAGCCGAAGGCTGCCAAGGCTCGCTGTACGGCGGCTCCCCATTCGTCGAACTCGACGAAAACGGCCGCAACACGATCCCTGATGGCTTCAACTGCGACCCGTTCTACCAGACCAACCTGGTTCCCAAGCCGCTGTACCAGCGCGACGAGAACCTGCCCGACCCGACGCGTCGCTGCATTTGCCCCGACAGCGGTAGCCTCGAGAGCAACCGCGGTGACCTCGAGGAAGACGGCTGCTTCGATACGGTCGAGCGCGGCTGCTACGACCGCAACGGCGACCTCGTCGACGGCCGCGAAGGCCAATACGCGGTCAAGTTCGTGTCCCGTGCCGGCGGCATCGTGTACGACCCCGCCATCAAGGGCTTCGACTGGCGCCCCGCCGACCTCGGCGGCATCCCGCGCGCAGACATCGAGAACTGCGCCGAGAACAACGTCGACCGCCTGGTCGGTGCGCTGAACCGTCACGACGGCTGGCGCTCGGCCGATACGTTCACCCCGGAGAACTTCGAAGACTACGACCGCGCGATGTGCTCGGGTCAGGAGTACACGGTGGTGTTCGCCGAGCCCGGCAACGACGACGGCCTGCCGTTCGTCATCGACAAGGCGGACAACACGCTCGCCGGCAAGTCGGTCTACACCTTCGAGACCTCGCAGTTCCACGTGCAGCCGGGCTCCGGCTTCCCGACGGACAACCTGCGAATCGGCGCGTGCGACGACTTCTCGCTGCGCTTCTCGAACAAGTACGACGCCAGCCCCGAGAACATGTCGAAGCTGCAGATGTTCCGCGTCACCTGCGAGGGTGAAGGCGACGACCGCGAATGCAGCATCGCCGCGCCCGACCCGGCCTGCGACTCGGCCAACCCGCCCTCGGGCGCGTGTTGCCCCGGCGAAGGCAGCTTCGTCCCGGTCGCCGGCGGCTCGGCCTGCTACGAGACCTCGGATGAACTCGAAGCGGCCCGCCAGAACGACCCCTGCGCCGCGCCGTGCCTGACCATCGACATCGAGAACCAGTTCCTCGGTGAAGTTGGCGTCGAAATCGACCCGGTCGAGTTCGGCCAGTTCCTCGAGATCAACGAGACGTACCGTCTCCTCGCCCCCACCGCCGCAACGCTCGACCAAGCGACGAGCGACCCCGCGGTCTACGCGGCCGTGTTCTGGGATGCCTGCGGCATGCCGCTCATTGCCGAAGACGCCGAGCCGTACAACTACGACTTCACCATCGACACGCCGAAGTGTCGTGAAGACGCAGACAACGACGGCATCCCGTTCTCCTGCGACAACGCGGACGACAACTTCAACCCGGACCAGGCCGACATCGACGGCGACAACATCGGCGACGTCGTCGACCTGTGCCCGGTTGCTGGTGGCGACGCCAACAACACCGCCGACTCCGACAACGACGGCGTCGGTAACGAGTGCGACACCTGCCGCCGTACGCTGACGCAATACAACGCCGACGCAGACGCTGCCGCAGTCCCCGACTACATGATGGTTCGGAACATTCCGAACCAGGGCGACTTCGACAACGACGGTGTGGGTGACGTCTGCGACAACTGCGTCGTCACGGCCAACTGCGAGGACTTCGGTCCGAACAACCCGTACGAGGTGGCTGAGGCCATCGAGTTCGACAACGACGACGTTTGTCAGCGTGACTCCGACCAGACCATGGTCGGCGACGAGTGCGAGGGCGCTCAGCCCAACCCCAACGCCTTCGGCCCCATCGGCTTCGGCGACCAGGACGACTTCGATCAGGACGGCATCCCGAACATCGCGGACGGATGCCCGCGCCAGCCGCTTCCCGAAGTTGCACTCAACGAGAACGGTGAATTCGGGCAGGCCATCACGTGCTCGCCCGAAACCGCCGAGACCGACTGTGGCCCCGGCCGCGCCTGCACCCCGCAGGGCATTTGCAACCACCTCGACTCCGACAGCGATGGTGTCGGCAACTCCTGCGACACCTGTGCGTTCGTGGGTAACCCCAGCCAGACCATGGAGGGTGGCGCGCAGGACGACGACCCCGACGGCGACTTCGTCGGCGAGGTCTGCGAAATCGGAGCCGAGAAGGGCTGTGGCGATCGCAAGAACGCTCGACCCTTCGGCTTCTACAGCGTCGCCGCCGCTGGCAACTGCTGCACGACCTCGCTCGTCGAGGCGGACGAGGCCACGGTCACCGCCGCGGCGGACCGCGGTGTCGCGCTGACCCTCGGCGACCTGCTCGTCGCGGGTACCTGCACCGACCCGCTCGACCTGAGCACCTGCCAGCCGCTCACGGCTCCGCACCCCGAGCTGCCCAACGCGCGCGACGCCGAAGGCAACATCATCCTGGAGATCCCCGTGCGGACCCGGGCCAACTGTAGCGAAGACGACGAGAAAGAGTTCCTCTGCGCTTCGCTTCCCGCCGCGCTCGAGGTCGAGCCTGGCGTCCTTGTCCCGCCCCCGGGCTGCGACGAGGAACTGGCGGAGGCCGGTATCACCGCGATCCAGAACCTCCGAACGCCGCTCACCGATCTGAACTTCGCAGACCAGAGCAACCCGCTGGACGCCCTGTGGCAGAACATCTGCTTCCTGCCCCAGGTCGACCAGGACTTCGACGGCATCGGCGACCCGTGCGACAAGTGCCCGTTCGCCTTCGACCCGACCGACGCCGAGTTCGTCGACGCCAACGGCCGCCTGTGGCCCAACGACGGCGCCGCCTGCAACGGCGACTTCCTCCCGGACAACATCTGCGAAATCGAAGAGTCGCAGTCCGGCGAGACGGGCGAGGACACCGACGGCGGTAGCTCCGGCGGTGGCGGCGGCAGCACCGGCGGCTGATTCGCCGGGCACCTGCCCACAACGAGCCCCGGTCGCTTCGGCGCCCGGGGCTTTTTCGTGCCCTTCCACTCTTCCGAACGCGGTGGTAGGCCGCTGTCATGCTGCGGAGCTGGAGCGGACTTGGGGGCGTCATGCTGGTTGCAGCGTGCTCCCAGCCGATGGCGACCCCGCCCGCTCCCCCCGTGTCGCGGCTGTTCGCCGCGCCGAGCCCCGCAGCGTCCCCGGTGCCCGACACCGCCGAGCCGCCCGCCCGTCGCCAACCCGTTGCGAGCTGCGAAGTGACCGTGTGTCTCTCAGGGGCCGGACCCAAGCACGTGGGTGGCAACCCGGCCTTCGCCCGCCTGTGCGAGCCCCTCCCCGGGCTCGTCCCCGCCTGTTCGGCTGACGGCGTCTGCTCCCCGGCGTTTCAGATCACCGAGAAGAAGGCAGCGCTCACCGCCGCTCTCGAGGCCCTTGACCACAACGATGACGGACGCATCGACGACGGCGACCCCCAGTGTGTCTTCAACATCGTCGGCTACTCCTGGGGAGGCGTAAACGCCACCGAGCTCGCGAAGACATTCCTGCATGATGAGCGCGTCGCGTCATCCCATCGTGCCGTCGATCGCCTCGTGGTCATCGACCCGTATCGCCCCATGGCCCGAGTCGAGGTGCCCCAGGGAGTCTCGCGATTTCACAGCATTCGTCAAAGCGACCCCCCCACGAACGACTGCTCGCGCAACTCTCCTCTCGGCCCGTACCGGGGACTCTTGCCCCGCTGTGAAGCGGCTGAAACGTGCGAGGATTTGGACGTGTCGAGCACGCCGGACACGCGCTACCCCATGTCGGATCGGCGCACGGTTGAGGGTCGAGATGTCGGCCACTGTCGGATCGTCGGAGTCGCCACGCCCATGGTGTGGTCGTTGTTCGGCGTCGACGAACGGCGCGCAGAGCCGTGACACGTCTTCCCTGGCTGGTGTGCCCACTGCTCGCCGCGTGCGTCTCCGCCAACCCGTCATACAGCGACGTGGCCGCAGCTGACTCGACGGGTGGTCCTGCGGTTGCGACGACGAGTGGAGCCCGCGGCACCTCATCAACGAGCGGGCCGACGACCGGCGGAGTTGCACAGACATCGACCGATGGCGCGCCTCCACAAACCTCGACGGTCTCGTCAACCACAGACGGTCTGGACGACGGCGGTACGACCGGGACGAGCACCGGACCGGGTCCACTCGAAAGCGGCTCCTCCACCGGCGACCGCGTCGCCTTCGGGAGCCCCTGTGGAGAGGTCGAAGCGTGCGAAGGCCTCGCCCCCGAAGCCGTCTGCTGTGATGAACCGCAGTGCGCGGGCACCTGCATGGTGCCCTGCCGCGACGACGTCGACTGCATCGACCTCCCGAACACGGAATGCGCCCACAACTATTGCCTCTTCCGCTGCGAAGATGACGACGACGCCGACTGCCTCTGGCTGGGCGGCGAGTACACCTGCCAGCACAGCGGAACGCTCTGCGAGTCCGACGATATGGACTGAACCGGGCCCTGCCCTACTTGCGCCGCTTGTACCGGACGCGGCACGGCAGGCGCGGACCGACCAGCAGCCGCGAGTAGTCGGGCTCGTAGCGAGACTCAACGAGCTCGAAGTCGAAGTGGCGCAGCAGGTGGCTCCACACCGCACGCAGCTGAAGCTGTGCGAACACGATGCCCAAGCAGCGATGGCGCCCGCCGCCAAACGCGATCCACGACATCGCGTTCTTCTTGTCGGCGTCGCGCTCGGGGCTCCAGCGCTCCGGATCGAAGCGGTGCGGGTCCGGGAACACCTCGGGGATGCGGTGCGCCATGGCCGGCGACGTCATGATCATCGAGTCTTTCTCGATGTGGTAGCCGGCGAAGTCGAACGCGTTGAGGACCCGACGCATCATCACGATGATGGGCGGGTACAGCCGCAACGTCTCTTTGATCGACCACTCGAGCAGGGTCATCGCCCGCAGGTCGTCGAGCGTGAGGTCGGTGCGGCTGCCGAGCACCTTGTCCTGCTCCGCGCGCAGCTTGCCGATCCACTGCGGGTTCTGGTTGAGCAGGATCCCGGTCCACGCCACCGTCACGCCGCTGGTGTGGTGTCCCGCGAACATGATCGCGAGCAGCAGGCCGGTCATCTCGTCTTCGGTGAGCGGCCGCCCGTCTTTGTACTTGGCGTCCATCAGCGTCTGCAGGAAGTCCTGCGAGCTGCTGTCGTTCTTGGCGCGGCGCTCGCGAACGATGTCGGCAATGAGCTCCCCTAGACGCTTGCGAGCCTGGTCGCGCTTTTTGAACGCGGGCACCAGCGGCATGTTGGGCGCGAAGAAGGCCAGCAGGTTCAAGCCGCCCTCCATCTCGTAGTACAGCTGCGCAAACTCGTCGGAGAGCTGCTCGCGGAACTTGGGCCCCAAAAGCGACCGGCTCGACGTGTAGATCGTCAGCTGGTTGCCCATCTCGTAGAGGTCGACCTCGCCCTCGTCCCCCCACTTCGAGAAGTACTGCTCCGCCTCTTCCACGAACCCCTGCGCGTAGGTTCGCAGCCGCGACTCCCGCAGCGCGCCGTGGAAGAACGCCAGCTGCTCTTTCATGATCTCCGGCTCCGCGTCGTACGCGATGCCCTTGCCGAAGATCGGCGTCATCAGCTTGTACGTCTCGCGCAGGTCGACGTCTTTGTCCTTCAGTCGAAAGAACTTCTGCTGCGCCTTGGGTCCGCTCATCATCACGCCGGCGGGCGTACCGGGCAGACCGATCGAGAAGACGTCGCCGAACATGTCGCGCCCCCGTTGGAACAGCTCGACCGGATTGCGGCGCATCTCCAAGGCGTGACCGAGCATGGGCAGTCCACCGGGCAGACGCGGCGGACGCGGCAGCCGGCGATCGGCGGTCGGGGCCTTCTTGGGGGCTTTGGACGCGGAGGGTGCGGTCTGGGGCGAGGATGCGCTCATGCGAAGTCTCCGAAGGGACGCTCGGGACAGCGCCCATCGGCGGACCGTACCCCGCCCCCTCGGTGCCATGCACGTGCTGTGGCACACCAGGGTGTGACCCTCGTCATGCGCACGCGCGCACGGCCGCGCAGGTCGATGCCGGGAAGACCGGCGCGTCCTGCTCGGTAACCACAAGGACGGTGACGGCGTGGGTCGATGCGGCAGTGGTGATGGGCTCGGTGAGCGCGATGGCGGTGCAGCTGTGGTTCACCTCCACCGCGTGCTCCATCGATGGCCCGAAGCCTCGGCCACCGTCCGTGCGCGCGACCGGAGCCTCCCCGTATCGTGCCCTGCCCAGCGCGCCGGAGCCCCGGATCGGTGCGACGCATGTCGCCTTCTTGCTCGACCCGACCGGGCCGCGACCGGGGCTCTCGTTGCTCGCGGGCCTGCTCGTCGCCAACGCGCTTCGGATCGACGACGAAGGCCGCTTGCGGCGCGGGCCGCAGACGCCGAGTGACCTCACCGACGTCGAGCGACTCGCCCTCGAGTGCGCTCCCGGCTTCCGCGTGCACGCGGTCGCGCAGCAGCTGAGCACGGCGCTTCGTCCGACGTTGCTCCCGGAGGTGCGCGGGACGGCGCTATGGGTGCACGCCGAGCAGCGCGCTCCGCTGTTGACCTCGGCTGTCGCGCTCATGCTCGCCGCAACGTCGGCGATTGCGGCCGTCGGCTTCGCGCTCGGCACGGGCTGGTCGCTGCTCGGCGCGTTCCTGTGGGTTGCGTGGGCAGCACTGGGGCTGGAGAGGATGCCGATTCCCCGTGGGGGCGCCTCCTCGTTCGGAACGCTCGTCCTCGCGAAGCTCTCCCTGCAGGTTCGGGCCGAACTCGACAGCAAGCATTGGTCGCACTACAGCCGGCACGACGTCGCGATGGCGACGGCACTCTGGGGGATCGAGCCGTACCGCTTGCGCTTGCCGAGGCTCGCCGAGGCGTTCGACGAGGGCCACGGACCGCAGTACACGTTCGTCGCCGACCTGGTGTCGACTCCGTGGTCGGTCGAGGCTCCGCGGCTTGATCCTCCGGCCCGTGCTGAAGAGCGCCGCGCGTCGCTGTCCGCCGTGCGGCGACGCTGGCTCGGCGCTGCCGTCGCCCTCACGCTCGGGACCTTGATGTGTGTCTCGGTAGGTCTGCAGCCGGATGGCCTCGACCTCCGGCCGCTCGTGTTCGCGACGAGCGTGACGCTGCTGTCCGCCGTTCTCCTTCGCTTCTGGGCGAGCCGTCGGCGCTGATTGGACGCTCCTGCGTTCGCGCGTCATTCTTAGGGTGTTGTCCGCGCCCTCGTCTCCGCACCGCCTGCTGCCCGGGTCTCCCCCGGAGCTGCTGGTGCATGACGCCACCTCCGCGTGTCCGTATCTCGACGACGAGACGGCGCGACTCCCCCTGCGACTGCCGATTCGCGCGCTGCGTCGGTCGGAGTTCGGCAGCCGCCTCGGTGAGGGCGACCGCCGCCAAGGGTTGCTGCTGTACCGCACCGCGTGTCCCGACTGTCAGGCGTGCGAGCCGATCCGTCTCGACGTGCAGCAGTTCACCCCCGGGCGTTCTCAGCGACGCACCTTCAAGAAGACCTCCGCGGCGGTCGAGGCCACGCTCGGCCCTCTCGACCCGACCGAGGAGAAGGTCGCCCTGTACAACCGACACAAGCTCGGTCGCAAGCTATCCGCCGGTGAGACCGAGATCGACATCGACGGCTACCGAGCGTTCTTGGGCGAGTCGTGCTGCGACACGTTCGAGGTCCGCTACACGTACGAAGGCCGACTGGTCGGCGTCGCGATCACCGACCGAAGCGACACCGCACTCTCCGCGGTCTATTGCTACTTCGACCCGGATCTCCCCCACCTCGGCCTCGGCACCTTCTCGATCCTGACGCAGGTGGGTCTGGCCCGGCGGTGGAACCTGCAGCACGCGTACCTGGGTCTCTACATTCGAGACTGCAGCGCGATGGCCTACAAGGCGCGCTTCTTGCCGCACGAGCGTCGGCTCGGCGGCACGTGGACGACCTTCGAGCGCGGTTGAGCCCGCCTGCGGCGCGTGTGAGCATCAAGCGCCGATGCAGATCCAGGTCCACAGCGAGGTCGGTCGACTCCAGGCCGTCCTCGTCCACCGCCCAGGGCCCGAGATCGTCCGGATGACGCAGCACGACCTCGAGCGGATGCTGTTCGACGACATCCTCTCGCCGTCCGAGGCCGCCCGCGAGCACACGATGCTCTCGGACATCATGACCGCGACCGGGACCGAGGTCCTCGAGCTCACGGACCTGCTGGAGGCCGCGCTCGAGGCCGCGGGCGAGGACGACATCGAGGCGCTCGTCAGCGCCTGCTGCTGCGCCGAGCGCTCCCCTCGTACCGCCCCCATCCTCTGCACCTGGCCTGCCGTTCGCCTCGCGCGTGCGCTGCTCGAAGGCGTGTACTGGCGCGAGCTGGCCGAGCCGACGCCGAGCCTCGCCGCCGTGACCGCGCAGCTTCGCGACGCCGACCCGATGGCGCTGCGTCCCCTGCCGAACATCATGTTCCTGCGGGACCCGTGCATCTCGGTCTACGACCGAGCGGTCCAAGGCCGCATGGCCACGCTGGCGCGGGCGCGAGAACCCCTGCTCGTCGCGTTCGCGTTGACCCATGCGCCCAGCGTCCGCGCCGACATCTCGTTTCGAGCCGACGACCGCCTCGATGAAGCCTTTCACGCCGTAGAGGGTGGTGACGTGCTCGTGCTCTCCGACGACGTCCTGATGATCGGGTGCTCAGAGCGGACCCGACCCGAGACGATCGAGCGCCTCGCCCACGAGGCTCTCTTCCCCGCGCACCCCAACCTTCGGCGCGTCTACGCGGTCATCATGCCGACGGCTCGCTCAGTCATGCACCTCGACACCATCCTCACGCAGGTCAACCGCAACCTCTTCCTGGGCCACCAGCCGCTCATCGCAGGCAGCGCCCGCAAACCGGGGCTCCCGGTGGTCCGCATCGACCGCGATGGACCGGCGGCCGTCATGGCCAAGGCGTCCACGCTCGACGTCCTGCGCGATGAGTTCGGCCGCGGCACGCGTCTGGTCCCCTGCGGCGGCGACGACCCCCTGCACCAGGAGCGGGAGCAGTGGACCGATGGTGCGAACGCGGTCGCCCTGGGGCCCGGTGGGATCATGCTGTACGCGCGCAACCGCAAGACCGTCGAGGCGCTCGAACGACACGGCTTACGCGAGCTTCATCTGCCGCTCGAGCAACCCGCCGATGAACGCAACGAGCGGGTCGCGGCCGCGATGGACAATCTCGAAACACAACCGACGGTGTTCACGTTCACTGGAAGCGAGCTCTCGCGTGCGCGCGGGGGCGGTCGCTGCCTCACCATGCCCCTGCGTCGAGAGCCACTCGCATGACCACGCATTCGAACGAAGACGTCCTCCCCACGCCGCCCACCGCCATCGTCGCGATGGGCGGGCATGCCTTCATCAAACCCGGCGAGCGTGGCACCTACGACGACCACACCAAAAACGCCCGGGAGATCTGTCAGGCGATGATGGTGCTCATCGAGCGGGGCTATCGGCTCGTCATCACCCACGGCAACGGCCCGCAGGTGGGTGACCTGATGACGCGCACCGAGATGAGTTCCTCCGAGGTCCCACGCCTGCCGCTCGACGTCTTGGTCGCGCAGACCCAGGGCAGCCTCGGCTACTACCTTCAGCGCGCGCTGATCAACGAGATGCACGCGCGCGGCCTACGACGCCGCTTCGTCACGACCATGGTGACCCAGGTGATGGTCTCTCCCGAAGACCCGGCCTTCGACAGCCCCACCAAACCCGTGGGGCCGTTCATGACGCAGGAGGCCGCGGAGCGAAAGCAGTCGAAGTACGGCTGGAACATCGTCAAAGACCTGAACCGTGGCTGGCGCCGCGTCGTCCCCAGCCCCAAGCCTGAGAAGATCGTGCAGGCCGACATGATTCGCGAGGCCGTGCGCTCGGGGAACATCGTCGTCGCCGCCGGCGGTGGAGGCATTCCCGTCTCGCTTTCTCCGGAGAGCGGCGAATACACCGGCATCGAAGCCGTCATCGACAAGGACCTCACCTCCAGCGTCCTCGCCACCGACGTCGACGCCGAACTGCTCGTCATCCTCACTGCGGTCGACGGCGTTTACCTCAACTTCGGCGAAGACGACGAACGTCAGCTCGGTGCCGTCACCATGGCCGAGTGCCGCCGCCACATCGACGCCGGCCACTTCCCCGCCGGCTCCATGGGCCCCAAAGTCGAGGCCGTCTACGGCTTCCTCCGCCGAGGCGGCCGCCGCGGCCTCATCACCAGCGCCGCCAAGCTCCGCGACGCCCTGGACGGCCAAGCCGGCACCCACTTCATCGGGAAGATTTAGCCCCGCACGCGGGCTCATAATTTTTCTCGCGGCAGAGCCGCTCCACCGCGGCTCGGTAGTTCGCGATCCGGGCTTCGTAGCCGGAGCGACGGATCGCCTCCTGGTAGTCGGCGAGCGCGACGTCGTACTCGCCTGCCGCGACGTAGACCTCGGCACGGCCTTCCCAGATATCAGAGAGGTCGTCACCGGCCTCACCTGCTGTGATCTTTTCGGCCATCCCAATCGCGAAGTCCACGGCATCCCGTGCCTCCACGAGCCTCCCCGCCAACGCGAGCGCCCTTCCCTGCGCCACCTTCGCGTGCGCGTACGCGCCCGACGACTCCCCCGCGACTTCCCTGCTCACTTCGACCGCCTTCGCCGCCCACAACAGGGATTCTTCAACCGCAGCGAGCTCAAGAAACGCCCATGCGAGATGGAGGAGTCTCTGGAGCCCGACTCGGCCCGCGCCAGCAACGCCCTCCGCTTCGAACTCCAGAAGGAACGATGCTAGCGAGCGGCAGTACTCGAGCGCTTCCCCGCGCGCACCGATCTGAGCGAGGAGCAAACAGACCCGGCCTCGCGGATAGAGGGTCTGGAGGTTCTTGGGCCCCAGTGTCTCTCGTCCTAACTTCTCAGCCTCTCGGTAGAGGTTCAGAGCCTCCTGCTTCTTCCCCTGCATCCGCTTCATATCCGCGAGCGATGACAGAGGATCGATCGTCTTTGGGTGATCTTCGCCATATCCTGCTCGACCCATTCGAAGAGACTCTTCGGCGAGCTCTACCGCACGGTCGAGGTCACCGTCGTCCCACGCGCCCGCTGCCAGCCCCAGGACGATGAGAGACAGCTGCGGGTCATCGGGGGTAAGTCGGCGTCCGATTTCGTAGGCCTTCTCTAGGTTTACCTTCGCTTCGGACAAGTTCCCCAGCCATCGCTGCGCCTGCCCCTGCGATTGGAAGTCGGAGACTAGACGCTTGCGGTTCTCGCCGAAGGTTTGGAGTTGAGTTTCAATAGCGCGTTTCCTAGCGCAATCGCCTCCTCAAGCCTCCCTTGACCGCTCAGGACCGCAGCCAACCAGCTTTGCGCGGCCGCAACCTGTACGTGTGCATCGCCATAGATTCGACGCCGTCCGTCGAGGAGTTCACGTGCGATTTTCTCTGCTTTCTTTACGTCTCCGAACGTCGTTTCGTACGACAGCTGAGACTCGACCAAGCGAAGCTCGAGTCGCCCCGCAGGGTCATACGACTGCCGCAGACAGACCGTCGCGAGCGCAAGCCAACGTCGAGCGACCTCGGCGTCGGGATTGTCCAGAGTTGCAATCGACGCCAGGTATGCGGCGATCGATGCAGCGGCTTCCCACCGTGACGATTCGGCAGACTCGAACCACACCTTTTCCAAAACAGCCACGCCCTCCGTCGCTCGCCCCAGGTCGACGAGCACACCACCTTCTGCGCGGCGAAGTTCGGTCTGCAGCGGTGCCCAATCGACGGACGAAGCACGTGCCTTGAGGTCTCGCACCAGGGTCAGCCTCTCCTCGAGGGCCTCGTCCCCCAAACGGGCGGAGGCCGACAACTCCCCTTTGAAGCTCTTGACCTCAGCCCGACTCCCCGGCGGCGGAAGCTCCAGCCGTTCAAGGGCGCGGGAATCGAGGCAAGGACGCACCGGAGACATCGCCAGCGCCCGGTCGACCACCGACAACGCAGGATCGCCATCGGCATACGACCCGATCTCCTGCTCGAGTTCGTCACGCCGCTCTTCCAGACACCACGCGGCCTTCTCCGACAGCTCGGCATCCCAGTCCTGCTCGACGGACCGATGACGACACGCTTGAACGTGGGCGTCCGCGAGTTCCTCCACGTACGCGTCGAGCCAAGGGCTCAACCGGTCTTCGTCATGGACCAACGCTCCTTTCGGCGTGGAGCGGAGTGCGGCCAACGACGTGCGCCGCACGTCATCGTCCCAGAGCTGTCCGATCGCGGCGCCCTCCGTCTCGCATGCCGCGATCCGACGCGCCTCCCGGACCTTCGCGACCGCGAAGACGCCGAGCGACACCAACACGACGGCACCGAGGACTTTCCAACCCCGCCACGACGCAGGGCGAACCTGCTCCTTCCTGAGAATCCGAAGCTCCGTCTCCAGCACCTCGAGCAGCGAGGCCATGTCTGCAAATCGCGCGCCCGGTCTCACCGAGAGTCCTCGCCGCAGCGCCGCTTCGACACGCTCGGGAATCTCGATATCGGCGGGACGCTTCAGCCCCTCGGCTCGGAACGCGGCGAGAAGCCCATCAAGCCTCGCACCCGCGTAGGGGCGAACGCCGAACAGCACCTCCCAGGCGGTGACGCAGAAGCTGAACTGATCGCATCGGGCATCGACGGTTCGGCCCGCAAGCTGCTCGGGGGACATGTATGCGGGCGTGCCCACGCGCGTCCCTGTCTCCGTTAGCGAGGTCTCGAGCAGCGAATCGTCGGGGCTTCCCGACGAGCCAACACCCGACTCGCC
>JBCCQM010000041.1:0-46629 GCA_039024335.1 Myxococcota bacterium
AGCGGAGGCAGCTTCGCTGCCGCAGCGAGGGAAACCGAGAGGTTTCCCTTAGAACCGTAGCTGGGTGAAGCGGAGGCAGCTTCGCTGCCGCAGCGAGGGAAACCGAGAGGTTTCCCTTAAAGGCTAGTTCGGGGCTTCCGTGGAGAACGAGAAGCTCAGCTCCCCGTCCTTCATGTCCACGTGGACCGTACCGCCGCTCTCGAGCTTGCCAAACAGCAGCTCGTCGACGAGCTGCTCCTTGATCTTCTCGTCGATGAGCCGCGCCATCGGTCGCGCGCCGAACAGCTTGTCGTAGCCGCGCTCGGCGATCCATTCGGCGGCCGCGTCCGTGTACGTGATGCGGACGTTGCGATCGATGAGCTGCAGCTCCAGCTCGCCGAGCATCTTGTCCGCGACCTTGCGGATGACGTCCGTGCCCAGCGGCGAGAAGAACACCACCTTGTCGAGCCGGTTGCGGAACTCGGGCGTGAAGACCCGCTCGAGCGCCTTGCTGGCGTCGGAGAGCTGCGGACCGTCGTCGGAGAAGCCGACCTTGCGCGCGCTCATGTCGGCCGCGCCCGCGTTGCTCGTCATGATGAGGATGACGTTGCGGAAGTCGGTCTTGCGACCAGTCGTATCAGTGACCGTCGCGTTGTCCATGAGCTGCAGCAGCACCGAGAAGATGTCGGGGTGCGCCTTCTCGATCTCATCGAGCACCAGGACCGCGTGCGGCTGCTTGCTGACCGCGTCGGTGAGCAGGCCGCCCTGGTCGAAGCCGACGTAGCCCGGAGGGGCTCCAATGAGCCGGCTGA
Organism: Myxococcota bacterium; assembly: GCA_039024335.1. GTDB lineage: Bacteria > Myxococcota_A > Polyangia > Nannocystales > Nannocystaceae > CAJXVA01. The sequence continues at coordinate 792 of JBCCQM010000041.1, forward strand.
CGCTGTGCTTCTCCATGTACTCGGACATGTCGAAGCGCAGGAACGGCACGCCGAGCAGGCGCGCAAGCTGCTTGGCCAGCTCGGTCTTGCCCACGCCGGTCGGTCCGGCGAAGAGGAAGGAACCGATGGGCTTGTCGTCGCGGCCCAGGCCGGCCCGCGCCCGCTTGATGGCGTGGGTGACGGTCGCAACGGCGCCGTTTTGACCGTAGATGACGCCCTGCAGGCCCTCCTCGAGCTTGGCGAGCAGCGTCTTGTCGTCGCTGCTGACCGACTTGGGCGGGATGCGAGCCATCCGCGCGATGACCTCTTCCACCTCGGCGACGTCGATCGTCTTCGGCTCCGGACGTGCCTTTGCCTTCTTTTCGGCGTCGTTCTCTTCGTCGTGCTCCGCGTCTTCGTCCATCGCGTCGTTGACCGACGGCTCGGGCCGCAGCAGCGGGACGTCGAGGCGTGACGCGGCACCGACCTCGTCCATCACGTCGATGGCGCTGTCGGGCAGGTTGCGGTCGCGCAGGTACTTGTGCGCAAGCTCGACCATCGTCTCGAGCGCCTCGGGCGTATAGACGACGTTGTGGTGGGTCTCGTAGACCTCCTTGAGGCCCTGCAGGATGAGCAGCGCTTCGTCTTTGGAGGGCTCGACGATCTCGATCTTCTGAAAGCGGCGGGCGAGGGCGGCATCGCGTTCGAAGGCGCTCTTGAACTCCTTGAACGTGGTGGCGCCAATGCACCGCAGCGAGCCGCTCGCCAAGGCAGGCTTGAGCAGGTTCGACGCGTCCATCGAGCCGCCCGAGGTGGCGCCCGCGCCGACGACCGTGTGAATCTCGTCGATGAACAAGATGGCGTCGGGGTCGGACTCGACGGCGTTGATCACCGCCTTGAGCCGCTCCTCGAACTGCCCGCGAAACTTGGTGCCCGCGAGCAGCGAGCCCATGTCGAGCGAGTAGATGTGCGCGGTGGCGATGGCCTTGGGCACCTTGCCCTCGTGCACGCGCAGCGCGAGGCCTTCGACCACGGCCGTCTTGCCCACGCCGGGCTCACCCACGAGCACGGGGTTGTTCTTCTTGCGGCGACACAGCACCTGAATGAGGCGCGTGACCTCGCTGCTGCGACCGATCAGCGGCTCGATGCGGCCCGCCTCGGCCTTGACCTTGAGGTCGACCGCGTAGGCGCTGAGCGGATCGTCCGAGGTCTCCCCGCCGTCGCTGTCGGGGTCGACGCCGGGGCCGTCCTCGCCCTCGGGCGCGCGCTTCACCAGCGACTTGGAGCCGCCGCGACCGATGCCGTGCGAGATGAACAGCGTGACGTCGCGCCGCGTGATCCCGTGGTTGCTCAGGATGTAGACGGCGTTGGACTCGGGCTCGGCGAAGATGGCGACCAAGATGTTGGCGCCGGTCACCTCGCGCTTGCCCGCACCCTGCACGTGCAGCACCGCGCGCTGGAGCACGCGTCCGACCCCAATGGTCTGGTGGCACGTGAACTCGTCGTCCTCGGGGACCTGCTCCATCGAGTCCTCGAGGAACTCCTCGAGCTCCTTCTTGATGTCGTCGATGTTGCCGCCGCAGCCTTCGATGACGCCCGCCGCGCTGCCGTCACCGAGCAGCGCGAGCAGAAGGTGCTCGAGGGTGAGGTACTCGTGGCGTCGCTCCTGCGTGTCTTCGATCGCAGCGTTGATGGTGGCTTTCAGTTCGTCGCTCAACATCGGTGCCTACTCCTCGTCGTCGTCCTCGGGCTCCATCGACGCCATCAGCGGATGGTCGTTTTTGCGGGCCAGCATGTGAACCTGGGCGACCTTGGTCTCGGCGATCTCATGGGTGTAGATGCCTGCGACGCCGGAGCCGTGGTTGTGAATGTGCAGCATGATGCGCGTGGCCTCGGTCTCGGTGCGGTGGAACACCGTCTCGAGCAGGCGGACCACGAAGTCCATCGGCGTGTAGTCGTCGTTGTGAATCACGACGCGGTACATCCGCGGCCGCTTCACCTTCTTCTCCGCTTTTTCGCGGAGGATGACCCCGGATTCGTTTTCGTCTTCGCGTCGCGTACTCATCGCAGCTCTGGCCGGAGGGCAGACGAGCGTGGGCCGAGGTCTCGCAGGGCGAGTCTGGCCGTCGTCCGTCCGCAAACGAGAATAGCAGCCAACGCCGAAGATGCCTCGGCCAGGCGGCTCGACCAAACTCGTTGGGTTTTCGGGTCTGCGCGCGCCGACCTCCCCGGTTGGGTAGGGGCAGTGCTGCTCCGGTGGCGGAATCCCCTCGTCCACTGGAGCCCGCCAGGTCGAGCAGGAATGGGTGACCGTTTGCGAGACTCGGCCGCACGGCGTACACGTGAGTGGTCGTGACGCTGCGGATCCGGGCTGTCCACAACTTGTCCAGCGTCGATCCCGCGGCCTGGAACGCGCTCGACCACGGCCACAGCCCCTTTCTCGAGTGGGGCTTTTTGCGCGCCCTCGAAATGAGCGGCAGCACCGGTTCGCGCACTGGCTGGGCACCCGTCTACTTGATGGCCGAGCGTGCCGTCGATGAAGACGAATCCGAACACGTTCTCGTCGGTGCGGTGCCGTGCTTCATCAAGGACCACAGCTACGGTGAGTACATCTTCGACTGGGGATGGGCGCGCGCAAGCCAGCGCGCGGGCGTGCCGTACTACCCCAAGCTCGTCGTCGCGGCGCCGGTGACCCCGGCGACCGGCCCTCGCATCTTGCTGCTGCGTGGGGACGACGAAGAGCCCGACGTGATCGCGCAGGTCCTGGTCGAGGCCGTCAAAGAGCTCGCGAACGCAGCGGAGTGCTCGTCGATTCACTGGCTGTTCACGACCGAGGCGGAGCATCGACTGCTCGACGACGCCGGCTTCATGTCGCGGCTGAGCTTTCAGTTCCACTGGCGCAACCACGGCTACGCAGACTTCGACGCGTTTTTGGCCACCATGGCCTCACGCAAGCGCAAGCAGATCCGCAAGGAGCGTCGGCGTGCGCTCGAAGCCGTCGACGAAGTCACGTTCGTTGCCGGTTCGGACGTCACGCCGGACGAGGTCGACATGCTCGACCGCTTCTACCGGCGGACGACCTATCGCCACGGTGGCCAGGACTACCTGCGCCCGGGCTTCTTCAAGCGTCTCATCGAGCTGGCCCCCGAGCGGGTGCAGTTCGCTCGCGTGCGACAAGGCGAAGACGTCGTCGCGGGCGCGCTCTACCTCGAAACGAACGACGCCCTGTACGGCCGCTACTGGGGGTGCGCGAAGGAGATCGATTTCCTCCACTTCGAGACGGCCTACTACGCCGGCATTCAGCGCTGCATCGAGCGTGGGATCGGTCTGTTCGAAGCGGGGGCGCAGGGCGAGCACAAGCTGCTCCGCGGCTTCACGCCCGCGCCGACCTACAGCTCGCACTGGATCCGGCACGACGGCCTCCGTGATGCCGTCAGCCGCTTCTTGGCCGACGAGCGCGAGCAGCTGCCCGACTACATGAAAGAGCTCGAGCAGTTCGCCCCGTACAAGAAGACAGGCCCTGGGTGCGGCTGAGTTCGGCCGGCCCGCCGTGCTGACACAGAGTCGGCCGGCCGGCGGTTGCGTTTGCAACGGTCCGCGCAACTCCTCGGGCGTTCACCCCAGGACCGAGCGCCCAGATCCGAATCCGTCGTCCCGAGACCCCAATTGTAGCGCGGCGCGGGCCACTTTGGTCCGACGCGGCCTCGCGCGCATGGCATGTTAACCCCGTGGACGCGGGCTCCCGCGACGGCGACCAGGGCAAGACGCTGGTCGACTCGATGACCGACAACGTGCCCGACGAGGACGCGCTTGCCGAAGCTCGTCTCGAGCGCGGAACGTCGGTCGATCGCTACGTCGTGCTCTACGAGCTCGGAAGTGGCGGCATGGGGGTGGTCTACGCCGCCTACGACCCCGAACTCGATCGCAAGGTCGCGCTGAAGCTGCTGCACGCGAACAGCCGAAGCAGCCGCGCGCGGACTCGTCTCCTTCGCGAGGCCAAGGCCATCGCCCGGATTAGTCACCCGAACGTGGTGACGGTCCACGACGTCGGCACCTTCGAGGGCCGCGTCTTCGTCGCGATGGAGTACATCGAAGGCCAGACGTTCCGTCGCTGGATGCAGTCGTCGGAGCGAGCGTGGGGCGACGTGATGGCGGTGCTGTCGCGGGCCGGCGAAGGGCTGGCCGCCGCGCACCAAGGCGACCTCATTCACCGCGACTTCAAGCCGGACAACATTCTCGTCGAGGATGGCGGTCGCGCGGTCGTGCTCGACTTCGGGCTGGCCCGGCGCACGTCCTCTCGGGACGACCTGCCGATTGCGCCCAGCGTCGACCCTTCGGCGCCCTCGAGCAGCGCGGAGACCGAAGTCGAACTCACCCGCACCGGCGCGAAGCTGGGCACGCCAGCCTACATGGCGCCCGAGCAGCATCTGTCGGGTCCGACCGACGCCCGCACCGACCAGTTCAGCTTCTGCGTCGTGCTTTGGGAGGCGCTGTACGGTGCGCGGCCGTTCCTCGGCTCGACCGCCCGCGAGGCGAGGTATGCGGTGCTCAAGGGCCACCTCACCGAGCCGCGCGACGGCGACGTGCCGGTCGCGATTCGCCGGGTCCTGACGCGCGGCTTGTCCATCGACCCCGAGGCCCGCTATGGCGACATGCGGTCGCTGCTGTCGGCGCTCTCCCGAGGCCCGCGCGGACGCGTGCCGATGCGGGTTGGTATGGCGACGCTTGCGGTCGTCGGCGTCGGCGTCGGGACGCTCGCCTTTGCCAGCGAAGGTGTGGGCGCGAGCCCCTGCGAAGACGCATCCGTTCGCTGGGACGGGGTCTGGGATGACGGGGTTCGTGACCGCGTTCGCGGGGCGTTCCTCGGGAGCGGAGCCAAGTTCGCCGGGGCGGCGTGGGATGGCGTCGAGGCCACGCTGCAGCGCTACACCGATGGTTGGGCGGACGCGCATCGAGACGCGTGCGAGGCCACCCACGTTCACAAGGAGCAGAGCGACGCCACGCTCGAGTTGCGCATGGGCTGTCTCCGGGCGCGTCACCAGGCGGTCGAGGCGCTCGTGCGCGAGTTCTCCGACGCAGACGCGTCCGTGGTGGAGAACGCGATCGAAGCAGTCAACTCGCTGCCGCGTCTGCACGACTGCTCCGACACCCAGCGTCTGCGAACCGACCAGCCGTCACCGACGGCGCCCGTCGACATCCGCTACACCGCGCCTCTTCGCGATGCGCTCGTGGACGCCCGCGCCAAAGAGAGTTCCGCGCGGTATGCCCAGGCGCTGGCGATCGTGCAGCGCGTGCTTGGGGATGCGGAGGCGCTCGGCGCCGATGACATCGTCGCCGAGGCGCACCTTCAAGCGGGGTCCATCCTCGAGCGCCGCAGCGAGTTTGAGCGAGCCGAGCGGAGCTTCCTGGAGGCGATCTGGGCGGCGGAGCGAGCCGAGCACCGGCTCGTCGAGGCCAAGGCCTGGGTTCGGTTGGTGTGGGTGACGGGCGTCGAGCGGTTCGAGCCCGAGCGCGGCCACCTGTGGGCCGAGTTCGCCACCGCGGCGCTGCGGCGTGCGGGTGGTGGCGCGGTGCTCGAGGCGCGGCTGCGGCACAACGTCGGCGGGGTTCTGTATACGCAGAAGCGGTTCGACGAGGCTCTCGCCGAATACCGACTCGCCCTCGCGCAGCAGACCGACCTGCTCGGCGAAGATGACCCGCAGGTCGCGGCGACGCTCAATCACATCGGCAACGCGCTGATGGAGAGCCGGCGCTACTCCGAGTCGAAGTCCTCCTGCGAGCGCTCGCTGGCGATCCGCCGGCGGCTCTTTGGCGATCAGCACCCCAAGGTGGCGGCGTCGCTGAACAACTTGGCCGAGCTCGCCCGCAAGCAGGAGCTGGCAGAGGATGCGTTGGCCCGCGCCGAGGAGTCGCTCGCCATCCTTGGGCGCTCGGGCACGCGTGACGAAGATGTCGCGTCGATGATCGCCGGGTGGGCGCTGCGGGAGCTGGACCGGCCGCAGGACGCGGTGCGTCGCTTCGAGCGCGCGCTGGCCATGCGCAAAGAAACCGACGGGCCGTTCGCGCCGCGGGTGGTCGATGTCGAGCTCGAGCTGGCGCGGACCCAGGCTGCGCTGGGTGACGCCGACGGCGCGCTCGAGCAGCTCGAACGGGTGATCGAGCTCGAGACTGGGCGCCGGGTCGAAGTCCTCGCCAAGGCCCGTGCACTGCGGGCGCGTCTGTCCTTGGAGGCGGAGGCGACCGCGGCCGTAGACGGGTGATTTTTTCTGCGGCGGGTGAGCTTCTCGCGTGGCGTTTGCGTTGTGCGAGTGGCAAAAAAGATGTGATCCGAACGCGGCGCAGCGACTCCAACACGTCGCGCCACCAAGGCCGCGCACCTTGCCATGTCTTCCGTACTCGCTTCCGCCGTCGCCATCGCGCTCACCGCGTCTGAGCTCACGCAACCCGCACCTGCACCCGCACCCGCCGAAACGGCTGCGCCAGAGCAGTCCGCCCCGGCGGCTGCATCCGGCAGTGACGTCGTGCATCTACGCGGCGGGGGATTCGTTCGAGGCACGGTCGAGGAGTACGAGCCCGGCGGCAACGTCGTGCTGCGCAAGGCCGACGGCACGACGCGGACGTTCGGGCCGGACGAGGTCGACCGCGTCGAGGTCGGAGGGACGCCTGCGCCTGCCCCCGAGCCCGAGCCCGCCGTCTCCGACATGGCTGCGCGCGTCTTCTTGGTCCGCGGGGACCGGCGTCGCGGCGAACTCGTCCTTCAGCGACGGACCGGCGGCGTCTACGTCTCGGGCTATGGCGGGTCCGCCTCGGGTGTCGCATGGGACAACGTCTGCACCGCGCCATGTGAACGCCCGATCGACACCAACGGCGCCTACACGGTCAACGCCCTCAACAAGGGTCCGGCGCTGATGTCCAAGAGTTTCTCGCTCGACCCCTATCGCGGCCAGGACGTCACGCTCGAGGTTCGCGGCGGCAGCACCGGCATGTTCATCGGTGGCGTGTTGGTCTCGACGGTCGGCGGTACGCTGGCTGCCGTGTCGTCGCTGTGGTTCATCGACGACGCACGAAGCAACGCGGCGGGCGGCGCCATGCTGGCGGCGGGTATCGGGGGGTTCGTCGGCGGCATCGTCATGCTGTTCCGTGCACGGCACCGCGTCCGGACGATCCCCGGTCGCCCCTGAGCGCGAACTCGCCGTTCCGAATTTTTCGCTGAGATGACGGGTAGTTGCCCTTGGCAGCCCGTGGTGCAACCCATCACCACGCCTCGCTCGTCTTTTTCGCTCCTGGTGGTGTCGCCAAAACTTGCGGTATGCCCGATACAGCGGCGTTTCGGCTCCTACCCAGGAGCGAAAAATCCGTCGCGATCCGCCGCGCTGGGTTGCACCACGGGCTGCTCCGGGAACAGCCCCACGCGATCGTGCGTCCTCCCTTGGACGCCGAGATCGGCCGCGGGTACTGTACGGCGATTTCCTCGGCTGACGGCCGCGCCGCATGCTGTTCCCGACGTTCGACTTCCTGGTCTTCATCGTCCCGGTGTTGCTCATTTTTTGGGCCGCCGCGGGTCGACCGGTCGCGCGCGTCGTCTTCCTCCTGGGGGCCAGCTACTTCTTCTACATGGCGGGTCCCAAGCTCGATCCGCCAGGCACGCCTTGGTACTACGCCGGGCTGCTGGTCTTCTCGACCGTGCTCGACTTCGTGTGCGGGCACGCGATGCACCGGCACGCGGGCGCGGCTGACTCCCCGGATGCCGACGTCGCCGCGCGAGCCAAGCGACTGCGCAACGCGTACTTGGGCGCGAGCCTGGTCGGCAACCTCGGCCTGCTCGCCTACTTCAAGTATACCGACCTGTTCTTCGCCCTGGGCACCGACGTGTGCGAGGCGCTCGGCGTCCCGTTTGCGGCGCCGACGGTCCGCACGCTGCTGCCCGTCGGCATCTCGTTCTACACGTTTCAAAGCCTGAGCTACTCGATCGACGTGTGGCGGGGTCGCCTCGAGCCGGAACCGTCGTTCCTGCGCTTTGCGCTGTTCGTATCGTTCTTTCCGCAGCTGGTCGCCGGCCCCATCGTTCGGGCGAGCGAGTTCCTTCCGCAGCTGCACCGCCGGCCGCGCATCAACGCCGTTGCGACCGAGGAGGGGCTCTTCCGCATCTTCAAGGGCCTGGTCAAGAAGGTGCTGCTCGGCGACTGGATCGCGGGCCAGTTCACCGATCCGATCTTCGCAAGTCCCGACATGTACACGTCGGCGGAGATCCTGCTGGCGCTGTACGCCTTCACGCTGCAGCTGTACGCCGACTTCTCGGGCTACTCCGACATCGCGATCGGCGTCTCTCGGCTGCTGGGCTACGACATCCCCGAGAACTTCGACCGCCCCCACCAGGCGCGCGACATCGGCGAGTTCTGGCGGCGCTGGCACATGACGCTGTCGACGTGGCTGCGCGACTACCTGTTCTTCCCGCTTGGGGGCTCGCGCGGGGGCGTCACGCGGACCTACGTGAATCTGTGGCTGACGATGTTCCTCGTCGGCATGTGGCACTACAAGGCCGGCACCAGCTGGAACTTCATCATCTACGCGAACCTGCAGGCCGGAGCGATTCTGTTCAATCGCTGGAACCGGATCCGCGACCGCGACGGACCGCCGGGCAGACGCTGGGCCGTGACCCTCGGTCTCGCGGGGCTCAGCGCCGCGATGATGTTCGCGCTGGGGCGCTGGGGCCTCGCGCTCGACGGGGGCGCCAGCGCGGCGCTGGGCGGCATCACCGGCGGGTTCTTCCTGCTCGTCGCGGCGCTGCCGGTGACCGGGTCGCCGCTGAACACCGCGGCCCACGTCCTGCTCACGTTTCACTTCACCGTGCTCTCGCGGGTGTTTTTCCGTGCCGAGACCTTCGAGGGCGCCAAGACGATGATCGCCGGCTTGATGGCGTTCGACGTCGAGCACCTCGTGCGGCCGGGCCTGCTCACGCCGTGGCTGCTCGCGGCGCTCGTCGGCGGCACGGCCTACCACTTCACGCCCAAGCGCTGGGTCGATGACGTGGGCTTCGGCCTGTTCAAGAAGCTGCCCGGCCCCGTGCTCGGCTTGCTGATGGGCGGTCTGGCGCTGGGCATCATGAAGCTCGCCGCGAGTGGTCCCCGGGCGTTCATCTACTTCGACTTCTAGCCATGTCCACGCCGAACCAGCACGCGGGCGAGAGCCCCTCGGGACTGCTCGATGGCGAGGAGTTCGTCCAGACCGTCTCGCTTGGCGGGCACGAGGACGACGGCGCGCCACCGCAGCCGGGCACGTTCAAGAAGATCGGCACGGGCATGGCCACGCTCGTCGCGCTGATCGTCGCGACCTACGTCGTGCCGGCAGCGAGCTGGGCGCGCCCGTGGACCGACGAGGACCCCGTGCTGTTCTGGAACCTGATCGGGCGCGAGCTGATGGGCGGCTCGGCAGAGGTGCAGGCGCAGGAGGAGCAGCTTGCGGCGATGGATGCGATCGCCGAGGTCGCGACGCAGGTCGACGACGACGAGGACGCCGAACCCATCGAGGACCGCATCGCCGTGGACGTGCCCGCGGCGGGGGTCCTGCCGCCCTACGAGCCGCACCCCGACGACGACGAGGACGTCCCGCACGCGCTCGATCTGCCCAACCCCGAGGCGCTCGATGGCTTCTACACCGCGCTTGCGCACACCGACGCCGGCTTTGCGGGCGCCGTGACACGGGTTGCGCACTGGGGAGACTCGGTCATCGCCGGCGACCACGTCACGTCCGCGCTTCGCAACCGCATGCAGCGACGCTTCGGCGACGCCGGCCACGGCTGGCACCTGCTCAGCACGCCGACGCTGAGCTACCGCCACCGCGGGATCCGCTTCAAGAAGGGCGACTGGGCGAACTGCTACATCATCAACGGCTGCCGCAAAGACGGCCACTACGGCTACGGCGGCACCGTCTTCACGAGCAAGGGCAAGTCGAAGGTCACCTTCGGCACCGCCCGCAAAGGCGCGTTCGGTCGCAAGGTCTCTCGGTTCGAGCTTTGGTATGCCCAGGAGCCGCGTGGCGGACCGATCAAAGTGCAGGTCGACGACGGTGAGACGGTCACCCTCGACGGGCGCGCCGAGCAGCTGACCGACGCCTACGAAGTCTTCGATGTGCCCGACGGCGAGCACGCCATCACGGTGCGGGTGAACCAGGGGCGCGGGCGGCTGTACGGCGTCGTGCTCGAGCGCGAGGGCCCTGGCGTGGTCTGGGATGGCCTGTCGAACCTCGGCGCCTTCACCGGCCGCATGCTCAAGGCCGATCCCGCCCACATGCGGGCGCAGATCGATCGGCGTGACCCGGCGCTCCTGGTGTTCCAGTTCGGCGGCAACGACCTCATCCTCAAGGCGAGCCGCTACGGGGAGCTGGAGTCGCAGACCCGAGAGCTGATTCGCATGTATCGCGGCGAGGCGAATCCGCGGGCGTGCCTGGTGATCTCGCCCGTCGATCATGGCGAGCGGAAGGGGCGGCGCATCGTCTCGGTGGAGGCGATGGCGCCGGTCACCACGCTGCAGCGCAAGGTGGCGCTCGAAGAGGGCTGCGCGTTCTTCGATACCCAGGCGGCGATGGGCGGCGATGGAGCCATCGCCCTGTGGCGCCAGCGCGACCTGATGTCGGCCGACCTGGCGCACCTCAGCAACGAGGGGCAGCAGGTGCTGGGCCACATGATCTACCTGGCGCTGATGCAGGGCTATCGAGCGTATCGAGCGCGGACGCCGTAGCGCCGTGGTGCGGACAGGTCCGAAGTCCGGCGGCACGAGGCTGCTAAGGCTGGAGCCAAAACGGGCCAAGGACGTGACGATTGGGGTCGTCGGCGTCATGGTGTCGTGGCGGGGAATCGGATCGTCCTCCCGCGCGTAGTCTTCGCCGAGGCGGCCTGCAACCGTAGGCACTCGGCCTCGTCTGACTCTCGAGGCGCTCGCATGTCTTCTCGCTCCCGCTCCGACCTTGGCTCGCACCCCCGCGGGTCGTCCGCGCTGTTCTGGTCTGTTCTCGCGGTCGTCTCCGCCCTGGCGCTGGGCCAAGCCCTGGGCGCTGCGCTTTCGCTCTCCTACGGGCTCACCGCCGCGACGCTGTTCGGGTTGATGCTCGGCAGCGTCGGCGCGCTCCGGCATCTCAGCGGAAAGACGCGCGAGGATCTGCTCGGCGTGTCTCGCCGCGACGTGGCGTTCGCAGCATCCTTCTCCATCGTGCTGTCGCTCGGCTTCTGCGCCCTTTTGTGACCGCGGGAACGAACCGGCCGCCCGTCGGGTTGCAGCCGGTCATGCGGACGCGCCGACTGTTGCTCGCTGGGGGCGGTGCCCTCGGCTTCCTCGGCCTTGGGCTGCTGGGGGGCTGGATGTGGCTACACACCGACGCGGCGCGGCACCGGTTCGAAGTGCTCGCGTCCGAGGCGTTGCACCGGCAGGTCACGGTCGATGCGATCGACGTCCAACTCGACGCGCTCGAGCTGTCGGGCCTCACCGTCGCCGGCGCGCCGGACGACACGTCGCTGGGGCAGGGCGAGCCTGGCCTGGAGGTCGACGCCGCGCGCTTCGAGCTCCGCTGGTCGGCGCTGCTCGACGGCGGTCTCGCCGGGACCTTGCATGCGCGGGATTTCGATCTTCGCGTCGCGAAGCAGGAAGGGGCCACCAACTGGCACGGCATCCGTCGCCGGCGTTCGGGAGATGACACTCGGCCGCTCGATCTCCGCTTGGTCCTCGACGACGGCACGGTCACGTACCGGGACGAAGACCGGGGGGAAGAGGTCGTGCTTCGAGGCGTGGCGCTGGCCGGCCGCGTCGAGACCGCCGAGGCCCACAAGGACGTGACGTTCGACGCGCGTGCCGCTGAGGTCGAGATGCGGGACGTGGTGCTCGAGGACGTTGCGCTTACGGTGCAGGCCTCCGAGGTCGCCCTCGCGGTGACTTCGTTCGAGGCCACTCTCGACGAGGCGGCGATCACGGGTGATGGCGCGCTCGCCTTCGACCGGGCGAGCTCATGGTCGGCTCGCGTCGACGCGACCGGGCTTTCGCTCGGGGACGCCGTGCTGCCCGTCGTCGTGGCGGCGTTTCCCGCGGCCGCGGGTCTCACGGCACAACCGGTTGGAGCGACCCAGGGGCAGCTTTCGATCTCGGCCGAGGTTCAGGGCAGCGGCCTCAAGCGCGCCAGCGTGATGCAGTCGCTCGCGGGGTCTCTGGGCGTCTCGCTGAACGACGTCGTGCTGCCCAAGGAGACCGTGGCTGTACGGGTTGCGGCGCTGCTCGGGCGCACGGCGGCCCCGCTGCCGCTGCCCCCGCTATCCATCGATGCTCGGATCGATGGTCCCTGGGTCCGGGTTGCCGAGGTCCGAAGCGAAGGCGACCCGATCGCGCTCCCGTTCGAGGGCCGCGTTGCACTCGACGGCCGACTGGACCTTCAGGTCGACGTGCTGCCGCTGCTTGGCGTGATGCCCGAGGCGCGCGCAGGCGTTCGTCGCTACGCGAACGCACTGCCCGTGCGCGTGGAGGGGACCGTGCAGCATCCCGAGGTCCTTCCGCCCTCGGCCGGGGCCGTCGCGAAGGCGGTTGCCGGTGCTTGGATCGAGCGCAGTGTTTTCCCCGACGCGGACCGGTAGTTTCCCGGGGCGGGTCGCGGGTGTCGCCGTGGCTCCGGGTGCGGGGTCGTCCGTTTGTCATGTCGATCGGCAGCGCAGCGCCGCAGCGTCGCCGATCGGCGGCTCACGCGGCGCAACGCATCGAAATCACGTCGGGAACAGCCGTTGCACAAGAGGCTGGCGTGTTGTCCATCGCCCTGTCCTCATCGCTTCTTCTTCTCGCGCCCGACATCGCTCCTGATCCCGATCGCCGTATTCGGGTCCACCTCGACGCCGCGCTCGTTCGCATCGCAGGCGAACCGACCGCGGTCCGCCGCGTCTCCGAGTACCGAGCGTTCGATGCCGGACCGCTGAGCTTCGGGCTCGGATACCAGCTTCTTCCGGTGCTCTCCGTGGGCGCCCGGGTCTCGCCGTCGTTCTCGGGACTGGAGCCGAACTTTGTGTTCGGGGGTCGCATCCGTCGGAACAGCGTCTTGGTCGAGCCCTATGCCGAGCTGCGCTCGCTGCCGAAAGCTCGCGTTCAACCGTTCGTTGCGTTCGGGGCCGGGGTGCAGTTCGACTGGACCATGGGCACCCTGCCTGACAGGCAGTTCCGGCATCGTGGGTTCCGGAAGCGCTTCACCGGCCGGGTGGGTGTCCGTGGGTTCGTCCTTCCGCGGCTCTCCCTCGAGGCCGACGTTGCGCTGATGCACACCTCCGCGGGCGGGGTCCCGGTGGTGGAGGTCGGCGTGGGCGGGACATCGCTGGGGGAGTCGGTGATGCTGCCGGGACTCAGCGGCGCGCTCAACGTGGGCGCCTCGGTGTGGTTCTGAGCCGCAGACCGCCGCGCGTTGCAGGGTTCTGCGTTGCGACCTGCAACGCAGACGGACCCTGGGTCCGCGTAAGCCGTTGAGATCATTCGATCGAGCGCCGGAGCGTGGCGCGGCGCACCTTTGGCAAAACGGACCACCATGCCGACCCGCTCGCTGACCGCCGCCGCCGTCCTCCTGCTCGCCGCCGCTCCGGGCTGCTTCGATACCCAGGTGTACCCCACGCCCACCTTCGAAGCGGACGACGTGCGGCTCGACATGCCGGACAACGGGCTTCGGGCCCTGGGTGGTGAAGGCGAAGTGATGGGTCTGGCGGACGAGGTCGCGAGCGACGTCAACGGCTGGGTCGTCGACATGGCGGTCGACTTCGGCAAGATCCTCAACGAGCTCTCCCAATACGAGCCCACGCGTGAGGATGGCGAGTGGCGCGTGTACGGACCCTTCGACGCCGAGAACGGCGAGGACCTCTCCTGGATGGTTCGGATCGAGGGCGACGAATCGCGGGCGGCCTTCGAGATTCACGCGGGCAACGCGGGCGTTCGCGAGAGCGAGATGTTGACGGTGTTCGCAGGCGAGCTCGAAGAGACCGATGAGCAGCGGGCGGGCAAGATCAAGATCGACTTCGACGCCATCCGAAGCCTCGAGCCGCTGCGTCGCGAGTTCTCGGAGACCGAGGAGTTCGGAGGCGCAATCGCGGTGTCGTTCGACCGCGACGTCGACTCCAAGGCCAAGACCGTCGAGCTGCAGTTCGATGGCTTTCACTACGCCGACCGCGACGAAGACCTCGAGTACCGGGACGAGACGTACCTGTATGACCGAGCCGAGGATGGCGCGGGCATCTTCCACTTCGCCACCTGGGGCACCTTCGACGATGAGGGGTGGAGTGGTCCCGAGCGTGAGCGCGTGACCGTGGACATGGTGTGGGACGCGGAACTGGCCGGCCGGGCGCGCGCACAGGTGCTCGAGGTCGACGGCGAAGGCGACCTGCTGCACGGAGACCTCGTCCTGCACGAGTGCTTCGACCCGGGCTTTCAGCTCACCTGGGCCCAGGCCAACGAGCCTTACGCCGGCCTCAACGGCTACGACGAAGGCGACGCCACCGCGTGTCGGCTCGGCGAGGACGTCTTCGAGGAATAGACGCTACTTGGCGGGTACGACCGAGGCGACGATCGCCTGGATGACCGGAGGTTCGGGCGAGTTCGCTTCCAAGATGACCAGCGTCGTTCCGCGGACCTGCGCCCGCATGAACTCCTCGCCCTGCCGGCTACGACCCCGGACCTGGATGCCGGTCTTGGGGCCCGCATCGGTCGAAAACCACTGAAGCCCGGACACGACATCCGGCGACGTCAGGAGCGTGCTGAGGAAGTAGCGCATGAAGAATCCCTCAGCCGCAGGGGGGACGTCCACGGTCGACAGCGCCACGACCTCCGAGCCCACCGACAGCGTGACGGTGGAGACGCTCTCGTCCGACGATGTGGTCAGCGTTGCGCCCGGTGGATACGAAAGCTCGAACCCGGCGAACGTGTGCGTTTTCCAGTCTCCGGTGTCGACGTCGGCCCCGCGCTCTCCAAGAGGCGGTCGGCCCCACGCTGGCTCGTCGATCGACAGCGGGATACTCGCATCGCGGATCCCCGGAAGCAGTGACGCAGGGTCGGACGTCGACACGTTGTTGGGCACCTTGCCTTCGGCGAAGTCGAAGAACGCCTTGCATGCGGGCTCGATGCTGCCGCCATGGTCCCCGGTGACGACGTGCGTCTTCATGGGATGGTCCACGGCGCCGCGGGTGCGGATCCATGCTTCGCGGAAGTTCGCGAGGATCGCCTCGTCATCACGGCCGACGAAGGCGTGATGCGGGCGACGCATCGCACCGACTTGTGCGACCGAAGCGCGGAGTGCCCATTCATGCTGCGGTACGACGGCGTCGGGCCAGAAGTCCGCCGCAAACCCCTGCGCGCTCGTTTCGGTGTACATGCCACCGATGCTGCCGGTCAGCGCGGCGGGCACGTCAGGCAGCGTTGCGAGCAGGGCCGAGGTGCCACCGCCGATCGAGTGTCCGAGCACGTAGACCCGATCGGGGTCCACGTTCGGCAGGCTGGCGACGTAGCGGACGGCTGCTGCAGCGTCGCGCACCTCTCCAAACATGAGCTCGAAATCGCCGGGGTTACCGTTCTCACCGCGATAGGTCGGGGCAAACACGGTGTAGCCCGCGGCGGGGAACTGCGGGCACCGGTCGACCGCATCCGCACCCGTCGCAAAACCGCCGTGGAGCCAGACGAACGCGGGGCCTCCCTCGGTGCCTGGGCGTAGCCAGCCTCGGAGCTTACGGCCTTCTGAAACGTATGTGACTTCTTGGGTGCCCCGAGGCAGCGGCTCCTCGTCGTAGGGCTGCGGGGACGGACCAAAGCCGATGAGCTGCGTGGGGAGGGCGGCCTGCTTGGTGGCGATGTCCGCATCCTCGGCCACCGGATCTCCGGGCTTCACGTCGCGCCGGAGGCTCATGTCTGCAGGGTCCGAACCCGGTGCCATGGACCCGCTCGTCGGCGTGCAAGCCGACACGAGTCCCAGCACGCTCATCCTGAGCGAACGCTTCATCATCGCGGCGGAGGCTATCAGCAAATGCAGCCAAAGGAGCGGATACGGGTGCCACCCCATCACCGTCGACGAGACCCTCACCCTGCGGCCGCGCTCAGCCCTTGACGCCGCCGGAGGCGAGACCGGCGACAAGGTGTCGCTGCACGTAATAGAAGAGCGCCATCACGGGGAGACTGACGATGATCGCCCCCGCGGCGAACTTCTCCCACTGCGCGTCGTACTCGCCGATGAATCGCTGAAGCATGACGGGCAAAGTGAAAATGGTCTCGTCGTCGAGGAACGTGGCCGCCAGGATGAACTCGTTGTAGGCGCTCATGAACGCGAACAGCGTGGTCACGGCGATGGCCGGACGGGCGACGGGCAACACGACGCGAATGAAGGCCTGGAACTGCGTCGCGCCGTCGACCATGGCGGCCTCCTCGAGGTCGATGGGAATGGCCTCGAATGCGGCGCGCAGCTGAAAGATCGCGAACGGAACCGAGGTGCTCGCGTAGCAGAGCACCAGGCCGGTCCGGGAGTTCAGCAGGCCGACTGCGTCGAGGACGAGGTACAGCGGAATGGCGCTGGCCACCGCGGGGAACATCTGCGTGGCGAGCAGGCCGCGAACGCCGAGGCTCTTGCCGGCGAAGTTGAAGCGCGCGAGCGCGTAAGCGGCCGGGATGGCGATCAGCACGCCTACGGCGGCGGTGGCCGAGGCGACGATGAGCGAGTTGAGCAGCTGTCGCCCGAACAGCCACAGGCTCTCGCCAGCGGGGGTGGTCCTCGTCGCGCCTGCGACGGCTTCGAAATGCTCGAGCGTGGGCTGGCTGGGGATGGGCAGCGCGCTGGGCTCGGGCGAGGGCGTGCCCGAGAGCGCGAGCGCGACGACCCACAGCACCGGGTACAGCGAGAAGACCACCGCCGCGATGAGGGCGAGGTGGACGAGCACCGATTCGAGCTGCGAGGTCCGGTTCATCCGTCGACCTCCCCGCGGCCACTGCCGCTCCATCGCGCCTTCCACCGGTCGAGCAGCTTCGTGCCGAAGAACAGCAGCAAGAAGATGAGGACCGCGTAGGCGGCCGCATACCCGTATTGCGCTTCGCGGGTGAAGGCCCAGCGGTACGCGTCGGAGACGAGGATGTCGGTGGTGCTGTCGGGGTCACCGCCCGAGACCAGGAACACCACGTTGAACATGTTGAACGTCCAGATGGCGCCCAGCGTCACCGCGGGCATCAGCGTTGGGCGAATGATCGGCAGCGTGACCTTGGTGAGCCGCTGCCACCGCGATGCGCCGTCGACCTCGGCGGCCTCGAGCACGTCCTTGGGCACCGAGGTGAGTGCGCCGATGGTCACGACCATCATGAAGGGGAAGCCGAGCCAAACGTTGGTCGCAATGTTGGCCGTGAACGCGGTCGAGAACTGGGCAAACCAGGAGATCGGCTGAATCGACGTGCCGAAGACGTCGTTGAGCGCGTGAATGATGCCCGTGACGGCGCCGAACTGTCGGTGGAACATGCCTTTCCACGCCAGCGCCGTGACGTAGTTGGGCACGGCCCACGGAATGATGAGCAGAACTCGGTAGACCGCCTTCATCTTGAGCAGCGGCCGCGAGAGCAGCAGGCCGACCGCCAGCCCGATGCCGAGGTGGAAGACGACGTTGATCAGCGTCCAGACGATGGTGACGATCAGCACCAAGTAGAACGAGCCGCTGCCCAAGAGCGGGCCGCCGCGCGCCGTGAGAATCTCCGCAAAGTTGCCCAGCCCGACGTAGTGCATGTCGGTGGAGGGGCCCGCGAAGAACGATGTCGCGGCGCCGACCGACAGCGGCAGGATCACGAGCACCCCGACGGCCACGATCGCGTGCACGAGGTAGCGGTACGCCGAGACGGACTCTCTCCACGTCGGACCGTGGGCGTCGCGGCTGCGGCGGACCCAAACGAGCGCGCCGATCATGGCGAGGCCGCCGAGAACCATCCCGGGCCACGGGGACGCCGGCGGAGGCGGAGGGCGGCGAACGTCGCGGTAGCGGCGGTCCGCTTCGGCGAGCGCCGGTCCGGGTTCCGCCTGGCCGCGGAGGACCTTGCGGAGGGCGCGACGCGCGGGCTCCCAGACGGAGCGCATCGCGGCCGAGGTCGGCATGGGGACGGCGGTGCGGGCCTGCGTCGCGAAGGCTTCCAGGAAAGCGTCGGCGGGCGGCACGTCGGCGCGGGCCGACAGCACGCGGGCGCGGGCCTGGCGGTCGCGGGCGGCGTTGGCACCTGCGAGGTCGCGAACGAGCGCTCGCGCGGCATCGCTGGCGGCACCCTTGGGCGAGAGCATCACCGCTTCAACGGTGAGGAAGGGGGCGAGCGGCTTGCCCGTCGCGGCGAGGGGAGGGAGGGGGACGACGCGATACGCGAGGTCTTCGCCGAGGTCTCCCGCGAGCCACGGGCCGCTCATCGCGTACGCAGCCTGCCCCGACCGGAAAAGGTTGGTGACGAGCGCGCCGTCTGCATCGGGGGGGACGACGTCGCGCTCGAGCAGGTCGAGCGCAAGCTCCAAGGAGGCCTCGGCTTCGGGCCCCACCATGCCGAAGGTGTCTCCCTCGCCGAGCATCTGGCCCCCGAACGCGTGCAGCAAGGGGGCGTGCGCGTACGGGTTCATCGCCTCGTAGGCCAGGGCGACCACCCCCTCGGGGAGGCTCGCCGTCGCGATCTGCTCGAAGGTTGCCGGCGGCGCCGCGAGGTCGGTGTTGACGTAGAGCGCGAGCGACTTGAGGCTCAGGGGGACTGCGTAGGGCTCTGCGTCGAGGGTGATCGCATCGAGTGAGGCTGGAATGAACGCGTCGGCTTCGAGCGCATCGCCAACCGGCGCGACCACGCCCCGCTTGCGGTAGTCGCCCAGCCGTTCATGGGAGTCGATGAAGACATGCGGCCCATCGCCGAGCGGGACCGCAGCGTTGATCTTCGCGCTGAAGGCGTCGTACGGGATCGCGAGGGTTTGAATCTCGACGCCGTCGTGGGTCGCGGCAAAGTCCGCAAGCGCGTCGTCGAGGGCCGCCTCTTCGTCGCCCCGGTACGCGTGCCACACACGCAGCGGCTCGGCCGCCTCCACGATGGACGGCACGCACAAACAAGCAACCGCGACCCCAACGAGGCGCAGCCACGTGAGTAGCCCACGGGGCACCACTGGCGGCGGAGCATAGCGAACCCCGCGGGTGGCTGTGGCACCTGGTGAAGAAACCGCGTCCAGCCGCGTTCGACGGGCGTTCTCGGCCCGACGAAAACGGGCGGCGCCCGGCCATCCTGGCCGCGACGTCGCCCGATCGAGGCAGCGGGCGCTTAGGGAGCCAGCCGTGTGACCCAAATATCCGCGGCGTCGAAGACCTCGGTGTACGCGCCCACGACCACGATCGAGTCGTCCTCGAGGAGCGTGACGGCGGAGGCTGCCTCGTAACCACTCGAGAGCGGGCCCTCAAACGTCCGCGACCACAGCAGTTCGCCGCTGGCGTCGAGCTTCCAGACCATGCCGTCGAACGCAAAGCTGTTGCGACGGCGGCCGACGACCACCACGTTGCCTTGGCTGTCGAAGTCGACCTCGGCGGTGAGCAGAGCGTCTGCGCCGTAGTCTTCCCTCGGGAGTACGGTCTCGTATTGAAGCTCGCCGTCTGCATCGAACACGACGACGACGGCGTCGGCGTTGTTGATGTAGGAGACGGCGATGTCGCCCTCGGGTCCAACCGAAAGAATGGTGGAGCCGCTCGCCCAGTCGCCGGCGTAGTCCTCGAGGTCGGACTCGTAGAACGTCCGGAATACGACGGTGCCGTCGGTGGAGTGTCGGGCGATGGCGGGTTCGAAGCCTCCGCCGACGTTCACGGACTCGACGAGGACGATGTCGGTGCTCGGCTCGGCGTTGGCAACCTCCCAGTAGCGGATGCCAGCGTTGTTGAAGCTCGCCGCCTCGGTTTCACCGTCCGCGTCCAAGATGATCCACGAGGAGTTCGAGCCCTCCTCGTAGGTGTTGATGTAAACGCCTCCACCGCCGGCGCGTCGAAGGACGCGGAAGTCCTCCGTCGTCTCGGACCAGTCTTGGAACGCGGAGTCCGCGGAGCGGGCGTCGATGTTGTAGCCGTTGAAGCTGCCGTTGGACCACCGAAGCAGGTTGTATGTGCCGTCGGGATGCAGGCCGTAGGTGTCGAGGAGGACGAACGGATAGACCCCATTGGTGTGGACGTACTCGTCCAGCTCCGTGCCGTCTTGGTCGAAGTCGGTGATGAGGACCTGCTGGAGGTTCTCGCTGACCCGAGCGAGGCTGCTGACCCGGAGCGTGCCGTCATCGAGAAGCGTGACCTGCCGACCGAGGTCGTTGGAGTCCTCGCCGATAGTCGTCTTCGTCACTTCCCACAGCGTGGAGCCCGAGACGACGCAGTCGTTGTTGCAGCCGTTGCCGTCGATCTCGTCTCCGTCGTCGCAGTCCTCAAACTCGGCGTCGAGGTTGCCGTCGCCGCAGAACGCGGCCGGGCCGGCACAGTCCACCGCACAGCCGCCGTACTCGCCATTGTCATCCCCGTCGTCACACGCCTCGGGCCCGTCGACGCTGCCGTCGCCACAGCTGGGCCCCGGACCGCTGCAGTCGGCGGTGCATTGGTCGTAGTCGCCGTTGAGCTCGCCGTCGTCGCAGGTCTCGAACCCCTCGTCGAGCGTGCCGTCACCACAGCTGGGGCCCGCACCGCTGCAGTCCTCGAGGCAGCTTCCGTAGGCTCCGTTGTCGTCGCCGTCGTCGCAGACCTCGTCGCCTTCGACCATGCCGTCTCCGCAGACGGGGTCGGGGTCGTCGCCGGTGGTGGGGTCGGGCTCGTCCCCAGTGGTGGGGTCGGGGTCGTCACCGGTGGTAGGTTCCGGGTCGTCGCCAGTGGTGGGGTCCGGGCCGGGGTCGTCGCCGGTGGTGGGGTCCGGGTCGTCGCCAGTGGTGGGTTCCGGGTCGGGGTCGTCCCCAGTGGTGGGGTCGGGCGCCGGGTCGTCGCCCGACGTCGACGCGTCGGCGCCGCCCGTTCCGCCGTCGGTGTCGTCGGAGGTCGCGGGGGCGGGGTCGCAGGCAAGAAGCAGGGCAGGGAACAAGAGCGCGACGTTTCGAGTCATCGCCGGCCCTGTCGACCGCGGCCCCCTGACCGTTGCACGAAAAAATCAGTGCATCACAGCGGAGCCCAGATGATGGTGGGGATGCCGGAGGTCCCCGCCTCGTCGTAGTAGTTCTCCACCGCCACCTTGAACGCGTTCCCCTGCCCGGTCTGCACCACGTACGTGATGTCAGCGGGCGTCAGGATGTGCGTCATGAAGTTGTAGTTGTACCACTCGTGGAAGACGTAGTCGGGTTCCTCATTGACGTCGTCCCCGTCCTCCTCGTCGACGAGGTACCCGTCGGCGGGGGCCTCGGTCACCTCGTCGAAGGCGGCCTCGACGATTGCCACCTCGACGCCGGCTTCGCCCGAGATGCCGCCGTTGGTTGCGATGTTGAACCGCAGGAACGCCAGGTCCCAGTCGATGTCCTCCATCGGGTCGTCGACCTCGAGCTGTCGTCCGCTCTCCAAGTCGAAGTAGACCCACGTGCTGTCGTCGGTGGCGTCGATGATCGTCCGCTGGCCACCCTCTTCGCGAGGCTCGCTATTGGCGTTGGGGCCAACTTCCCCCTCGGCGGGTTCTTCGACGGCGTCTCCACCGAGTTCGTCGTCGAGATCTCCGGCACAGCCGGACGCGGCGATGGTTGCGGTGAACAGGAACGTGCAGGCGCGTTGGATGGTCGACATGAGTGGGCTCCGGGTCAGTAGCGAACGGTCACGCCGCCGTAGTAGCTGCGGGGGACCAGAGGGTTGTCGGTGGCGTTTCCGGCGTTGAGGATGTTGTCTACGCCGATGAAGGCTTCGACGTAACGGGTGAACGTCTGGGCGACGCGGGCATCGAAAGATGCGAAGGGGTCGGAGCGCAGCGGCTCGAGGACGTCGTCGTCGTTGCTGTCGATGTAGAACAAGCGGCGCCCGACGATCGAGCTGCGCAGCCGAATCGTGGTGCCCCACGCGCGGCGGTGGTAGCGAATGCCTGCCGTTCCGCGGTGGCGAGCGCGACCGGGGAGGGCGAGCCCGCTGTCTAGATCGCGGGTGTGGGTCAGCGTGTACGAGCCGTCGAGTGTCATCGGGCCCCAGGTGAGGCTGGCGAGCGACTCGAGGCCGCGGCTCTCGGCGTTGCCGATGTTGTCATAGCCGAACAGTGTCAGCGAATCGTCGGACTCGTCGAGCGTATCGACCACGATCGTGTCCTGCAGCCGGTGGTCGAACGCGGACACGCTGATGGAGGCCCATCGCCACGGCAAGAACTGCGCGGAGACGTGGGTGCTCCAGGAGGTCTCGGGGTCGAGGCTGGGGTTGCCGCGAACTTGGTATCCGACGCCCGCGTTCGTGAACAGCAGGTACATCTCGCGGAAGGTCGGCGCTCGGTAGCCCCGGCCGTAGCTGGCTCGGAAGCGCCACTTCTCGTTGGGGCGCAGCATCATGGCCAGTCGCGGGGTCGAGTACAGGCCGAAGAACGTGTCGTAGTCGACGCGGACGCCCGGCAGAATCGACAGCATGTCCGCGGGGGTCCACTCGTCCTGGGCAAACGCCGCGTAGCGCTGACGGTCGACCGTGCCAGGGTCGATCCGGTCCGCCGACAGAACCTCGAACTGGCCGTCGAGTCCGGCCGTCAGCGTGTGCTTTTCGATCCGCTGGGTGAACGTCGCCGTCGTCTGAACGATGTGGTCGAACGTCTCTTGCGAGTCGTCGAGCGCGTCCGAGTTGCGCTGGTCGTTGAAGAACTGGTCGCGGAACAGGCTGTAGCTGCCCGTGAAGCGCACGCCACCGGTATCCCAGTCGGTCGACGGCGTCAGGTTGACGGTGATCGTCTCGCTGCGGTTGACCCGGTCGAACACGGCGCCCGTATTGAGCGCGTCGATGTTGCGGTTCGTCCGCTGCAGGTACTGGGCCCAGCCGTCCAGCGTGAACGCACCCTTGGAGCTGTAGCGCTGCGACGTGCTGGCTTCGAACTGTCGCGAGTTGGGACCGGTCGTGCTCAGGTTCGACGGGTCTGCGTCCCAACCGTCGGTGTTGTGCATGCCCGCAGAGAACGACCCGGAGTAACGCTCGCGGCGATGCCCCACGCGGCCGGTGAGGTCGAACGTATTGAAGCTGCCGTAGGACGTGTGCGCTTCGGCTTCCCAGCGCTTGGCCGGGGTGCGGGTGATGATGTTGATCGTGCCCGCAAGCGCGTCTGCGCCGTAGAGCACCGAGCCGGGGCCACGTACGATTTCGATGCGCTCGATGTCCTCGGCTGGGAACCGGGAGAGGTCGATCGTGCCGTCGATGCGGCCGGAGACGCGCTGACCGTCGACCAGGATGAGCGTGTACTTGGGGTCGAGTCCCTGCAGCAGCACGCCCGCGCCGCCGAAGCTGCGGTCGACCTGCACGCCGGGCGTCTCCTGCAGAATCTCGAGCGCATTCTCGGCGCCGACGTCTTCGATCATCTCGCGGTCGTAGACGTCGGTCGCGATGGGCGCGTCGTTCTTTTCGTGTGCGGTTCGGGTCGCGGTGACGACGACGGTCCGCTGCTCTCCCTCGAAATCCTCACGGGGAGCGGCGTCCTCCTCGGGACCGTCCTCTTCGAGCGGTGCAGGTGAATCGGGCAGCGTGATGCCGGCCGAAACCGTCGGCTCCAGCTTCGGCGTCGGCTTTGCGACGGGAGCAGCCGGCTGGGGCGGAGACGGGGGCTGCGGCTCGGCGGGCGTCTCCGGTTCGGCAGGCGCTTTGGACTGGGCAGGCGCCGTCGGTTGCTCGATGGGCGCCTCCGGCTCAGTCGGCGTCTCGAGCTCGGGCTCAGGCGGAATATCCTGCTCGGCAACGGATGGATCGACGGCGGGCGCATCCGAGGGCGCCGCAAGGAAAAGAAGCGCAGCAAGGATCACGAGCGTCGCCTCCGCGCGGCCAAGCCGAACACCAAGAACACGCCGAGTGCGGCGGGTGAAGGCGAAGACGTGCTTCGGCAGCTGCAACCGCCATCGTCATCTTGGCCCGGGCCTTCGCCTCCAGACGATTCATCCTCTGCGTCGGTGCCGGTGGAGGTCGTTCCGGCGTCGACGTCGTCAGGGTCGTCCGTGGTGGAGGAGTCGCCGTCTGCGGTGGTGGAGCCGTCGGCTGCACCGGTCGAGCCGGCCATGACGTCTGGGCACGCACCGTCGACGTCGTCTTCGGAGGCGACGCAGATGTTGGCGCGGTCGGGTCCGTCTGCCACGGCTGCGTGCGCGCCGACGACCCAGTAGCCGCCTTCGGGCAGGTCCTCGAACACGACCCGGGCGTTCGCCGTCTCGGCATCCCACGTGGCGATGGCGTCGCCGACGGCACCGTCGTCGTCGAAGTCGGCGACCGGGTGCAGCGAGAACGCCACATTCGGAAGCGCATCGTCGTTGACGAACCAGAGGTCGCCGCCGGCGTGCAGCACGTTGTAGTAGTTCGCCGCGAGCGGATAGAAGCGCGCGTCGACGGCAATGACGTCTCCCGTGGCATCGGGGTCGATGCCGACGAGTGCGCCCGCGTACGGGTGGCTTTGGGCTGCACCCGCGCGGCGACCGGTCGCGAGGTTGTACCGAGCGAACGTGGGCCACGCGTCGGCGAGCGAGTCGCTGCGCTCGTTCAGCAGCGGCTCGAAGAGCAGTTCGGGGGCCGCTGCGTTGGCATCGTCATCGAGCGCGTTGAAGAAGTCGACGAGCAGCCCGACGTCGTGCCGCTCCGTGAGATAGTCGAACCACAGCGAGGTGCCGTACGCGAACGCAGGCACGGGTCCTCCGGGGGGCTGGTAGACGGGTCGCCCGGTGTCGATGAGCAGCCCGTTGGCGAGCCGAACGAAGTCGGCCGAGTT
The DNA here is from genome assembly GCA_039024335.1 of Myxococcota bacterium. Taxonomy (GTDB): domain Bacteria; phylum Myxococcota_A; class Polyangia; order Nannocystales; family Nannocystaceae; genus CAJXVA01. The sequence goes on from JBCCQM010000041.1 coordinate 25,655, forward strand.
CGGATCGAACGCACGCTCGGCCCACGTCGCCGTGCCCTCGGAAACCCACGTCGGGAGGAAGTTGTAGGCCGCCTGAACGCCGTGAAACGCCTCGTGCGAGGACACCGTGTCGACGGCCTCCTCCAGCGTCGCGTAGCCGTAGCCCGCGAAGTCATTCTCGACGACATAGAACCCGGCGCAGCCGGCGTTGCCACAGCCATCGGTCCCGAAGCGACCGTCGGCTGCACCGCCGAAGTCGACGAGGTAGACGTCGTAGGCGGGGCTGCCACCGAGCTCGGTCTCAATTGCGGACTCGGGGACCGGGCGGCGAAAGCCCAGCGACTCGTAGAGCACGATCGACTCGGCCGTGGCGTCGGCCACGTCTTGGGCAAAGTCGGGGGCGCCGTCTTCGTCGAGGTCTTCGAGTCGGGTGACGTTGGGGCCCTCGACGCTGTAGTGCACGCGCACCGTTCCGGTCGGTTCGTCCCACGACTCGATGACGTCTTCGGGATCGAACGACCACAGACCGCCCTCGGTTGGGCGGTCTTCGGCGGCGGCGGTGCCGGGGAGCCCGAGAAGCGCTCCACCGACGGCGAGGGCGGCGATGCGCATCAGTCGAGGAATGCCCAACGCCACACGAAGTTGGCGCTTCCGCTGCCCATCATGCCGTTCTCGTTGCAGTTCTGCTGGCCATCCTCGTAGTACGACTCGACCATGAACTTCACGTGGCGTCCGTCGTTACGCTCGATGACGAAGGTCGTATACGTGACGCCCACACACCCGGGGTAGAACCACCACGGCGTCAGGGCGAAGTTCGCTCCACCTGCGCCGGAGCCGTCGTCGAGGTAGTTGCACGAGCCGTCGTAGAACGCTTCGCCCTGGTAGGACGCGTCTTCGGGAACCTCGGCAACGTCCGCGTACGTTCCATCGACCGTCGCCACGGTCACGCAGGACGGACCGCTCACGCCGCTGTTGAGGCGAATGCCAAAGCGCTTGGCGGCAAGGTCCCAGTCCTCGGACTCCAGCGCCTGGAGGTCATCGAGGTCGACCGTTTCGAGTCCGTCGTCGGTGAAGCGTAGGTACAGCCAGGGGTTGTTCGGCGCGTCGACGATTCCGCCGGCGGTTGCGTCGACGCCGCTGACCCAGTCCGAGCCATCTTGCGTGTTGCTGACGGCACCGCTGCTGACGGTGCCGCTGACGAGCCCGAGATCGAGGATCATCTCGTCTTCACACGGGACGCCTTCGCCGCAGGCCGCGACGCCGGTGGTCTCGGAGTCGGAGTCGTCAGCGTCCGAGGAGTCCTCGGTGTCCTCGCCGGTCTCGGTGTCCTCGCTCGTATCCTCGGTGGGATCCGTTGCGTCCTCGGTAGGATCTGTCGTGTCCTCGGCCTCACCCGTGTCGCCGGTCGAATCCGCGGACGTCGGGTCAGTGCTCGACGACGCGTCGGAGCCGCCAGCGTCGGCCCCGTCGTCGGAAGAGGTGTCATCTCCACAGCCGGTCGCGAGCATCGCAGCCAGGGTGAGGGGGGTGAGGAATCGCGTCATGGTCATGATCGAGCTCTTCTCATTGGGCCGGCGCAGCAGTCGCGGCGCGGTCAGGGCTGCACGTCGCGCCGGTTTCGCCGGCGCAGTAGAACGTCATGCCGCGGCAGCTGGCGGACCATGAGGTCTCGGCCCAACCCACGGAAACGTCCGTGATCTCGATTTCTTTGGGCTTGCAGCCAGTCGCTGGCGACGAAGCGCGAGCAAGGTCGGCGGCACACCCGCCCAGCAGGACGGTCAAAGAAAGCACGGTCGCGCGTCCGATCGACGGCATGTCGCGTGTCATGAAATTCATTTTCGATTAAAGCAACGGCTTTTCCGCGTGCTGCGGGACGTTCCCCGCGTGACATATTTCATAATTGATTTCGATTTTCACCAGTGGTCTACAGGGAGCATGGTCCCCCGCAGCACCGTGATCCTGCTGGCGTTCGCGACGGCATGCGCCGCCTCGACCGCAGACAACGCCCCGGTGGAAGCGCCCGCCGCAGCCGCCGCAACGACCTCTTCGGAGACGTTCACGCCCGAGCAACTCCCGTCCACGGTCGAGGCGAATGTGCCGGTGTTGCCGTGGGGACTGACGTCCTTCGGCAGCATCACGCACGAGGGCACGCTCTATGTGCTCGGGGGGTACTCCGGGATGCCGCATGCCTACTCGGCCAAGGACCAGCACGGCGAACTGCTCGCCTACGACTTGAAGACGCAGCAGTGGTCGGTGGTGTCGAAGGTGCCGGCGCTGCAGGGTGCGGGCTTGGTGTCCCACGCGAGCGGGCTCATTCGCGTGGGCGGCATGCGAGCGATGAACCCCACGACCGAGACGCCGAGCAAGCTCGTGTCGATCGATACGGTGCAGCGCTTCGATCCCGCCGCCGGGACGTGGACCGACATGCCTTCACTCCCGGAGGGACGAAGCTCGCACGACGCCGTCGTCGTCGGCGACACGCTGTACGTGGTCGGCGGCTGGCGACTGAAGAACGAAGCCAAGGGCGGTGATTGGCCGGCAGAGATGTTCGCATTGGACCTCTCCGACCCGGCGGCGACGTGGCAGCGCAAGCCTGCGCCGTTCTCCCGTCGGGCCATCGCGGCGGCTGCGGCTGGGGGCAAGGTCTACGTTCTGGGCGGTATGGGTGCCGACCGTGAACTCTCCAAGCGGGTCGAGGTCTACGACCCCGCCACCGACAGCTGGTCGCAGGCCGAGGACTACCCGGGACAGGGCTTCGGCATGGCTGCCGTCGGGACCGCGGACGCGGTGCTCGCCAGCGGTGCCGATGGTGCGGTGCTCCGACTCGACGTGGCGAAGGGCACATGGACGCGCAGCAGCACGCTCGCGCTGCCCCGCTTTTTCCACCGCATGGTCGCCGACCCCGACGGCACCGTTTGGGCGCTCGGCGGCATTCGACCCAGCGCAGACGCGTCGCGAATCCGCGTCGCGGAGCCCGTTTCGGGAGAGCGCGCCGCGCAGCCGGTCCACGTTCGCGTTGCGTCGCCGATGAAGAGCAAAAACCGCCAGGGTTCGGCGGTACTCGGCGATGGGGTCTACTTCTTTGGCGGCAACAACTCGCTCGGCCAGCACGACTTCGAGGCGAACAACTTCACCTCGGGTGGCTTCCGGCTCGATCTCGCCACGCTCGAGTGGAAGGCGGTCGCGGACTACCCCGTCGCGCGCCAGACGATGTCGGTCGCCACGCGCATGGACGAGATCGTCGCGTTCGGCGGCTTCGGCCACGACGGTGAAGGCGCCAAGAGCCACCCCGAGGCGTACGTGTACTCCGCCGAGGACGACACGTGGTCGCCGGCCAAGGGTCTACCCGCGCCGCGCGGTCGCACGCAGTTCGGCCTGGCCAAGGCCAAGGACCAGTGGTGGGTCTTCGGCGGCCTCGACTACGACCCCAGCCGCTCCAAGGGCGATCAGTTCCGTCACGAGACCGCGATCCTTTCGGCACCCATCGAGCTCAACGAAGGCTTCAAGCCCAGCGGGTCCACGCTGTCCGAGCCGCGCCGCGCATTCGCGGGTGCTGCGTACACGGATCAGTACGTCGTCGTGGGTGGTATGCGGGAGGGCTTCCAGCTCGTGGACACCTGCGAGGCCTTTGCGTTCGAGAGCAAGTCCTGGGTGCCGTTCCCGTGCCCGACCAAGCCGCGACTTTCGGGCCACCTCGTTCCGGTCGGCGACGGTCTCGCGCTCGTTGCCGGCTCGTCGAAGGGGGCGGACGGCAAGTTCAAAGCGGACAAGACCATCGAGGTCTTCGACGCTGAAAGTGCGTCGTGGGCCGTGTTGCCGGTCGAGCTTCCGGTCGAGCCCAAGCACCTTCACGTGTTCGGCTGGGACGCGTCGATTCTGGCGGTCAGCCTGCACAACGACGAGGCCAAGGCCGACATCGTGATGCTTCGGCCCGACGCGCTCAGCCGCTGATCTCGAGCAGACAGGTCGACCACACGGTGACCGGTCCGCCCTCCGAGGGCGCGTTACCGAACTGCAGGGTGTAGATGCCCGCTTGGTGACCGCTCACGGAGAAGCGCCAGCCCCAGGGATCCTCGGCCACCACGTCGAGGAACTGGGGCTGCACCACGTTGGGCCCTTCCATCGTCAGGCTGACGTACGCGAGCGGCTCGGGGTGAGAGGTCTCCACGAAGAACTGCGCCAGCGTGGGTACCGGGGGTTCGAAGGAGAACGCCATGTCGCAGGGCAGGGGCTCGCCGCCCGAGGTGGTCGGGTTCTCGCCACTCGTCGTGGGGTCCGCGGTCGTGCTCGGGCTCGTCGTCGTGAAGGTGGTCGCGCCGCTCGTTGCGGACGGGTCCGTGGTCGGCGAGCCTGCGGTGAACATGGGCATGTCGCCGCCGGTGCTTCCGGTCGTACCGCCATCGGTGTCGGCGTCCGTGTCTTCGCCACCGTCCTCCGCGCCCGAGCCGGGGCTGCTGCCCAAGCCGAACGTGGTCGTCGGCTGCATCCCGTCACCGTCGCTACACGCGACGGCCCCTGCCAGCGCGACGAAGGTCGCGCACCGCATCGTCATCCCCACCCGCATCGTCCGATTGTCCGCTAGTAGCAGTACTCGGGGCCAGCGTTGCAGCACGTCTGCTGGTACTCGGCGTAGTACATCGGCGCCGTGCAGGTGCAGTACTGCGCCCAATCGCACTCGGGCGCCTGCGGGCGATGGCAGGGCGGACATTCCGTGCATCGCGCTGCGCCTTCGGGGTCGTAGTCCAGCGGGCACAGCGGGACACCGTTCGCGTAGTCCCACACCGTCGAGTCTCCGCTCTCCTCGAAAACGAGCGCGCACGAGCCTCCGAAGTCGAGGCCAGCGACCTCGGCCGGCGTCTTGTCGATCGGCGGGAGGCAGTCGCAGGAGCACCGGACGCGGCACAGTCCGTCGCCCGTACACTGCATGTTGTCGTTCGGCTCGACTCCGCAGCCGCAGTTGCCCTCGAGTCGACAGTCGCTCACCGCACCGTTCGCGTCGCGATGGCCGCCCGAGCACGGCGTTCCGCAGCCGTCGTCCTCGCCGCAGGATTTGTCGGCGCACGAGCAGTCTCCGTTGCCCGTCGCGCTGCCGCCACCGCTGGCCGTGGTGCCGCCGGACTCCACGCGGATCTGGCACGTCGAGTGCTGCACGACGGGCGCGGCCTCGTCGGCTCGGTTGCCGAACGCCAGCGTGTAGACGCCCGGGACGTGTCCGGTGATCTCCCAGGCCCACGCGTACGGCTTGCTGCCGACCACGTCGATGAAGCTGATCGTCGGCTGGTTGGGGCCCGCGGCGCTCAGGTCCACGTAGGGGAGCGGGTCGGGGTGACTGACCTCGACATAGATCGCATCGAGCGTGGGGTCGGCCGGGTCGATGATGAAGGTGTCGTCGCAGGGCAGCGGCGGAAGGGGCTCCCCGGTCGATTCGTCCGAGGACCCCGGCGGAAACGTGGTCGCCGATGTCGGCGCGGTGCTGCCCGCCGTGAACGACGTCATGCTGCCCGAGGTCGAGGTGCCGACCGGGTCCGCGCCCGAGGTGCTGCCCTCGGGGGTCGCGGTCGTCAGCCCGCCGCCCAGCGTGCCGAGGCTCCCCCCATCGGACCCTGGGGAACCACAGCCGCCCAACACGACCGCCAGCGCGATTCGCTTCGTCACCTTCACCATCCCGATACCCAGGCTGCCGCACGCGGCGGCCCGGTTCCATGACCGGACGATTTTTTCATGCGTCTGCGATCGCGCAGCTCGCGACCGCTAGAGGAACGGGTCCGCGAACTTCGGGTCGTCCTGGAGCGCTTGATCGGTGAGCGTCTCCATGAACGCCACGATTGCAGCTTTCTGCGCGTCGCTGAGGCCGAGGTTCTGCGGCACGCCTCCGGGCATGATCCGCGGGTCGGTGTTCGGACCCGCCTGGACGCCGTTGTCGTAGTGCTCGATGATCTGCTCCAGGGTGTCGAAGCGTCCGTCGTGCATGTACGGTCCGGTCAACGCGACGTTGCGGAGCGAGCCGACCTTGAAGCGACCACCGCCGGCGCCTTCATCGGTGGGGTTCGCGTCCAAGCCGTTGTTGAGGGCTTCGATCGGCTGGAAGATCGCCTCGTTGACCACTTGGCCGGGCCCTGGAGGCCCGTCGCCGGCGACGTGACACACCGCGCAGTTTCCCTGGGAGCTGAAGAAGAGGCTCTTTCCGAGGTTCTCCTCCGCGCTGAAGTTGGGGAAGTCCTGCTGGACGTTGGCGACCATCGCAAGGCCTTCGTCGTAGCGGGTTTGATAGCTGACCATCGCGCGGACGAACTGCGAGAGCGCCAGTGAGATGCGCTCTGAGGTGACCTCGTCGTCGCCGAACGCCTCGGTGAACAACGCGGCATAGTACGGCTGCTCGCTCACGACCGAAACCAGCCCTTCGAGCGTCATGCCCATCTCGGTTTCGTCTTGGATGGGGAGGAGGACTTGGTCCTCCAGGGTCTCGGCGCGCTCATCCCAGAAGAAGTGACCGTTGGGGTAGTACCCGGAGTTGGCCAGACTCATCGAGTTGCGCCCGGTGAAGCCGCCCTCGAAGCCCTCACTCAGCGTGGCGCTGTCGGTGAAGCCGATGTCCTGGCTGTGACACGAGGCACACGCAACCGTGGCGTTGGCCGAGAGGTTCGTGTCGTAGAAGAGCACCCGACCCAGGGTCGCGCCGTCGTCGGTGATGGGGTTGTCGGCAGGGGTGTTGATGAGGTTGCTGACCGCGTCGATGAGGAAGTGCTCGGGCAGGTCGATGGCGCTGTAGTTCGCAGGCGGGTACGGTAGGTCGAGCGCGTCGGTGACCTCGTCGGGGTAGCCGTCTGCAGCCTCGGTCTCGCCGCCGTCGCTGCCATCATCGTCGCTCGAGGAGTCCACGCCGGCGGTTGTCGATGTCGCGTCGGTGTCGTTCGAATCCGAGGCCGTCTCGTCCGAATCCGAGGCGGTCGGCTGCTCCGTCTCGGTACCGCCCGTACCCTGGGTCTGCGTCCCGTCGGTGTCGGCGGGCGTTTGCGTATCATCGCCGCACGCCATCAGGGGCAGCAGCATCAAGAGGCAAGTCGTGGAGCGCGTCATCACGGGTGGCTGTTGTGCAGTCGATGTGCCGGCGGGAAACGCTGAAATTCCGGCGGGCCTCGCGTCTACGCTGCTGCAGCATTCGCAGCGCGGGTCTGCGGCATTTGCAGCACGCATGCCGAACTCGCGTCGCCGACGAGCGCAGGGCCCCTTGCGCCTCAGCCAAAGCGGCGTGGTGCCGGGGATGGGCACACATTGGCATGCAGGGTGCACTCGATCCGGGGGTGGCCGACCTCCGCCACAGATCGCAGGAGTATGATCCGAGGCGTGCAGCGCTCCATGGCCGAGTCCCCCTCGAGTCCGTCCGGACTGCGATGGGCGTTCGTCGGGATCTGCGTGCTTCTGAGCGTCGTGCTGATGGGGTCGGTGGCGTCGAACTACTTCGGCGCACGACAGCTCGCCGACGTGGTCAGTCGCGGTCAGGCCGCGATGCTGTTCCACCTCACCCAGCGCTTGGCGCCCCCGGGACCACCCCGCCCGACCCAGGCCGAGCTCGACGTGGTCCTCGAAGAGGGCGAATCGCTCGGCCTTCGTTACGTGGCCCTCGTTGCCGTCTCGGGGATCGAGCTCGAAGCCGGGACCCCCAGCAGCACCGTCGAATACGCCGACGTTCGCCCCAATGGAAACCTCGAGCGCCTCGGGGAGACCGTCCGAGTCTGGGCACCGGGGGGTCCGCGCATGCATCCGCCTGCGCTCTCGGATCCCAAGGCCCTGGGTCTGCCGCCGCGACCGGGAGGGCCACCGATGGCTGGCGGCCGACTCGGGTCCCCGGGTCCGGGTCGGGGCCCTGGGCTGCGGGGGCCACCCGACGGCGAGGGCAAGCGCCCGTTCCCACCGATGCGCGGCCGGGCGCCCGCCATGGTGGTGGAGTTCGTCCCCACGAACGAACTCGCGCTGCTGCAGCGGGCCACGCGGGACCTCTTCATCGGTCTCGCCTCGATCGCGGTGCTCTGGGGCGCAGCCTTCCTGTTCTGGAAGCTGGCGCATCGAGCAGCATCGGTGGAGACCGTCCTGGCGCAGAAGCAGCACCTTGCATCGCTGGGAGAGATGTCCGCCGTCATCGCGCACGAGCTTCGCAACCCGCTCGCCTCGCTCAAGGGGCATGCGCAGCTGCTGCGCGAGCAGGTCGACGAGCCCCGGGCGGTTCGCAAAGCCCAGCGGGTCGTCGACGAGGCGGTGCGCTTGCAGGGGCTCACGTCGGGTCTCTTGGACTTCGTGCGGTCGGGCAAAGTACAGACCACGGCCACCTCACCGCGGGAGCTCGTCAACGAGGCGGTTGCGGGCTCCGTCGCGACGGTACGGACCGACATCCAAGCCGCCCCGGAGGCGTGGACGATGGACAAGGCGCGGATGCGGCAGGTGCTGATCAACCTGCTCGACAATGCTCACCACGCCTCGCCGCAGACGCCGGTCACGCTACAGGTACGCGGTGCGGACGACGTGCTGATCTTCGCAGTTCGAGACCGCGGGCCCGGCGTGCCGCCGGAGCGTCGCGACACGATTTTCACCCCTTTCAACACCGGCCGCACGCAGGGCACCGGGCTGGGGCTGGCGGTGTGCAAGCGCATTGTCACCCTGCACGGCGGCACCATCTCGTGTGACGACCACCCCGATGGCGGTGCGGTGTTCACCGTGACCCTTCCCAAGGAGACGTAACGAACGATGGCATCCGTACTGGTCGTTGACGATGAAGAAGGACTCCGCGAGTTCCTCGTGGAGTGTCTGGAGTTTGACGGGCACGAGGTCGCGAGTGCAGTCGATGGTCTCGATGGGCTCGAGCAGCTGCGTCGGAGCTCGTTCGACGTCGTGCTGACCGACCTGAAGATGCCCAGGGTCGATGGGATGGAGCTGCTGCGGGCCGTTCGCGCGGAGCAGCCGGAGGTGGAGGTCGTCATGCTCACGGCGCACGGCGGTGTCGAGTCCGCGGTGGAGGCGACCAAGCTCGGCGTCGTGGAATACCTGGAGAAGCCCGTCGACTCTCCGGCGGCGCTGCGCCTGGTCGTGCAGCGCGCTGCAGAGCGGCGACAGCTTCGCAACCACCGGGAGGCTTCCCGAACCGATACGCCACCGCCTCTTTCCTTTGGGGCTCCAGCCATGGAGGTGGTGGTCCACGCGCTCGAGAAGGTTGCGCGGACCGAAGCCACCGTGTTGCTCGCGGGGGAGAGCGGGACGGGAAAAGAGGTCGCAGCGCGGTTGCTCCATCTGCAGAGCCCCCGACGCGATGGCCCATTCTGCGCGATCAACTGCGCCGCGCTGTCCGAGAATCTGCTGGAGAGCGAGTTGTTCGGGCACGAGAAGGGCGCGTTCACGGGGGCAGCGTCGCGTCGCCGCGGTCGGCTCGAGCTTTCAGCGGGCGGGACCTTTTTCCTCGACGAGGTCGGCGAACTCGCGCCTGCGATGCAGGCCAAGCTCCTGCGCGTCCTTCAAGAGCGTACCTACGAGCGCGTCGGGGGCCAGCAGACGCTGCGGGCCGAGGTGCGCTGGGTCGCCGCCACGAACAGAGATCTCGAGACGATGATCGCGGAGGGGACGTTTCGCGAGGACCTCTATCATCGTTTGAGCGTCTTCCCGGTTCGACTGCCGCCGCTTCGCGAGCGCATCGAAGACATCGTCCCTTTGGCGGACGCGTTGCTCCTTCGGGCGGCGGCGTCCCTGCGTCGCGCCCCCATGAGGTTGGACCCTGGCGCGCATCCTCGTCTGCGGGGCTACGGGTGGCCGGGGAACGTTCGCGAGCTCGCCAACACGCTCGAGCGCGCGTCGATTCTCGGCGATGGTGACGTGGTCACCGACGAGCTGCTCGCCTTGGCCATGGGAGGCGGCCGCGGTCCGGGGGCGGTCGACGTGGGGCCCCAAACGCTCGCGCAGATCGAAGCAGAGGCGGTCAAGCGAGCGCTCCAGCGCCATGACGGCAACCGGCGCAAGGCCGCCGCAGAGCTCGCGATCGGCGAACGGACGCTCTACGACAAGATCAAGCGTCACGGCCTGCGGTGATGGTGGCAGCGACGCGGCGAATCCCGACAGTGCAGCAATCGACGCGTACCAGCGCGTGACTTCCGGGGTCTTGAGGACCGCGTCCGCCAAGCCGAGCTGCGTCACCTTCGACCCGATGGAGAGGTCGAATGAGGGCACCTGCGTGCTCGGCTTGAGCGCTGGAACGTCATCGCACAGGTGTTCGCAGCGCTCGAGCGCGGCGGGTTCTGCCATGTCGGGGAGTTCGGCTTGCTCGAGCAGGGCGACGACGCGGCGCCCATGTTGAGACAGGGGGGGCATGCAACGTGCACATCGTGGGTCAGGCCGCTTGTCGGTTTGCAAGCCAGCATAGAGTCTCCGCCCCGTCGGTAAACAGCGCCGCTTCAACGCCATCGTCTCGGAGGAATCGCCGCAGCTGGAGCATCCCGATTGGGCTGCGCGGCATAATGTCCACGGACCGAACCGCGGTCAGCAATGCTCGACGAGGCGGGGCGACCGCCGACTCGAAGGCCGGGTCCTTGCTGGCAACGACTGCGCGGAGGTCGACGGCGCCAGCTCGAACTTCGGTGGCGTGGAAAGACCCTGGGTCGAGGGCGATGGGGGCTCGTCGCGAATCTTGGGTCCCATGGCGAGCGCCTCTTCGGGACGCGTAGTGCCTTGCGCCTCCGTCGTGACGGAGAGTTGACGGATTCGCCATGTCCGAACCCGAGACTCCACGCGTGCAGCGGCTACGAACAGGGAACAGCCTCACGGACACCTTGCCCGAGGCGATCCGTCGGGCCTGGAGCGGACCGCGTTCGGTTTCCCGCGCCACGGTGCGATGGGGAAACACTGCACGCCTGATGATCCAGGCGCGCGCGTTCTTGCGAGATCTGGACGAGTCGGTCGTGGAGGGTGTGTGCCGCGACGCCCAGCGGTTGGAGCTCCAGGCGTGGCTGGCCGGCAAGGTGTGCGAGTCGCACGGCGTTGAAGTCGAACACGTCGGTTCTCTGCCCGCTGGCGAGCTTGACATCCCTGCGGTCGTGGTCGCCAGCCATGTCAGCTACATCGATCCGCTTGCGTTGTGTGCGTGTCTTCCGGCGTTTGCGATTGCCAAGCGTGAGGTCGCGTCTTGGCCGGTCCTCGGCTCACTTGCCCAACACCTTGGGATGGTTCCGTACCGACGTGGAGACGCTTTCGACGGCGCGCAGGTCCTGCAGCGTTGCGCACGCTACGTCCGCAGTGGATACCGGGTCTTGGCGTTTCCCGAGGGGACGACCTCACCTGGCCATGTCGTCGGTCGCTTTCAGCGCGGGATGTTCTTCCTTGCGCGATGGTGGGGGGTTCCGGTGCTTCCGGTTGCGATTCGATATGAGAGCCGGGACGCGGCGTGGGTTGGAGACGCTACGTTCGTACCCCACGACGTGCGCACGGCGATGCGACCCCGAACGAGGGTCCAGCTGGAGTTCCTTCCACCGCTCGAACCGCACGCGTACCCGAGCGAAGACGCGTTGGCAGCCGCCGCGCGTCGCCATATCGAGGGGGCGATTCGCAGTTGAGCCGTTTGCGAACCATCAAGACTCCACAGGAGTGTGCCGAGCTCGAGCTCCTTCGACGCATTGCACCGGAACGGGCTCGGTTCGAACAGCACTCTCGTCGGGCGAGAGACTCGCCACTCCCGGGGCAGGCAACGTCCTGGCGTGTCCGCGGTACACTCCCGGGGTGCGTCGGGGGGTGTCGAGCATGCTGCTTGCGGTGTTCTCGGTCAGCTGTGTCGCGGACAACCCCGCGTATGGCGACGGATCCGACCGCGCCTCAGCTGGTGGTGAAGCGACCCAGGGTCCGAACTCGGCTGGTGAGGAGAGCGGGGGTAGCGCATCCGCGTCCGCATCAGGTACCTCCTCACCCGGAACCGGCGGCGCAGCGGGCACGGCGGGCGAGTCCCTGGGTTCGACCGACGGGCCGACGGGCGTTCTTCTGTTCGTCGACGAGCTCGTCACCGACTTTGCGGCCGGCGAGCACGGTCAGACGGCGTTCGACGACGGCCTGATCATCGCGACGAACAGCGCGGAAGGGACCTTCCGGTCGCGCCTCTTCGTGGCCGATGACCCGGTTCGGTGGGTCGAGTTTGGCTGGCGCCCGGCCGCTCCGTACGGCTTGGCGCTTCCCGACGCTGCCGCGCAGGAGGACGAGACGAGCCGCTACCCCGAGGGCGCGGCGGACCTCGACGGGTTGGAGCTGCTTTACCACTTCGACGAGCCGGAGTTTACGTCGCGGACATCGATCGCCGACACTTCTGGATCGCAGGCCGCAGGCACGCTCGGCTTCGGCGACCCGATGGACGTTGGAGACGTCGAGCCCACCGAAGGGGTCTTCGGTTCCGCCATGCGAAATCAGGCCCAAAGCGCGTACATCGACGCGCCCCTCCAGGCACTCGGCTCCGAGGCGGGCTCGTTCACATGGAGCGCCTGGTACAGAGTGAACGGGGCGTATCAGTCGGCGACGTTGCTCTCGCTCGATAGCCCGTCCGATGTTCCGCAAACGCCCGCGATGTATCTGCTCTACGCGGGGGACGGAGACGGGTTGTGCAATCAGGACGAACTGGCCGTCAATGTGGGTCGCCAAAACGCCGAGTCGTTGCGCGAGTGCTCTCTTGGAACCCTCGATGCGCAGCGGTGGCACCACGTCGTGATGCGGACGACGGAACTCTCAAACGACTTTCGAGTTGAGGTCTTTCTTGACGGAAATCCAAGCGGGTCGTGGGACGCTGGGTTCCCGCTTCCGGACACGTCGGTCGGCGCTGCGGACGTCACAAGCTTCGTCGCAGGACAGGGGCCTCCTTCATCCTTCGGTGGGCAAGGTGACTACGACGAGGTCGCGGTCTGGGACCGAGCCCTCTCCGACGCCGAGGTGCGGGCGCTCTACCTTCGCGGCGCCCGGTTCGTATCCGTTCAGGTTCGGGTTTGCAGCGAACCGGGTTGTGAGGACGACCCCCCGTTCGTCGGTCCCGACGGAAGCCCGTCAACGGCCTTCGTCGACCGCGGTGATGGCGACTTCTTCCGTTCGCTGGAACAAGCGCCCGTGGGTCGCACCCTCCAGTACGAGGTCACGCTCCGCCGTGCGTCGGCAGATCTCCGCTCGCCGTTGGTGGAGCGGGTTCAGGCCCTTGCTCAGCCGCTTCCCTGAGGGCGGTACCGCGGACGCCCATAACCAGCATCCATAGGGCAAGGACGCCACGCGCGGTCCAACCCAGGGTCCGGATCCAGTTGAAGCCGACGAGGTGTGGGACCACACTCGCGTCCCCGTGCTCCAGGAGCCGGCCATGGTCGGGGACCTGAAGAAGCGCCGTCGAGAGCCAAACGGTTGCGAGCAATCCGGCGCCGACCCACGCCATCCATCGCGGGATGTCGTCAGTGGGCATGAACGCCAACCAGGCCGTACACGCCGCCTCAACCAGCATCGGGGGGCCAACTGCCCACGAGGTGCGGGCCATATGCTGTGCCTGATACGTCTGGAGTTCGTTCGGACCTACGGTCCCTGTCAGCGGGTAATGGACCAGCTGTACGAACCAGATCAGCCCCGTCATGTAGAGCGTCGAAAACGCATGCGCGAAGAGCACGGCCACCGTCGGAGAGATACGCCCTCCTCGTCCGCAAGCACGAAGCCCCTCGCTCAACCTCCGTCTAGCGCAAGGGGCACCACGTACTCACGCGTCGTCAAAGTCGGAACGGACCCTGGGTCCAACTTGAGTCGGGGGTGATGGACCGCGCGAAAACACGCTTCTCTTTCACCCGAGGTTTCGTATGGTGCGAGCCCTGATGCGACGCTTGTCTTTGTCCCTGCTCATCCTCGCGGCCTGCGGTTCTACCGACGACGACGGGGGCGACCTTGCAGACGCATCGTCCGGTGACATCGGCGCAGAGGACTCTTCGTCGGCTGCCGACACGGCTGCGAACACGGACCCTGGGACCGGCGACACGACTACGACGGAGGGGGACAGCGAGTCTGGCGATGACTCCGAAAGCGATGGAGACGACTCCGATGACTCGGGTGAGCCGCCTCCTCCCCCACCAACCATGACCCCCGGCTGCGGCATGGCTCCAACGGGCGATGTCCTCGACGGGGTCATCACCGTGCGCGACGTCGAGCGGACGTACCTGATTGAGATTCCTGCCGACTATGACCCCGAGATTCCGTACCCCCTGATCTTCGGATTCCACGGCGACAGCGGAGACTCTTCGAACGCCCAGAACGGCTACCGATTGTTCGACCACTACAAAGGTCAGGCGATCGTCGTCTATCCGGACGGTTCCGGTGCGGGCGGGTCTCCGAGTTGGGACACCGCTGCGGGGGGGTCAGACGTCGAGATGGTCATGGCCATTGCCCAGGAAATCGGGCTCGAGATGTGCTTCGACCTCAACCGCGTCCACGCCTTCGGCTTCTCGCGGGGCGGAATCATGTCGAACGCCATGGGCTGCTATCGGGGAGACTTCTTCACCGGTATCGGCGCTGCGTCCGCTTCCGCTCCGTCGACCGGCCTGTGTCAGGGGCCCGTCGCCGTACACCTCTCGCACGGGGAGATGGACTCCACAATTTCGTTCGCCAGCGGGACTAGTGCACGCGACGGATGGCTCGGGCTCAACGGGTGCAGCGAAGAGACGATACCGGTCGAGCCGGAAGGATGCGTGGAGTATCAGGGCTGCGAGCCGGGAGCGCCCGTCGTCTGGTGTCAGTTCCCGGGGGCACACTCGTTCAACGGGACCTACGCCGAGGCCGCGGTCGCCTTGTTCGAGAGCCTGTAGCAGCGGGCGACGTCCCTCGCACGAGTTCGGCGACGGACCATGGGACCAACCTGATCCCGAGGATCAGGGGTGGCGGCGAAGGAAAAAAGATCTCAGATCGTACGCACCGATCGGAGGACTTTGGTCGACACCGTTTTCGCCGTGACTCGCCCCAGACCGATCCACCCCGGTGAAACCGTGCTTGCTCGACGGAGCTGCGCGCCTGGACGAACCCTTCTTCGACCCGGCACGTGTAGCCGCGCGCTCTTCGAGTACTGCCTCGGTCGGGCGGTGAGTGCGTGTGAAGTGGAGATTCACGAGTTTGTGCTCCGTGATGACGGCTACAGCCTGGTCATGACCGACGTCGGCGGCTGCCGGCCCACCTTCTTCCGGATGCTCAATCAAATGCTCGCGTTGGCGTTCAACCGTCGCTTCGCTGAACGTGGAGCTCTATTTGCGCCCGGCTCATACGCCGTCACGCTGCTCGAATCCGACGAGGTCGTCGGCGAAGTCGTGTGCATGATTGCCGGTTCTTTCGCAGCGCCGACCGGCACGAGCATCAGCAGCATCGCCCACCACTACGGCGTTCAAAGTATCGTGCGGCAGCCGCAGCAGTGCTTCCGTACCGGTCACCCCGAGCGTGTCGCGCTTGCGTTGACTCGCCCCGCACCGCTCGAGCCACCCCTCTCGGATACGTCCGCTCGATACGCGCTGCGAGATGTGATCTGGACCCTCGACGGAGCGGCCGAGTCCGGCGGTCGGCCGCTCCGTCGTGGATCCGGGCGCGGCGCTCAACAACACAGCCATCGACGGGCCCTGATCGCGAAGGTCCTTTGTCATGATGAACGACCCCTTCGTCGGCCACGAGCGCTGTCTGTTCGTCGCTTCGTCCGAGCGCACCACAAGGCACGACGCGCGTACCGTCGAGGCCGACGAGATGTCTTGTTTCCGCGCGGGACGTACCAGATGGCGATGCGCTTTGGTGTCCGAGTTGCGGGAGAGGAGCCGAGTTAGCTGCTGATGACCGCCGCAACGCTTGCGGTCGGGTGAGTCAGGCCCGCAGGGCGTCTCCCGAGTCCGGGTCAAAGAGGTGGAGCTCGTTGATCTTCAGGTCGAACTCCGAACCTGGGGCGGGGCCTTCGCTACCATCGAAGACCGCGATGACGCGTGCGTCACCGAGGTTTGCGTGGACGTTGACGTGGGACCCGAGTGTTTCGACGAACTCGGCCACGACACGAAGGTCGGCTTCGCCCGGCTCGCTTCGCTCGATGTCTTGTGCGCGGAACCCTACGTCGACACGCATGCCCTCTGTGAGAGGGAGGAACCTCTCCGGTTTCTCTACAGCGAAGCGTGTCTCTTGGTCGAGCACGACCCTGGGCCTGCCTCCGCGCGTCTCGATCGTTCCGGGGAGGATGTTCATGGCGGGGGAGCCGAGGAACTCCGCGACGAATCGGTTCGCCGGGCGGCGGTAGATGTCCAGGGGCGCACCAAACTGCTGGACACGACCTTTGTTGAGGACGAAGAGCACGTCAGCCAGCGTCATCGCCTCGACTTGATCGTGCGTGACGTAGACGCTCGTCGCGTCGTTCGCGTCGTGAAGTTTGCGAATGTCGACGCGAACCTGGGTTCGGAGCGCTGGGTCGAGGTTCGAAAGCGGCTCGTCGAACATGAACAGCGCTGGCCGACGAACGATGGCGCGCCCCATCGCGACGCGTTGGCGTTGGCCGCCCGAGAGCTGTCGCGGGTATCGGTTGAGGAGATGTTCGATGTCGAGTGTCTCGGCCACGTCCTGGACCCGCGCCGCGATCGTCCCAGGGTCCGTCTTTCGGAGTTTGAGGCCGAAGCCCATGTTGTCGCGCACGGTCATGTGCGGGTACAGGGCGTAGGACTGAAACACCATCGCGATGTCGCGATCGCGCGGAGAAAGCTCGGTGACGTCCTTTCCGCCGAAGGCGATCGTGCCGGACGTGACCTGCTCGAGGCCCGCAATCAGGCGGAGCAGGGTCGACTTTCCGCATCCGGATGGACCCACCAGCACCGCGAAGGCACCGTCGGGGATCTCGGCGTCAATGCTGTGGAGGACGGTTGTGTCGCCGAAGCGCTTGTGAACGCTGCGAAGGCTGACGGCGGCCATCGGGGCGCACGCTAGCACGGCTGGTCCGCGGGTCCGCACTGCAAACGGACCCAGGGTCCGTTCGAGTGCGATCGGGGGGTCAGATGCCGGGTTCGTATTCCGCCGCAGGGATCAGCAACGCGCGCCCGACCGGTCCGACGGTCACATCGAGGGTGCCGTCTGAACCCACCGTGTAGCGGTCTTCGCTGAAGACGTCGACCAGCTCAGTACCGGCAGGGGCGAGGACGGTCATCGCCGTATCGCCGTTGCGCGTCGTGCTGTCGTGGTCCTGGTTGGTGTTGAACACCGCCAGGGCGTACGAGCCGCCCGCATCTCCGCCCGCGCGCTCGAACGCGAGGATGCCGGCGTCGGGCTCGTCACCCGTGTTCGAAGTCGAGTAGGCGACCTGGACCCCGCCGCGCCGAAGCGAGGGGTATTCGTTCCGCAGCGCGATGAGCCGCTTGGTCCACAGGAAGGTCTCCGAACTCGTGTCGAAGCCGGTGTCCCACATGCGCTCTCGGTTCGCGGGGTCGTTGCCTCCCTCGAACTCTTGCTCGGTGCCGTAGTACAGGCACGGGATCCCCTGAGCGAAGAACAAGAATGCGAGGGCGTTGTGGAGGAGCGCCCGGCGCTCCGAGTCGGGGCGGTCCCGCAGCCAGAACAGGAAGCGTGCGACGTCGTGGTTGTCGAGGAAGTTGATGGGGGCGTCCGCGGGGATGAGGCCGGTGCTATTTTCCATGGCCTCGGTCCCCCAGTTCTCGGCTCGCTGGTCCCATAGCGCGCGGATCTGGTCCGTGGGTCCGGCGTCTTGGAAGACGCCGCGCACGGCCTGGAAGTGCTGTGAAAAGTAGAAGGCGCTGTCGAGTTGGTCGCCGGTGAGCGGCTGACCATCGGGGACACACGCTTGCTCGCGCTGAAGGGTGTCCGCGTCCGGCACGTCGTTCTTCGTGAAGCTCCCGATCAGGTCGTCACGTCCGTCGAAGATCTCACCGAACATCAAGAAGTTCGTCTTCCCCTGCTCAGCCAGTCGCGTGCGGACGCGTTGGGTGAAGTAGCGCCAGAACTCGTATTCGACGTGCTTGATCGTGTCGATGCGGAAGCCGTCGGCGTTGGTCTTTTCGATCCAGCCCGCGTAGATGTCCACGAACTGCTCTTTGACGTCGCAGCGCGTCGTGTCGATGTCTTTGAGACCACCGGGGAAGTCTCCGTGCAGGAGCTGGTCGGGGTCGTCGAAGTTCACGGTCCGCCCCTTGCGGTTGTAGATCGCTGGGTCGGAGAACAAAGCCGGCTGCGGCGGGAGGTGGTTGGTGGCTGGGTCGTATTGCCAGACGACCGGTGCCGGACCCGCCTCGCCGAGGGAGGTGAA
Organism: Myxococcota bacterium; assembly: GCA_039024335.1. Lineage (GTDB taxonomy): Bacteria > Myxococcota_A > Polyangia > Nannocystales > Nannocystaceae > CAJXVA01. The sequence goes on from JBCCQM010000041.1 coordinate 43,920, forward strand.
GGCCTGAACGCCCCGCGGGTCGAAATCGGGGTCGTACTCGGTGTAGTGGCGGAACTCGCCGACGTCGTTGTTGCCCTCGAGCGTGATGTCGGGGACCCCGTTGAGGTTCATGTCGTAATAGAACGCCTGCCCAACGTGGTTCGTCACGATGTCGATGACGATCTTCATGTCGCGCTCGTGCGCGGCATCGACCAGGGAACGAAGCGCCGGGAGGTCGCCGAAGTGCGGGTTCGTGGCTTCGAAGTTCTGGGACCAGTAGCCGTGATAGCCGTCGAAGTTCGCGTCGGTGTCGACGTTCTTCACGACTGGTGAAATCCACAGCGCCGTCACGCCGAGCTCTTGAAGGTAGCTCAGTCGGTTCTCGATGCCCTTCCAGTCGCCGCCTTGATAGCGCGCGAGGTCATCGCCCCGGACGCCGAAGTCGTTCCCTGGGTCTCCGTTGTCGAACCGGTCGACGAGGATCTGGTAGATGACCTCGTTCCGCCAGTCGTCGACTTCTTGGCTGAGCACGATGGGCTCGTCATATCCGCCAAAGTCCATGCAGCCGCCTGCCGACGCCAGCGCGGAGAGCAAGATGAGGTGTGTTCGCTTCATGATGATGTCCCAACGAAACGCGGCTAGTCGCGGAAGTAGCTGGTGGAACCGAACCACCATTCGGCGCCAAGGCCGACGTAGTGGTCGATGCTGCGGAGGCTGAAGACGTCGTCGCGGGCGTAAAGGCGCTGGGCGCCCTCGTCGCGTACCGACAGGAGGTAGAAGAGGCGGAGGTGCGGGCGCTGGTAGTTGCCGCGCCCGCCTGGAGACAGGAACGGGATGATGCCGACGCGGCCCATTTGCCCGAACTGTGGCTCAGGGTCTGCGTCCTGGTTCAGCAGGACACCGCGACGTTGTGCCTGGTACGAGCCCTCGACCGAGACGCCGCCGCCGTCGCCGATCCAGACCGTGGGTCGGAGGATGACGATACCTTCGCCGAGGTCGTCGACGTCCAGGCCATCGCTCGCGTTGCGGAACAGTCGCCAGTAGCTCCCGAAGAGAAGCCCGAATGGGCCTTTTTCGTAGTTGCCACTGGCGGCGGCGAGGACTTCGCGCGCGCCGCTCGAGCTGCGGTCCGGCCCGAGCTGGGTCGGTGCGTTGAACTCGCCATACGCCGCCAAGCCGCCCGCGTAGCGGAAGACGAGGTTGAGGTGCGTCGAGCGGTTGCCCGTGAAGAAGCCGAGCTGGGTCCCGAGGAGGAAACCCGTGTCGAGCGGCAGGTCCTGAAACTGCCGGACCTCGGTCTCTTGCTGCGCGGCCGGGGTGTAGTGGACCTCTCCATAGAGGACAGGTTTCACGCCGCCGCCGTCGCCGATCGGGAAGATGTTGCTGATGCGCGCGCTGCTGATGAACTTCTGACGGTCGTTGATCGCGACCTGCGTCTCACCGAGCTGACCCAGGGGCAGTGGACGTGGGCTGGTTTGAAAGAAGAAGGGGTGTTGGGGCTGGTTGATGCCCGTGTGGAGCTTGACCGTGAGATCGTCGAGGAAGGTGTACGACACGCCGCCGCCGATCGTGTTCAGGTTGTCGAGCGGCCAGAAGTCGAGCAGGTAAATGTCGTCGCCCCGGTACATGCGCGAGCCCGCCCAGATCCGAAGTCGGTCGGAGCCGAGTCCGCTCTCCTCGATGTAGAGGTTGCGCATGCCCAGGTTGGTCGCGAACTCGCCCGTCTGATGGAACAGAGGGGCCGCGACGGCGAGCGTGCTGACGATGCGGGTGTAGGCACCGGTCTTCTCCCAGTAGTCCTCGCGGCGAAGCTCAAGCTCCAGATAGCTTGATTCATCGATCCGAGAGCCGCGCGCGACGATGTCGCCATCGCGACCCGGTCGGCCTTTGGCGTCGGTGCCGATCGCGACGCGGCCGTACGAGCCGAAGTGGAAGCCATCGGCGTAGTTCGGAGGCCGGTTGTGGTCTGCGTCGCCGTCGGAACCAGATTCGACAGGGGGCGTCGGGAGTGCGGACCCAGGGTCCTGCGGCGGCGGCGGGACTGGTGCGGGCGGAGTCGGTGCAGGAGCCTCTTCCGTCGCGAGTGCGTCAATCCGAGCTTCGAGGTCTTCGATGCGCTTCTGCAGCGCTTCGACTTCGGCCGGATCGACCGTGGGCTCGGAGGGAGTCGGCCGCGGTGCATCTTCACTTGGCTCGGAGGCAGCCGGCGCGACCGTGGGTTCATCCGCGGTGGGCTGCGCTGCGGCAACACCGGGGAACAGCAGAGCCACGCTCGCCAAGAGGCGAAGTGCGGCGCGAGATTGAGGTCGGCAGCCAGACACGCGAATCCGACGGAGGATACCCAAACGACGTCGTCCGGGAAGCGAGGATTCGCGAGGACCCAGGGCCCGCTGCACGGCGTAAGCCGGCTGACGACCTTCTCACGACTCGATCGAGATCCAGCCTGAGGAAGGACCGCACGGGCGGTATCATCACCCCACGATGGGTGAGGGATTCGGCGACGCAACGGCGGAGGAGCGGGTCGCTCTCCAGGCCGCGCGGTCGCGCCTGCTGCAGGTCCCCAAGGCCCCGGTGCTCGTGGGCCGTTATGCGTTGCTCGAGCCGATCGGCAAGGGCGCGAGCGCAACGGTTTGGCGGGCCCGTGACCCGGAACTCGACCGGGAGGTCGCGCTGAAGCTCGTCGAACGGTGGACGGGACTGGGCGGCACCAAGGAGGAAGCGAGGGCCCGTG
>JBCCQM010000042.1:0-46269 GCA_039024335.1 Myxococcota bacterium
ACCCGGCGACCGACCTCCACGGCCAGCTTCGGCAAACCGGCACGGCAGGTCGCCGTCGCGACGATGCGCTCCAGCATCTCGTGGTAGCCCTCCACCGGCTCGCTCGGCTGGCGGAGCGTCGAAGCGGACACGGAGGGGACCACCGATTCGAGCGAGTACACGTCGCCGAGCTCGTACGCCGCCGCGCGCGGACCGTTCCCCCAGGTAAGCACCGCGGTGCTGTCGTCCAGCAGCACTACGCCGTCGGCAGGGAGATCGACGATGTTCAAGACCTCGCGCCCATCCGCGGCGTCGAAGACAGAGACGGACTCTTCATCCTTGCAGAGAATGGACTGGCCTGCGCTCGAGAGGGTCGCGGTGGGGCAAGGTCGCGGGTAGCTGTGGAGGAGCTCGGCCCGCGGCATTGCAGACGTCTGCATGACGACGCCGCGGGCGTCAGGCGAGGCGCCGAGGGCCAACGAAGCCTCCGCCCGGGACTCGGCGCGGGCAACGTCGCCACTGTCGAGCGCGGCGCGTGCCTGCTCGGCCAGCAGCCGCTTCGATACGGCGTCTGCCGTCGCTTTCTCTGCGACCGCGGCGCGTTCGGCGGAGCGCGCACGCTGTTCGAGTGTGAGGGCGGTCTGCTCTGCCAGCAGGGCCCGGTCTCGCTCCGCGGCGGTGCGTGACCACGCCCAACCCGCGATGGCGACGGTGCCCAGCGTCGCGGCAACGCTGACGTTGATGAGCGGGCCGAACGCCTTGTACACCCGTCGAAGGGCATCGCGCTTGCTGTAGGTGAACGCCCGGACGCGTCGCCCATCCAGATATCGGCGCAGGTCTTCGGAAAGCGCGGTGCTGGACGCGTATCGTTCGGATCGATGGGTCGAAGTCGCTCGTTCGACGACCGCGAGCAGCTCGGGCGCCGTCGTCGGAAGATAGGACCGCGCGCTGGGCACGTCGTTGGCGGCCAGTCGCTCGACGATCTCTGCCGACCGCAGCCCGGCAAAGGGGTGTTCCTTGCTCAGCAGTTCCAACAGCATCATCCCGAGCGCCCAAACGTCGGCTCGCGCGTCGGTGGGCTCCCCTCGGGCTTGCTCGGGGCTCATGTACAGCGGCGTTCCGAGCAGGTCACCCTGTCGCGTGACCGAGGCGTCCGATGGCACCGTCGTCTCGGGGCCCTCGGGCTGTGCCCCGACCCGTGCCAGGCCCCAATCCACGACCACCAGATCGCCGTGCTCGCTCATCAAGACGTTGGCGGGTTTGAGGTCGCGATGCACGACGGCCCGTTCGTTGGCAAACCCCACCGCGGCGCAAACATGGGCCAGTCGTTCGAGCTGCGTGCGGAGGGCGGTGCCGTCGGCGGGGTCCCATCGCCCGCCGGTCAACAGCTCCATCGTGTAGTAGGGGGCACCGTCGAAGGAGCCCTTGTCGTAGACCGTGACGATGCCGGGATGTCCGAGGCCGGCGGTGGTCGTGGCCTCCCTGCTGAAGCGTGCGTGAGCCTTGGGCGTTGCGGTCTCCGAGAGCGACTTGAGGGCGACGTCTCGCTCGAGCACGGCATCGTAGACGCGGAAGACCTGCCCCATACCGCCCGCGCCAATGAAGCGGGCGTTCCGATAGCGATCCCCGAAGCGCGGCTGTGGGGTGCCGCCGTCATGGCCGCCTGCAACATCGATGCAGCTGCGCGCTGGGGCGCTTCGAATGGTCTCGTCTCGATGCGTCACGGCGTCAGTCGTGGGCCTCGACGCGATCGGCCGAAGAGAGGAAAAGCTCGAAGTTCCCGCATCCATCCGCGGCGATCAGCGTGGGAGAGATGCCGTCGTCGCGGAGCTTCTTACGCAGTCGCGCAACGGAGACGTCCCACTTGCGCCGCAGGGCGATTCGGCCCTGCTCGTGCGGCCAGATCTCGCGCGCGAGGCCGAGCCAGTTTGCGGGCCCTGCCACCGCCGCGAGCTCGGCGACGATGCGCGCCGAGACGCCGTTGAGGTGGAGCATGTGCCCATCGAAGCGCTCGATGGTCGCGGTGTTGAACCGGGTCTGGATGAAGACGCCGCGTCGCGTCTCGTCTTCCGCGTGGGTTCGGTGGGCATTGGCCTGCGACACGTCGACGGACAGTGCTTCGAGCTGAACATCTCCGAGCGCCACGTCCGCGCCGCTTTGCAGAACCTGCGTGCGGTCATCCGGCGTGGTCACCAGCCACGTGGAGTCTTGGTTCCAAAAGATCGCAGCCGCGCCTCGCTTATAGCCGGGGAGCAGTCGGTCGGAGGAGGCTTGCTCGAGCCGTGACACGCCCGACAGCACCGTCGCGGTCATGAACTTCGTGCGAACGGCGAGGACTTGGCGGGGAAGCTCGAGCGCCACGACCGTGAACTTCAGCTCGGGCGCCAGGTAGATGTCTTGACCAACGGCGAGGTCGAGTTCGGCAAGCGGTCGCGACCGATAGATGAACCGACCACGCAGGGCGAGCAGCTTGAGCGTTCCCCCGCGAAGGCTGATGAGTCCGTGTGCTTCGGAGACCCGTCCATCTTCGATCGGGAGCGATGCACGAGGCCCGCGTCCGATGATGTCACCGGGCACGAGCCGGTGAAGTTCGTCCCGAAAGACGAGGTCGATGGACGGTTCGAACACGCTCGAAGCGTACGACGGACCGGCCGGGCCGCCCATCCTTCACCGATCATACAAAGCCGCTGCGCGCGCGCTCCGGGGTGCTCGGTTGAGATCCGTGAAGGGTTGAAAGGACGGGCCGCGGGTCTACGCCTACGCCATGCGCCCTACGCTCGATCGTCGTTCGATTCTCCTCGTCGCACTCTCGACCGGATGTATGGCCGACCGTGGCGGAGCGGGTGAAACTGGCGCCGCGAGTTCCAGCTCAGGCGTGGCTTCAGACGCTGGCTCGGATGACACACAAGGAACGGCCGTCACCGGGGCGGCAACCGGATCGACCACCAGCACGTCGACGACATCTCACGACACGTCATCGGGCGCGGGGGAGGACGGCTCAGATTCAGGGACCTCGGAAGGGTGCTTGCTCCAAGCGTGGTGTACCGGCAGCACCTCGGACGCGACTGGGGGCTCGGACGCGACCGGGAGCTCGAGCAGTACGTCGACGGACACGACTGGATCCGGAGCAAGCGAGCACTGTGCCGCCTGCGTGGAGGTTGTCTTCCAGCCCGCGTACACCTGCGACGTACCGAATCCTTGTGGGCAGTACACGCCGTTGGACGCCTGTGGCTCTCCGGCTTCGTGTGACGCTGCAGCGGCCGGCAATGCCGGCGTGGTCGCGTGCATCCAGGCCGGGCTGGAGCCGGGCGCCGAGGTGTCGTTTCGCTGGATCGCGTTCTTCGACGGCGGCTTCACGCGGCGCGAGTTCTTCAGCGACGGTGGCAGCGTCGTAGAGCTGGAGACGTTCGAGGCTGCCCCCGCGATCCCCTTCAGTCAGGTTCACCACCGCGACATCCCGGAGATCTCGCGGTGTGCCTCGGTGGACGAACTCGCCGACCAGTGGGCATGCATCGACGAGTTGCTGACGACTGCGAACGACCTCGGCGGTTGTTGAGGGCGCGGCGGAACTTTCACGACGTCGCGGCGTCCTTCAGGACGTACGTTGGTCCTTGATGGCTCTTGGGTTGGTGGCCGCATGTACGCCGACGGGAGACGCTCGGACGGTGCAGCGACGCGCGCCCGAGGTCAGCTTCGAGGAGCCGAGCATCGGCGACGGGTGGCTCTCGTCTCCAACTACGGGCACCATGCACCGCCGGTGGTCCACGCGTTCGAAGATGCAATCGCGGGGCTGCTCGAGGAGACGCTGTGGCACGATCGCGTCGTGGAGTCCGCGTGTGAACCGCTGTTCGCGTCCATCGCTGCGGACTGTGGTTTGCTCAACGAGCATGAGCTTCGCAAGAGCTGCGGAGGTGCCGAGTCCGGCAGCTTGGTGACGCTGCCCGCGTGCGCGCGTCGGGTGGCCTGGCTGGATCTCGGCGCGCTGCCCTGCGGGGAGCCGACGGCGCCGGCCCGCACCAAGGCGACGTTGGCCTGCGACCTCTTCAAGGGCTCGTGATGCTGCTACCGTGGCGGCGATGGGCAGCAGCGACGCGCCAACGGTGAAAGACTATCTGGGCTCGTTGCCGGCGGACCGTCGCAAGGCGCTCGCGGCCGTGCGGGCGGTGATCCGCAAGAACCTCCCCAAGGGCTTCAAAGAGTCGATGCAGCACGGGATGATCGGGTACGGCATCCCGCTGTCGAGGTACCCGGACACCTACAACGGACAACCGCTGGGGATCGCCGCGCTCGGGTCGCAGAAGCGGCACATGTCGCTGTACTTGATGGGGGTGTACGGCAACCCGGAGGTCGAACGCTGGTTTCGGGAGGCTTTCGCTTCCGCCGGCAAGAAGCTCGACATGGGGAAGTCGTGCGTGCGGTTCAAGCGACTCGAAGACCTGCCTCTGGACGTGATCGGCGAGACGATCGCGAAGATCGGGGTCGACGATTTCATCGCGATCTACGAGGCCGCGCGCGCAGGCACGAAGAGCGGCGCCGGCAAGGCCAAGAGCAAGAAGAAGGTCGCGAAGAAGAAAGTCGCGAAGAAGAAAGTCGGGAAGAAGAAAGTCGCGAAGAAGACCGCGCGGCGTTGAGCGAATGCCCGAGGGCGACAGCATCTTCAAGGTCGCGGCACGGCTGCGGCCCCACTTGGTCGGCAAGCCGCTTTCTCGACTGGAACTTCGCGAGCACGGTCCGATCCCGTCGATGACGGGCAAGCAGGTCGAGCGGATCGAGGCGCACGGCAAGCACATGTTCGTGTACGTACAGCCACGTCGCGTCCTGCACGTTCACCTCGGCATGAAGGGACGCTGGCGCGCGTTTCCTGGCGGCGCGGGGCGTACGTTTCCTCGCTCGACCGCGGTTGCCATTCTCGGCGTGGGGCCAGACGCGTTCGTGTGCTTCAAGGCTGCCTTTGCGCGCCTGGTCCGCGTCGAAGACCCTCGCCTGCGACGGGTCCTCGAGCAGCTCGGCCCGGACATCCTCGCGGATGACTTCGACCTCCAGCGCGCCATCCGGCGCTCGATGGCCAGGCCGGAGTTCACGGTTGCGGAGGTCATCACCGACCAGCGCGTGGTGGCGGGTATCGGCAACGTCTACAAGTCCGAGGTGCTGTTCCTGTGCGGGATTCACCCGCACACGCCCAGCAGTGCGATCACGCCGGAGGAGTGGCAGGCGATCTACATTTGCGCGGCCGAGCTGATGCGGGCCAACACCATTCCTGGCTGGCGCTCCAGCACCGCGCGGCACAAGGCGGCACGCCATCCCGAGGGGGTCGAGCGGTACTGGGTGTACCGTCGCCGGGCCGCGCCATGCCTTCGGTGCAAGACGCCGATCGAGCGGAGCGAGCTTGGGGACCTGGCGCGAAGCACCTACTGGTGTCCATCGTGTCAGCCAGGCACGCGCTTACTCAGCGGAGCCTGAACCGTGTGCACGCGGACGCGGCCATCCGCGTTCATGAGGATGAAGGGCACCAGCGTCATCGAGACGCCGTCGGTGCGGTCGATGACCTGCACGGAGCCCAAACCGTAGCCCATGGGGCCCTGGCGGTAGTAGTCGACGTCGATTCGATACGGGTACGCGGTGGGCTTCTTGGCGATGGTGAAGGACTCCGGTCCGTAGCCATCGGTGACGTCGGCGTAGAGGTGCCCGCCGGACTTGAGCCCGCGGACGCGGTAGTCGGAGTGGTAGCCCTTGCCATCGTAGACGTGCAGGTCGACGTCGTTGGCGTCGGTCTCCCACGACAAGACGAAGTGCGTAGCCGAGCCTTTGGCGACGGTGAACCCCGCGTCGTCGATCGCGGCCGTGATCGCAGCTTTCTTGGATGGCTCGGCGTCGAGCCAGAGCGCGCCGATGATTCCGCCGTCGTCGCCAAGGATTTTCTGCACCTCGAGGTACTGGGACGCGTAGCGCTGCTGTTTCCCTTCGGAGAGCACGTCGAGCGCCTCTTCGTAGGCGCCGGTCGAAGCCAGCGCGTACGCCAGCGTTCGGTGGCTCGAGGGGTGATCGGGGCGCTGACGTCGGGCTTCTCGGGCAGCATCGAGCGCGAGCGCATCGTAGCCGCGCAGCGCGGTGAGTCGCGCAGAGGCGTAGCGAAGCATCGGTGCATCGGTGGAGTGCAGGTCGATGATCGACCCGTAGGCTCGCGCCGCATCATCTCGGCGACCGACGGCGGTGAGCGCCTCGCCCAGAGCGAGCAGCGCGACCAAGTCGGTGGGCGACTCGCGCTGCCATGCCGAGGCGGCGTCCAGCGCAGCGGCGGTGTCGCCTCGCGACAGGGCGTCCATGACCGTCTTCATCCGGCCGGTGTAGGGGGAGACGTTCTCCGCATCGATTGCCGCCAGCGACTGCCGCGTGTCGCGGACGCCGTACGTGGGGGGACGCTGGCCGATGCTGCGTCGTGAGCGGCGATGGCGAGGGGCCAGCGGGCGGAGCGTGAGCGTGCCCGTGGCGTCGACGCGAACGCCGCCGCGGGGCTTGGGAAACTTCCATCGCTTCACTGCGCTCTCGATGCAGCGGTGCGCCGAGCGAGGCAGGCCGCGCGCGGTACCGCTGTCGGTGGTCACGACTCGGCCTTCGGCGCTGATCGACAGCGTCAGCTTCACGTTTGCGCGGGCGTTGGGTCGCGCATCCAGGACCTGGTTGTAGCAGTGGCGGACCTCGTTGATGTGCGCCCGAATGATGCGGCGGACGATGTCCCCGTCCAGCCCCTTGCTCGCGCGGACGCGTTCGATTCTCACCGTGGGAACCCGACGGCCGCGACTGAACGAGCCGTACCCGTTGCTGAGTCCGAGCCCGAGACCACCCGAGGCCGTCCCGCCACCGCCGCCGCCGCTGCCGACGAGGCCGAGGCCGCCGACGCCGAACGCCTCCCCGACTTCGCTGCCGGTGAGTCCGCCCCAGACGTCTTCATCGTCGTTCCCGACCGCGAACGCACCTCCGTACGGGGACGCGAGGAAGTGGCCGGACTCTTGCTGCATCATCCCGAGGATCCCCGCGTTGGAGCCTTGCCCGGCCATTCTGCCTTCGCCGTCCTCGGGCCCGCGGCGCGCGTACAGCCCGGACTTGCGGCGGCGGCCGTCGCCGCCTGCCTCGTCATCGTCGTGCTCGGTCTTCTTGCGTGACGCCCCGACGATGGTTGCGCCATCGTCACCCACGGTGAGGATGTCGAGCGTGGCATCTCGATCGATGTCGTAGCGCTCGTAGTCCGCGTCCGTCTCCAGAACCAGCATCGCGGTGAAGTCCGAGACGATGCGCCACTTCTTCGACTGCGTCGTGATCTGCTCGGCGAGCCAGGCCTTGTCCTTCTCGTCTTCGGCGGCGCCGTGGTCGAGCGTGAGCGCTTCGATCTTGGCGGTCGCCAGTGCGCGATTGATGAGCGGGCCAGGGACCTTCACCGGGTCGACGGTCACCGTGTCCTCGTGTCCGCCGCTGAAATCCACCGCGATTGGCCCTTTGGGAGCATCCATCGCGTACAGCAGCACCGCGTCGCCTGGCTGGACACCGTTGAAGGACGCAGGCCAGATCCGCTCTGCGCCTTCGACCTTGGGTGTGATGTCCGCGAGCATGGGCCGCCGCAGTCGACGAAGGATCGTCGCCGCTGCGTGGTCGTCTCGAGCGATTGCGCCGGGCTGCGGCAAGACGTCGGTGACGAGCGCCTTCATCAGGGCCGTGTCGCCGCCGCGAGAGTCGACCACGGCGTCCATGCGCTGCAGGCCGCGTTCACCCAACGCCTCGAGGCCCTCGCGCAGGCCGGCCAGCGTACGGTCGCCAGCCGTGGCCACGCCGTCGGAGAAGACGACGAGGCGGCTCAGCGCGGGGCCTTCGGCCAGCGCGGTGAAGAGTTCTTCCACGTTCGAAGCACCCAACGCTCGGCGTCCGAGCAGCGCCTCCACGGCTGGAGGCCCAAACGAGCGCGCAGTGCCTTCGAAGACCGTGTCGACGGACTGGTCGAACGCCACGACGCGGACCGGCAGGTCGGGCTGCACGTCGGCAAGGCTCGCCATCACGTCCGAGAGATGTCGAACGCGGGCGCCGTAGCCGGCGGAGCGGGATGCGCTGCTGTCGAACGCGATGGTGATCGCGGTCAGGTCGGCCTCGGTGGCGGTGCCGGGCACGACGGTTCGCACGAGCACGCCGGCGTCTCCGCGCAGGGCCACCGTCGGGGGCGTGCCTTCGGTGCGCACGAGAAGATCGCCGCGCGGCTCGAACGCCTGCTCATGGCGTTCGACGACGCGTCGGGACAGGCCACCGCTTCCATCGGGCTCATCGACGTGAACCTGGACGTCGAAGGAGCCAAGCTTCGGCAGCCCGCGAAGCGGCAGCCGGTAGGGGGCTTGCGGTCCCTCGAGCGTTTCGGTGTAGCTGATGATCAGCTCCTTGCGCCCACGCGCAGGGATGGGGAACACCTTGGCGCTGAAGCGGTTGCCCGCTTGCTTCTGCAGGAGCGCCGGGTCGACTCTGCGGTGCAGGAAGTCGTCGTAGATCTCCCGCGCTCGCTGCTTTTCGAGCACCTCGCCCTCCTGCCAGTGCCCGTCGATCTTCATCGCGAAGCGTGACAGGCCCGCGCCGGCCGGAAGGTCGATCGTGAACTGGCCCGCGATTACGCGGTCGAGGGGGTTCTCGAAGGTGAGGCGCAGCTCTGTCAGCGCCAGCGGAGCCTGCACGGCCGACTTCACGTCGAGCGCGACGAGCTCCAGCCCCGTACCGTCGGTGGCCGTGAGGCTCAAGGGTGCTTCAGCGGGACCATCGATCTCGGTCAGCTCGGCGGTCTCGACCCGAACGTCGGCCTTGGGCTCCGGGCCCACCTGGGTACAACTCGCCCCGACGACGACGGCCGACAGCAGCAAAATCCTCGAACCCGCACCCATGCCTCCCCCGACAACCGCGCGGCCCGAGGGTTCCCAGGAATCGACCGGGCCGCGGGATCGCCGAGTTGCACACACGTGACCTCGGTTTGGCCGAACTGACGACGCGACGAGACGTCGGCGCCACGAACAAGCCCTTTGATGCGCCCGCGATGGTTTCTTCCCACGAGCGCTCCCCCCTTCTTCTCTCCACCCTGCTCTCCGTGATGCTTCCCGGTTGTGGTGACGACGCGGCCGCGGATACGGAGACCGATGGTGTCGATGCGTCGACGACGATGGTCAACCCGATTCCGATGGACCCTGGCACGTCGGGTTCCGGAGGAACGACGGGGATGTCCACCACCGAGCCGGATCCCACACGTGGCTCCGGGTCGACCAGCAGCCTCGACAGCTCGGCATCTGGCAGCGATTCGTCGGGAAGCACGGGCGGTGCAATCGCCAACACGATCGAGATCACCCGAATCGGCCGCTATGCGCCGGAGCCTCTGGCCGACATCTTCGACGAGGGAGCCGCGGAAATCGCAGCCTTCGATGCGGTGAGCCAGAGCCTCTTCATCACCAACGGGAACACCGGATCGATCGACGTCTTGGACCTCTCGGACCCGACCGCGCCTGTGTTCGTGCAAACGATGGGCACCGACGGCCCGGACCTCGCGGGTCCAACTTCAGTGGCGGTCGCAGATGGTGTCGTTGCGGCGGCGTTTCCCGCGGCCGACGGCATCAGCGACGGCCGCGTTCTGTTCTTCGACGCAGATGGTACCGAGCTGGGCAGCGTCACCGTGGGTGCGCTGCCCGACATGGTGACGTTCGGCCCTGACGGCACCACCGTGTTTGTCGCCAACGAAGGGGAGCCTGATGGCTATGACGCGGGCCAGATCGACCCCGAAGGTTCGATCAGCATCATCGACGTCAGCGGCGGCGTGGCCGACGTTGAGGACGCCGACGTGACCACTGCAGACTTCACTGCTCTCACGATGGCCGATATCGACGCCAGCACGCGGGTCTTCGGGCCGGGTGCCAGCATCGCGCAGGACCTCGAGCCTGAGTACGTTGCGGTGGCCCCGAACGGCGAGACGGCCTGGGTCAGCCTGCAGGAAAACAACGCCCTCGCCATCATCGACGTCGCGACCGGCACGGTCACCGACGTGATCGGACTTGGCTTCCAGGACCACAGCGTCGTGCCGCTCGACCCCAGCGACCGCGACGACACCATCGACCTCCGGACGGGGCCCGTACTCGGCATGCGCATGCCTGATGCCATTGCGGCATTCGACGTCGGTGGCGAGACCTTCATCGTGACCGCCAACGAGGGGGACGGCCGGGAGTACGACGGCTTCGAAGAGGAAGAGCGCCTCGCCGACATCACGCTAGATCCCGTCGCGTTCCCGGATGCAGCCGAACTCCAAGAAGACGAAGCATTCGGCCGTCTCACCATCACGCTTGCCAACGGCGACACCGACATGGATGGGGACTACGACGAGCTGTACTGCTTCGGCTCGCGCTCCGTCTCGATCTTCGACGCAGCCGGCGCGCTCGTGTGGGACAGCGGCGACGAGATTGAGCAAGTCACGGCCGCCGCCTTCCCCGACGACTTCAACGCCAACAACGACGAGAACGGATCCTTCGAGAGCCGAAGCGACAACAAGGGCCCCGAGCCTGAAGGAGTCACGGTTGGGACGGCATTTGGCACGCCGTACGTGTTCACGGGCTTGGAGCGGATCGGCGGCTTCATGACCTGGGACGTCTCCGATCCGACCGCACCGGTGTTCCACAGCTACGTGAACCCACGCGACTTCTCGGGCGACGCAGAAGCCGGGACCGCCGACGACCTCGCGCCCGAGGGCATGCTCTTCGTGTCGGCCGACGACAGCCCCACCGAGAACCCGCTGCTGATCGTCACGAACGAGGTCAGCGGAACGACCTCGATTTTTGAGATCACCGAAGTCCCCGTGGAGTCGTAGGCTGCGAGCACCCTGCTCGCCTCTGCGGGCGGGGTAGAGGTTCAGCCCGCGGCCGACTCGGCGTCGGGAACCAGCTGTCGAAGCTGCCAGGCCTGAACGGCGAGTTGCTCGCGACTGTCCTCGACGCTGTCCCGGGCCTCGCGCATGAGCAGCGCGGGCAGGACCACGGTGGTGACGCTGGCGAGGATCAGAAGCGACAGGGTGGCGACGTCGGGCAGCGAGGCCAGGTGCGGAACGACGAGCATGCCGGCGTCGGTGAAGACGTACGACGGCGCCCATACGCCGGTGAGTTCGAGCAGCAGCGGCACGATGACGGCGAGCGCGGCCACCGAGACGAACGCGATGCGCCGCCGGCCCGTGGCATGCGCCGTGAACGACAGCGCGTTGGCCCCCGCGAGGCCGGGAATGAGCACCAAGGGCCCGACGAGGCGGCTGAGGACGATCAGCGTGACCGTGCTGACGAGAAGTGACGCGGTGGTCCACGCGTCGACGTTCTTCGCGCGCGATCCGAGGTAGGAGATTCCAATCCCCGAGGCGATGAGGCCGAGGATTGCGGCCACGAGCCACCACGACCGCACGCCCATGATCAGGGTGACGCCCGCGAACGGCAGCCATGCGATGTACGCCGACACGCCGCCCCGCGCGGCTTTGCGGGCACCTTCTCGGCGCCCCGTGTCGAGCTGCTCGCGGACGACCAGCGGCACCTCGGCCGAAGGGCGCGTGAGCAGCTGCATCAAGGTGGTCCGAGCCTCACCGTGTTCGGGGTCGAAGGCCAGCGCGCGCGAGACCATCTCCATGACCTCGCGACGGGTCGAGGTCGCGTCGCCGGGCTGGTCGAGGGTGGCGAACGCTGCAACGGCTTGGTCGGCGTAGCGCTGCGCGAGGTCGCGACGAAGCTGGGCGTCGCGGTCACCGTCGAGAAAGCGCTCCACGGCTTCATGCAGGGCTCGCACGCTGGCGAAGCGCTCCTCGCGATCGTACTTCGTGGCGCGAACGCAGATGGCCTCGAGCTCGGGTGGCACGTTGCGCTCGGGGCAGCGCGCGTGGGCCATTGCGTTCGCACCGCTGATCGTCGAGCCGATCGCTTGCTGGGCGGTCTTCCGGGGATGCAGCGGCTCGCCCGTGAGCAGCTCGAAGAGGATGGCTCCGAGCGCGTAGACGTCGGTGTATGGACCAACGTCTCCGTGCACGCCTTCGAGCTGCTCGGGCGCCATGTATCCGGGCGTGCCGAGCACTTCGCCGTCGAGCGTCTCGGATCCGGAGTCGAGCTCATCGAACGAAGCAGGCTGCTCCACTGCGGTGCGGTCTTCCTCGTCCATCGTCTTGGCGAGGCCCCAGTCGAGTACGTAGACCTCCCCGAAATCGCCGAGCATGATGTTGGAAGGCTTAAGGTCTCGATGGACGATGCCTTGCTCGTGCGCGTAGTCCACGGCGAGGCAGACCTGTGTGAAGGCAGAGAGCAACTTACGTCGCGAGTAGTCGGCGTCATCGTCTTCGCGGATGACGTCGGCCAGCGTCTTGCCGGCCACGCGCTTCATCGTGAAGTACGGATGCCCGTCACCCGTGGAGTCGAGGTCGTAGACGGGAACGACCGCCGGGTGCTCGAGCTGCCCCTGCACCTTCGCCTCTTTGAAGAAGCGGTTGCGGTCGTGCTGCTCTTCGGCCCGGTCGGCGCGGATCACCTTCAGCGCGACTTCGCGACCGATCCGTCGGTCGTGGCACAGCCGGACCTCGCCCATGCCGCCGCGCCCGAGCCTGCCTTCGTCGCGGTAGCGTTCATCCACGGCCCGCGCAGACTCCGGCACCTCGGGGCGCTCCTCGCCCGCGATCGTGTCGGCCCCACCCAGTGAGTTCGTCGGGATGCGCCCGGTCTCCTCGGCCGACGGCGGACGTGCGGGAACACGAGGCTTCTGCGCGGTCACTCCACGAGCCTACCTCTGCGCGCGGCGTCGGCTCAGAGTTTCCAGAACGGCTGCTGTGCCGAGACCGCGTTTCGTAGGGCTCGCTCGCCCGCGGCGGTCGTTTGTCGTTCGCCCGGCGGTGCGGTGTCACCCGCCAGGACCTCCAGACAGGCGGCCACGCTTCGGGCCAGCGCAGTGATCGCATACCCGCCCTCGAGCAGCAGCGCGAGCCGGCCTTGGGCGTGGCGACGGGCCATGGCCTGGACGCGCCCGCACATCGCGGCAAAGCCCTCGTCGGTGAGTCGTTGTCCGCCGAGCGGATCTTCGCGATGCGCGTCGAAGCCTGCCGACACCAGGATCAACTGCGGCGCGAACTGGTCCACGACCGGATCGATCAAGTCATCGAAGACGCGAAGCATGTCGCCGTCGGTGCACCCGCTCTCCATCGGAACGTTCACGGTGAACCCTCGCCCGGCGGCTTTGCCCACGTCCGTCGCCGCGCCGGTCCCGGGGTAGTGCGGATGCTGGTGCGTCGAGATGAACAGCACGTCCGACGCATCCTCGAACATGTGCTCGGTGCCGTTGCCGTGGTGGACGTCCCAGTCGAGCACGAGCACCCGCTCCAGGCCCCGTGCGTGGCGAGCATGGGCCGCCGCAACGGCCACGCTGTTGAACAGGCAGAAGCCCATCGCGCGCCCTGCCTCCGCGTGGTGACCCGGGGGACGGATCAAGGCGAACGGGGCCGCGCCGTCGTCGAGCGTCGCATCCACGGCAGCAACAGCCGAGCCGGCCGCCAGAAGAGCCGCGCGCACGCTTCCGGCGGAGACGTGCGTGTCGGCGTCGAGCGAGGTTTCTTCGTCGCGCAGCGCGAGGATGCGGTCGACGTAGTCCGCTTCATGCACGCGCAGCAGCGCGTCTCGATCGGCTTCGCCCGCCGCCTCGAGGGCGAGGTCTGCACCATCGAGCGCGGCTTCGATCGCGCGCAGCCGGTCCGGACACTCAGGATGCGAAGGACCGGGGTCGTGCCCCATCATCGCGCGGTCGAAGAACGCCAGCGGCTGCACGGTACGCGAGCGTATCGTGGAGTGCTCAGCGGGTGCGCGGGCTGGGGCCCATGATGCGGTCGGCTTCGGTGAGGGCCGTCCGCAAGAACGCTTCGTAGTTTTCGGCGAGGTCGGGCACGACGGGCGGCTCGAGGTCGCGAAGCCACTGCGCGCCCTCGACCGGGTCGTCGCAGACCTTGTTGCGCACCTTGCTGCGGGTCAGCAGGAACACGCCGCTGACGAACGTGCGGATGATGGCGCCGGTCATGCCGCGCACGTCGAAGACCATGACGTTGCCATGCAGAATCGGGTCGACCAGCTTGAGCAAATCCGCGCTCTTCTTGCGCGATTCTGCGCTCGGCTGCGAGGTCACGCGGTCGATCCGGTGGATCGAGTACATGAAGACCGACTCCGGGTTGCGCCGCATGTGGAGCTTGAGCGAGCTGTCGAACGCGTCGAAGTACGCGTCCGACGCCTGCACCCCGTTGAAGCTCAGGAACAGCGATCCCCAGGAGTAGAAGGCAAACCCTTCTTCCTCCGCCAGCCGTTCAATGGGGAGTCGCGCCGGTCCTGTGCGCATCGCTAGGGATGACTAGGGCGGGCCGGGCCTCGGGTCAAGCGGGTGCGACCAACTCCGGATCAACGTTCTGACAGCGTCTCGGGCATTTCCGCAACGTGGGGAACTCGCTTCGGCCGCGAACCGGCCAAAAAACTCACAAACGATTTGACGATTGAAAAATATGTGCTCTCTATTGCATGTGGAATGTCGTCTAATTGGAGCTTAGACGGCCCTCCAGGATGGGAGAAACGATGATTCGAACGGTAGCAAGGGCCGCGGGAGGCCTGATGATCTTGGGGTGCGCTGCGTGCGCGATGCCAATTCCGGACGGGCCAGGGCTCGAATCCGTACCGGTCTTCGACGGCAAGCCCGCGAAGCCCCGACCCATGCCGCCGAAGGACGTCATCGAGCACCCCTTCTTGGGCGAGCAGAGCGTCTTCCACGACGACCACTACAACTCGGACACGACCGACTTCCCCGCGCCGCTGGGCATCCAACCGCAGGTCCTGACGCGCGCATACGCGCTCTGCGGGACGCCGCGCGTGGACTCCAACGGACGCATCATCACGACCTGCGGCAACCCAGAGCTCGCCGCCAACCCGGCCGCCGAGTCCGGCGTGCTGTACCTGCTCGATCCGGACACCCTCGACGTGGTCGCCTCGACCCCGTTCTTCACGGGCGAGTTCGATGGCGAGAACATTGGTGGCGGAAACTACCCGCACGTACTGGCAGATGATTCAGTCATCAACGGCGGTGCCGATGGCACGCTCGACCTCTACAAGCAGGTCGAGGACCCCGTCACCGGCGCAATCAGCTGGGAGTTCTCCGAGCCGCTGGACCTCAGCTCCGGCATTCCCGAGGGCGACACCATGTTCGACATCCTGCCCGACTTCGAGGGGCAGTACTGGTACGCGACCGTCGGAGGTGACGACATCGGCGGCGTGACCGTCGGCTACGTCGACAACGACGGCGTGCAGCGGACCACGTTCCTTCCTGGCGAGCGGACCGAGAACGGCCTGGCCGTGGGTGAAGAAGGCGTCTACCTCGTCACCGACACGGCGCTGTACCGGTTCGATGCCGACGAAGACACCGGAGAGCCCGTCGCTACGTGGCGCGAGCCGTATGACTCGGTACCCAAGCCGCCCGAGTCAGGCCTGTTCTCCGACGGTTCGGGCGCAACGCCCACGCTCCTCGGCCGCGACTACATCGCCATCACCGACAACGATTCGCCGCAAATCAACCTGCTCGTCTACAAGCGAGGCGCGGATATCCACGGTGACCGGGAGATCTGCAAGGTGCCGCTGTTCGAGCCGGGAACGAGCGCCAACGATCTCTCGGTCATCGGCAACCGACGCAGCATCGTGGTGAGCAACTGGTACGGAGCGCCTTCGCCGATCGTACTCGGGCCGGGCCAGAGCTTACCGCCGTTCTTCGGTGACTACCGCAACATGGCGGGTGGCATGACCCGCGTGGACATCCGCCCCGACGAGAGCGGCTGCGACATCAAGTGGACCAACCCCGAGGTGCGCACCAACTCGGTGCCGAAACTCTCCACGCTCACGGGGCTGATCTACTTCCACGGCCAGCGCGTGGACGAGGTCACCGAAGCGTCCGTTCCACCCATCGACGCCTACTACATGCAGACGGTCTCGATGAAGACGGGCGAGTTCAAGTTCGAGGTTCTCGCGGGAACGGGCCCGTACTACTCCGGTGGCGGACTCACCACGACCATCGGTATGAACGGCGCCTTCTACCAGGCGACGGCGGGTGGCCTCGTGAAGGTCCAGGACGCTGCCGAAGGCGACCTGTACTACCTGCGCTACTTCTTGATGCTCTTCTCGAAGGCGTACCGGAAGTTCTGGCGGTTCCAGAGCAAGCACTACACGCTCGACGGCGTGCGCGAAGAAGAGATCATCCGCACCGACTGCACGCAGCAGACGATCGTGCCCTCGTGGCTGTCGCTCTCGCAGGGTGGCCCGACGCTCTGCAACGTGTTCGGTTCTCCCGAGGAATAAGCGCGGCACCTCGTGTCCAAAGACGCGGCTGGCACTCGTTGCCGGCCGCGTTTTTTCGTGACGTGCGAGCTAGCTCGCGTGGCTGGGCCCGGGAGGGGCGGTGGGTCGCGGATACACTGAGGCCGTGCAGCCCCTTTTCGAGTCCACGTCCAAGGCCGACCGCCTCGCCGCACGTCGCCGGGTGTTTGCGCAACAGGACGGGCTCGCGCTGCTGCCACTGCTGGCCGTGTTCGTTCGCCGCCGGGTCTTCGACGCGCTCGACGGAGGCATCGACGCCCGGACGCTGCAGCGAGAGTTCTCCGCGCGGCGCGGATACCTCAACCTCGCCCTGCGTGCATTGGCCTCGTCGGGCTGGATCACGGGATGGGAGGCCCCCCAATCCCAAGCCGACCTCGACGCGGCGCGGGTCGTGACGCTGACCGACGCGGGCCGCTGCGCGGCGCGACTGCTGCAGGGGATGGGTCCACGACTCGATCGCGTCGAGGCCTTCCTCGCCTTCTCGGAGGAGCTCGCGGCGTACCTGCTCACGCCGATCGCCGCCCCCGAAGGTGTGCCGTCGATCGAAGAGATGGCGGACCTGGTCCGGCGTCAGTTCGACCTGCCCGAGGTGGAGCCCGAGCACGCGGCGGTGCGTGAGCGACTCGTCGCGCACCTCGAAGGCGGCCTCGCAGCGCCGCTGGCCGTCGCGCTGTCCCGGCATCGCTTCGTCGCCATCGAGGGCGAGGGGCGCGAGGTCCTCGTGGACGACCAGGTCGTCGTGCCGACGTCCGTGCGGCCCCGGGCGCGGAGGCGGGTACGCGAAGAAATCCTGCCGGCTCTGGCCGCGCTGCGCTGGTACGACCTCGACGCCGACGCGCTGACCAAGCAGGGGCGGGCGGTCGTCTTCTTCGCGTCCGCGTACGCCGTGACGCTGAGCTATCTACCGCTGCTGCGGCGGGCCGAGGAACTCATCTTCCGCAACGGCGACTTCGCGCGGATGTTCCCGCCCACGGCGGCAGGGCACGAGTCGCACGTGGACCGTCGCCTCAACATCTGGGGCAGCGGTGGCTCGCACGCGCTGTACTTCGCCAAGGTCGACGAGATCGTGCGGCGCATCTTCTCGCGCGAGGACTACCCGCGAGCCGTCTGCGACACCGGATGTGGCGACGGCACGTTCTTGCGCCACATCGCTGAGGTCTTGCGCGACCGCTTGAGCTGGAACTTCTTCTCCAAGCCGGTGGCGTTCATCGGCTCCGACCTCAACCTCGCCTCTCGGGAGAAGACGCGCGAGACCCTCGCGGCGGGTGGTGTCCCCAACGCACACGTCGTGGACGCGGCGATCGACATTGCGGATCCGGACTCGCTCGATGCCGGCATCCGCGCGCTTGGAATCTGCGATGGCGACCACGTGGTCTCTGCCGCCGACGCGCTGCACACCAACTCGATGCTGATCCACAACCGGATCTGGCGAGAGACCGCGGGCACCCCGAGCAGCAGCACCGACGGAGCCTTCGTCGAGCCTGGGGGACGCGTGGTCACCGGGCAGGCGCTCGCGGCCGACCTCGTCGGGTTCATGAGCCGCTGGAGCCCGTACGTCGCGCGCTACGGCTGGTTGTTCATCGAGCTGCACACGCTGCCCGCCCGCGTCGTCGCGGCCGACCCCGGGCGTACGCCCACAATCGGCTACGACCTCACCCACGGCTTCTCGAACCAGTACACGGTCGAGCACGCCGAGGTGCTTCGTGCCGCGGGCCAGGCCGGCCTGAAGCCAGGTCCGGCCGAGTTCCAGGCGCTGTTCCCCAAGGGCGACCTGGCGCGCGTGTCGGTCACGTATCTCGTTGGTGAGTAGTCCGCGATCAGGGGCGGAGTGCGGGCTCTGGGCGTGCAGATGCACGCGGAGATGAACGTACCGCTGCGGTGAGAATACGTAATCTCGTCAATTGAATCGCCGTGCAGCGCGACGCATCGTGCCCTGCATGCGGTCATCGAGCGTGACAGGGGTTTTGCTGCTGGCGGCATGTAGGATGAGCGGCGGGCCGGATGCGAACGCGGGCGCGGCCACCACCGGGTCGTCCGAAGAAACGTCCTCGGGCACCTCGACGGGGGTCGATACCCATGATGCTGAAAGCTCGACGGCCGAGGATGAAGCTGACGGGTCGTCGGGTGCGGCGCTGCAGTTCACGGTCACCGTTGAGCACGGCTACGGAGGTGGTCTATTCGAACCGGGGGATACCGTGCATGTGTGGGCAGCGCTCGACCCCGCAACGCAGCAGGTCGTGCAGTGGACAGGCGATGCGGTGACGGTGGACGACGCGGGAGAGTGGCACACACAGTTCGTCATGCCGGCCTCAGACGTCGAACTCAGCGCCCAGCTCCAGCCTGTCGACTTCGCTTTCTCAACGACGAAGTTCTCAGGTCGAGACCGCGGCAAGACACTTCGATGGTTTGCGCCACCTCAGCCGCGCGGGATGCTGCTCCTGTTCCACGGCACAGGTGGCAGCGGAGCCTTCGTCGAAAAGGCGGAGGCCGGATACATTGCCCGACTCGCTGCCGGTCGGGGCCTGGTCGTCGCTTCCCTCGATGCCGAGGAGGTCGACGCGGGCGACCTCGATGGCAACGGAAACCTCCGCTGGGAGGTCGCGCTGAGTTCTGACAACGTCGATTTCGCCAACGTCGAACGTGCGGTCGCCGAGCTCCATGAACTCGCCGATCTTCCCAAGAACGCTCCGGTGTTTGCCGTTGGCATGTCCAACGGCGGCGCGTTCTCAATCGCGCTTGGGGCTTCGGGACTGCTCGCCGGTGCCGCGGCCTATTGCGCTGATGGTACGCAGGCGTCCGCCAATGCAACCGCCACGCCGACGGCCTGGTTCCTGTGCGGGAACGATCCGAATGAGCAGGTCGACAACGCCTCAGCCGAGGCGAGGCACGCGATGCTTCTCGAGCGGGGCATTCCGAGCGAGATCCATGTTCATCCGAGTTCACCGCTGTACCCCGAACGGTTCGCACGCGTCGACGGCATCGACATCGCCGAGTCGATCGGGATCACCGAGGAACTCGTGGCGGCGGGTGTGGTGAACGAAGCCGGTGTCTTCACCGTGACCGGAGCGGAACTCGTCGCGCTGGCGCAGGCCGAGCCGGAGGCCTTCGAACTGCTGCTCGGCTCCGCCGCACAGGGTGGCGTGCTCGACCAGATCCAGATCATGATGGCCGAGCACAAGTTGTACGACGACTATGCCGTGCGGACGTTGGACTTTCTGCTCGCTCAGGTCGAAGGCTGAAGACGATGCGCGTGGGGTAGAGCATCCGAGCGCGGCAATGCTGCTTCAGTCTCGCCAGCCGACGCGTCGCGCCCAGGCGTCGGCTTGTGCCCGACGCGCGGCGGCGTCGTCTGGCGGATGCTCGCCCTCTTCGCGGGCCCTCCGTCGGTGCTTGGCCGTCGTCTCGTCGAGGGGAGGCAGGCCAACCTCACGACGACGCGCGTCCACCCCGGCCGGGTCTTCGATCGGATGCGGGCTCAGCTGTCCGTTCGCATCCCAGTCGAACTGGGTCCCGAAGCGCTGCGCGCGGCCCTCGAACACGCGAATCCGGTCCTCGAGCATGGCCACGTTCGAGGCTTCGGCACGATCATGCGCGGCCTCGGTTTCCAGCAGCGCGAGGCCTCGACGCTGCAGCGCAGGCATCGAGATCGCATGCTGCAAAATCAGCCAGGCCGCCTCGGCCGCCTCGGCTCCGACCAACTCGACGTTGGGCCAGCCAATGTCGTCGATCAGGTCGCTCAACCGCGCTGCGTGCTCGAGATGCACATGCTCCATGTGCGGGTGATAGCCGTCGAACAGCGAGCCGTCGGCCGCCAGCCGCTCCCGGACTGCGAGGTCGCGCGCCGCCATCGCAAGCAGCGCGGCGGCGTGGTCGGACGACGCGGACACGGACTCAGCGTAGCGCACGGTCGACGATGCGAAACCCTCGACGACCCTCGACTCACTCTGGTAACGGTGTGCATGACTTCGGTGGAATCGCGCGTCGGACTTGCATTGGTGATTGGACTCTTCGCCTGTAACCCGGCCACGCGAGAAGCTGACCCCGCACCCGAAACGCCGCCGCCCTCCGCTTCGCCCACGCCAGCGCCGACAACCGTGCCGGGGTATCTCGCGAGCCTGCCGAAATCCGAGCCGGAACTCAGACCGGAAAGAACCGGCATCAGCGCATCCGACCCGGCTACGACGATCGAGCGATGCAAGCAGACCGGGTGGTCCTACTACCAGTGTGACGCCGTGTTCCCCGAGCAGGGGCGGTTATGGGTCGGCTATGAATGTGCAAATGCGACGGAGGCACTCGACCGAGAGCTCCTCTGTCACCGTCTCGGTGCGTTCGTACACCGCGGTGTCGGAGCTGCGCCGAATCGTGAGCTCGGTGCGGGTCTACTCGCGCACGCGTGCGAGACGGCGACCGTGGCGAAGAACCACAACTGCTATGCCGCCGCAGAGTTGCTGATGTTCGACGAGCCCGAGCGTGCACGATCGTTCGTCGATATCGGGTGCGACGGGTCGGACAAAGCACCGATGGGGTGCAAGACGCTCAAGCCCGCCCTGGTCGCTGGGATCGAGAGGACGACGTTCACCGTCGGTTCGGTGACCGGGCTGCCGGACGTCGCGGCTGGAGACACTTGCCACGCGTGGCTTTGGCCAGCTGATGAAGGGACGTGCAATGCCCGGTTCGCGTGCGGCGATGTCGTCCTGTACGGCGACGATGGCAGCGTTCTTCCGTGTTCGGGCGGAACCGCAGAAGAACGCGGTGTAACCCGTGACGATGGGGACCCGGCGTTCGCCATCACGCCGACCACGGTGAAGGTTCGCGACGATGCGAGTGGTTCGATGGGCGCGTTCGAGCTGGTGGCAACGGCGGCTTGACGACGTCTCTCAGCGCGCTTCGAGGTACTGCACGCTGAAGAGCTGGTCGGCGTCCGTCCAGACCGTCTTCACGTCGAAGCCGCTCTTGCTGGCCATCGCCGCGAACTCGTCCAGGCCGTACTTGTGCGAATCCTCGGAATGGATCCACTCGTCGCGGTCGAGGGTGAACCGCTTGCCGCCGACGGTGACGGCGGTGGGACGGCGCGCGTACAGGCGCATCTCGATCGCGCCGCGGCGCTCGTTCCACACGGCACGGTGGCGGAAGGCCGAGAGGTCGAAGTCGCAGCCGAGCTCGCGGTTGGCTCGCTCGAGCAGGTTGAGGTTGAACTTGGCCGTCACGCCCGCGCTGTCGTTGTAGGCGGCCTCGAGCACGTCGACGTCTTTCTTGAGGTCGACACCGAGCAGCGCGCCGCCGCCCTTGCCCACTTCGGCGTGCATCTGGCGGAGCAGGCGGATGGCGAAGTCCCGGTAGAAGTTGCCGATGGTGGACCCGGGGAAGTACAGCACGCGACGCCGCGCGCGGGTCTGCGCGAGCGGGACCTCGAACGGCAGCGTGAAGTCGGCGCACACCGGCAGGACTTCGATGTTCGGAAACTCGGCGTTGAGCGCTTCGGCCGAAGTCATCAGGAACTCGCGCGAGATCTCGACCGGTACGTACGCGACGGGTCGGTCGAGCGCGCCGAGGAGACGCCGCGTCTTGAGCCCCGTCCCGCTGCCGTACTCGATGATCATCGCCTCGGGGCCGATCGCCTCTGCCATCGCGGGCAGGTGGGCATCCATGATCGAGAGCTCGGTGCGCGTGGGGTAGTACTCGGGCAGGTCGGTGATCTGGTCGAACAGGTCCGACCCGGCCTCGTCGTACAAGAACGCGGTGGGCAGCGTTTTCTGCGGCTTGGAGAGCCCTTCGACCACCTGCGCGGTGAGGTCGGCGGAGCTGGGCTCGAGGTCGGTGAGCTCGAGGGATGCGTTGGCGTGTGCGGTCATGGCTCTCTCGCGAGTCGAATGCCGCTGAACTGCCAGCGGTCGGGGGGGTAGAAGAAGTTGCGGTAGGTCGGGCGCACGTGCGCGCGCGGGGTGGCACAGGAGCCGCCGCGCAGCACCAGCTGGCTGCACATGAACTTGCCGTTGTACTCACCGAGCGCGCCTGCGGGGGCTTGATACCCGGGGTAGGGGCCGTAGGCGCTTCGCGTCCACACCCACGCGTCGCCGAACGCATGAACGCCGTCGCCGACGGGGCGGGGGTGATGCGCACCGCTCTCTTGGAACGTTCCGGTTGGCGGGCGGTGCCCGAGCGCGTGTTCCCACTCGAACTCCGTGGGCAGCCGAGCGCCGGCCCAGCGAGCGTAGGCGTCGGCTTCGAACAGGCTCACGTGAACGACGGGCTCGGCAGGGTCGAGCGCTTGCATGCCGTGCAGCGTGAACAGGGCCCACTCGTCCCCGCGGGCCTCCCAGTACAATGGCGCCGTCCAGCCGCGCTGCTGTACGGCGGCCCATCCAGCCGAGAGCCACAGGTCGGCCCGCTGGTATCCGCCGTCCTGGATGAACGCGAGGTACTCGCCGCAGGTGACCGGGCGGTCGGCGATTTCGAAGGGCTGAAGCAGCGTATCGTGCCGGGGGCCTTCGTTGTCGAAGTGAAAGCCCTCGCCGCCGAACCCGACTGGGTGGACGCCGCCTTCGTGCGCGAGCCATTTCATCGGGCGCGCGGCGCCTGTGAGGCTGGGGGGGCGCTGGAGCTGCGCCACATAGGTCGGCCGCATCGCGTTGTGCGAGAGGCCGTGCTTGAGGTCGGTGAGGATGAGCTCTTGGTGCTGCTGCTCGTGATGCAGCCCGAGCTCGACCACGGCGAGCTGCTCGCGCGTGGCGGTGCCGGTCTCGAGCCAGCGAAACATCTGCTCGTCGACGTGCAGTCGATACCGCTGGACTTCGGAGACGGTGGGTCGTGACAGCAACCCACGCTGCGGTCGCGGGTGCATGCGGCCGACGGTCTCGTAGTAGGAGTTGAAGAGGTAGCCGAACTGCGGATGAAACGGTGCGTAGTTCGGGACGACCTCGGCGAGCACGAACGTCTCGACGAACCAGGCGGTGTGGGCGAGATGCCACTTGACCGGGCTGGTGTCCGGCATCGACTGCAGGCCGTAATCCTCGACCTCCAGGGGCTCACACAGCCGGCTCGTGGCCGCGCGAACCGCTCGATATGCTGCGCAGGGGTCGTCGGCGAACGCATCAACGCCGATGGGCTTGTGCGCCGTCGACCCGGGTGCGTCTTCGGGGCGCGGCGGTTCGCTCACGATCTCCATCGATGTCTCGGGGCTCGTCGGCACAACGTCGCCGCGGCCCGGGACGTTGCGCCGGACCATCGCTTTGCAGACCAACCGTGTCAAGGAACGCTCCCGTGACGCGCGCGCTCGCTATGCTGCACGCACGATGTCGTCCGAGGTTCACGACGCGCTCTCGCGGTACGCACGCGACATGGAGCGTGGGGCGTATTGGGACGCGCACGAGCACCTGGAAACGCTTTGGAATCGACAGCGGCATGATCTTTGGCAAGCGCTGATTCCAGTTGCTGCAACGCTGGTGTTGCTGGGCTCGGGCCGTTCAGCCGGGGCCGCTGGCGTGCTGGCGCGTGCGCTTGCGCGGCTGCAACCCTTGGATGCATCCACGCAAGGTGTCGACGTGGACTGGGTTCGCGAATGGTGTGTTCGGTGGCTCGAGCAACTGCGCGATGGCGCGTCGCGGGTCGATGTGCAGCCGTTCCTTGCGGGCCTTCGCGGCGCTTTGGGTGTAGGAGCACGCTCGTGCGAGCCATCGTCTTGACGCTGCTGTGTGCGATCGCACCGACCTGCCCCCGCGAGTCAGGATCGCCTGTTCGTCGAGCGTCGATGGACGACTTCGCGTGGAGCAAGCGCGTGCTCGTCGTGTTCTGTTCCGATGCGTCGCAGTGGCGTGATGCATGGACGGCTTCACTCAACGCCGACGCAGATGGCCTTCGCGAGCGTGACCTCGTCGTGCTGGACCTCGATACGGACCCACCGAACCTCGATGGTCAGCCGCTGCACCGCGACGACGTCGCAACGTTGCGCGCGCGCTTCGAGCCGAGGGTCGGTGCGTGCGAAGTCGCGCTGGTCGGCAAGGATGGTGGAGAGAAGTTGAGGCAGCGGGATGCCGCCGTCTCGCTCACGGATTTGATGCTCGCAATCGATGCAATGCCGATGCGGCAGCAAGAAATGCGGGGGCGGTCGCAGCCGACTCCGCAGATCCTGCAGATCAACTAGGGGCGCCTCCGAGCCGGACGCGGATGCATGCAACTTCGCCGGTTCGCCCTGAATCCGGTGGGGCATCTGGGGACTTGCGAGGCCTGGGTGCCGCCCGTATCCCAATCCGCGGTGGGTGACTACGAAGAGCTGCGCGGCGCACTCGCCGAGCTCGAGGCCGAGAGTGCCGCCGTTCGGCTCGAGTACGAGCTCGATCCTCGGAGCCTCGTCCGCCGCACCCAGCACTTCTCCGAGCGGACGCGCTTGTCGGTTTCGGTTTCGCGGTCTCTGGTGCTTCAGGCCGTGGGCCTGGACCATCTCGACGACGACGACTTCGGGCATCTTTTCGACACGCGGACGGACTGACCCGGCGGAATGAACCACGCAAAACGCCCGCCGATGCCGACGGGCGTGGGCTCGTGGCGTCGGCGCTACTTCACCTTGGCGGACAGCTCGAGCATGCGGTCGATGGGCTTCTTGGCGGCAAGGCGGAGCTCTTCGTCCATGATGAGTTCGGGGCTCATGTCTCGAAGGCACAGGTAGAGCTTCTCCATGGTGTTCAGTCGCATGAAGGGGCACTCGTTGCAGGCGCAGTTCTCTTCGGGCGGGGCAGGAATGAAGGTGCGCTCGGGCGCCTTGAGCTCCATCTGCGTGATGATCCCGGGCTCGGTCGCGACGATGAACTCCTCGAATTCGGACGTGGTGGCGTACTCGAGCAGGCGGCTCGTGCTGCCGATGTAGTCCGCCATGTCGAGGACGTGATCCTCGCACTCGGGGTGCGCGATGATCTTGGCGTTGGGGTGTCGCGTCTTGAGGCCGATCAGCTTCCGATGACTGAAGGTCTCGTGGACGATGCACGACCCCTGCCACAGGAGCATGTCGCGGCCGGTCTCGCGGACGAGCCAGCGGCCGAGGTTCTTGTCGGGCGCGAACAGGATCTGCTGGTCCTTGGGGACCGAGTCGACGATCGCCTTGGCGTTGGACGAGGTGCAGATGATGTCGCTGGCCGCCTTCACGTCGGCCGAGCAGTTGATGTAGCTGATGGCGACGGCGTCGGGGTGCTTTGCGCGCCAGGCTCGGAAGCGGTCGCCGGGGCAGCGGTCTGCGAGGGAGCACCCGGCGTCCATGTCGGGAAGAAGGACGGTGCGGTCGGGGTTGAGGATCTTGGCCGTCTCGGCCATGAAGTGGACGCCGCAGAAGACGATGACGTCGGCTTCGGTGTCTCGGGCGGCACGGGCGAGCTGCAAGGAGTCGCCGATGAAATCCGCGAGGTGCTGGATCTCGGACTCTTGGTAGTAATGCGCCAATATCACCGCGTTCCGCTCTTTGCGGAGGCGTTCGATCTCGTCGTCGAGATCGAGGGCGGGGTTGATCGCAGGGACATCCACGCCGGAACCCTAGCACCGCGAAATGGGGCTGCGCGCGGTGTCTGTGCAGGCTCACGCAGGACCGGCGCCTCGGGGCGTTTCGCCTCGATCCTGCCCGAGCTGGCAGTGTTCAGCGCCCCAGCAGCCGCATCCCAACGTGCCCAACGATGAGCCCAATCATCGCGAGGTTCCGTGGAAAGGCGGCGACCCAGCGCTGACGTGGCGGCGGCTTCCCTTCATGCAAGGCGTCGGCGAGTTCGACGAGATGGGTGCGAGTCAGGGGCCAGTCGACGAGTCCGTCGAGCCATGGTTTCGGCAGCCCGCGCGCTCCATGAGCAGCGCCCATCCACGCGCCGACGATGGCACCCGTCGTGTCGGTATCGCCGCCGAGACGAATCGCGGTCTCGATCGCCGCCGCGGGGTGTTCAGCGGCTCGCGCCCAGCAGTACAGCGCCGCGGGAATGGTCTCGACGATGAACCCCGAGACGCCACGTTGCAGTCCCTCGCAGCGGCGGTATGCATCGGGGGCGAGATCGGCGGCGTCGAGCGCCCGGAGCGTGCGTTCGCGAAACGTGGTGTCGTCGATGTCGCGTAGCACCTCGGGCGACGGAGGCAGGCCGTGGGCGAGCGCGCGGGCCCATCGTGCGACGACCCGCGCACCGTCTTCGGCGCGGCGATCTCGGTGGGAGATCACGGTGCTCGCATGGACCCACGCAACGAGCTCGTCGTCGTCGCGCGCGTGGACGCCGAGCAGCGCCGCGCGCATCGCCGGACCGTTGCCCGCCGACACCACGCCGCTTCGTGCTGGGGACCAACCCAGGCATAGACGAACGCAGCTGCGAAGCGTTGCGAGGCCGAGTCCGGGTGGAAGGCCAAACAGCCATCGTCGCAGCTGACGTGCCAGCGCTGCCGCGAAGGCCTCGGGCGCCCGCGCGTGAAGTGCCCGCGCCACCATGGCGGTGTGCTCCGTGTCGTCGGAGAGCAGCCCGCGACCGGCGAGCATCGAGTGCTGCAGGGGCCGACGCGCGAGCCGAGCAGCCACGCGCTCGGGCGAGAGCCCCTCGAACGGGAGACCCAACGCGTCTCCGAGCGCGGTCCCGAGGATCACGCCGCGATAGATGTCTGCGGATGGCACGGGCCGCATTCAGAGCAAGTCGCGTGCCGGACGAATCCTCGAATCGTCCTCAGGCTGCCCGAGCGGACGAACGCATATCCGTCATGGCGTCGCCCCGCTACGCGACGATTTGGCGGACCAAGTGCTGAGCGTCGGCGATGCCGTCGAGGCGGATCGGGGGCATGAACTGCGCGGGCTTGCCCTCGAGGCCCAGCTCGATCGCGTTCTTCCAGTAGCGCCGGCCTGCGCTCACCATGCGGGCATCGTAGCCGGGCACGCGGCGGCCGAGGCGTTCGGCGCGGGAGAGCAGGCGGCGAACGGCAGGCAGGACGAAGCGCGCGGCATCTTTGGGCAGCTTCAGGTCGTCGGCCATCGCATCGCCGAGCAGCGTCCGCGTGAAGCCGTAGCCCAGCGCAACCTGTCGCTGAGCCATGCGCTTTGCGTCAGGGTCGTCGCCCGCGGTGTACAGCGGGGACTTCACGAGCGCGTGGACCAGCATGCGGGCATCGTCGTCGGGTTGACCTTGGGTCATCTCGATCACGTCGGCCATGCGCTCGGCCTGGCCCTCGTTGTGGACGAGCAGCTCATGCTCGACGCCGATAAGGTAGCCGTTGTACCGCCACAGGTGCAGGTAGTCGTCGGCCTCGGCGGGTGTGATGTCGAAGCCGAACGCGCGCACGCCCTGCACGAACGCGTGCGAGAACAGCAGCGTGGTCCCGGCCATGTCGTGCTGGTTGATCGGCAGGCCCCAGGCGCTGCTGCGGTACTCACCGGTCTCTTCGATCAAGCGACGCACGGTGGCGTGCATGATGCGAACGCGCACGGTTGTGGCAAAGCCCGGCCCAAAGCGGCGCATGCCACCGCGCTGACAGACGTCGACGACGAAGCGACTCGTCTCGGCGAGCCGGTAGCCCAGGCGCTCCCGCTTGTGCAGCTGCCCGCTGAGAATGAGCGGCTTGTTGCCCGCGGGCGAGCAGTATCCGGTGACGAGGGACTTGGCGCCCAGGACGACGCCGCCTGCAAGCCCGGTGCGAAAGAGGGTGTCGCTGGCGCGGTCGATGGCGTTCCAGTCGACCCACACGGGGACGTGATCGAGCTGTGCGAACAAGGCCCGCAGCGACTCGGGCGCGTCGGGCACCGCGTCGATGCCCCGGCGCAGCGCGTCGTCGAGCATGGTGCGGCTGCGGGCGCGGCCCTGCGTTGCGAAGTCGCGAGCGACGGCATCGGCCAGCGGGTCCGCACGCATCAGCGCAGGGAGAAAGCGGTCGACGAAGTCCCCGTGCTTGGCGCGCGCTTGCGCGAGGTTCACCGCGCGGCTGGGGAGCGGACCGGACACCCACAGGGCGTAGCACCGGTCGGCGGGGTTGGCACTCGACTCACCCCTCGCGTGGCTGGCACGTGGGGCAGTGGCTCGTGCGGCGTCCACCGTGTTCGCCGTCGACCACGGTGTCTCCGCATCGATAGCAGGCTTGTCCACCGCGGCGGAACACCCAATGCCGGTAGTCGCGGCGGCGGTATCCCTCGGCTTTGAGGGCCTTCGCGAGCTTGGGTTCGGTCGTGATGCCGCCCGTTTTGTACGAGCGACGCGGCATCGACACGATCGCCTTGGCAAGCGCCTGGCGTTGCTCGTCGGTGCAGTCGGTCGGGCGCAGGTCGGGGTGGACGCCAGCTTCGAAGAGGATCTCCGAACGTAGATAGTTGCCCAGTCCCGCGATGAAGCTCTGGTCCAACAGCAGCGCGCTGAGCCCTCGCCGGTGGAATCGCTTGCTCTCCAGACGCCGCCGGACTTTGGCCGGCGTGGTTAGCCGATCGAGACAGTCCGGCCCAAGACCCGCGATGAACGGGATCTCGTCGACCGCCTCGTCGGGCACGACCTCGATCGTGCTCGCGCTGTACAGGATCGCCCAGCGCTTGGGCGTGTAGATCGCGAAGCGAAGCGACCGGCGCGTGTTCGGCAGCTTCGGCTGCGCCGTGACCATCCACTTGCCGTACAGCTGGTTGTGGCTGAACACGGTGAGTCCGCACGCGAAGCGCGTCAGCATGCCCTTGCCCCGGGTCGTGACCTCGGTGATTTCGGACTCACCGAGCTCGTCCTGGTACTGAACCAGCCCCGGGAGCCCAAACTCCACCGCGGTGATCTCCGCGCCCACCACGGCTTTGGCGACGCGGTCGGCAGCTCGGCGAATCTCAGGACCCTCGGGCACCGCGCCAGCCTAGGCGCCACGGACGGCGCGGCAAGCCAACGGCGACTTCGACCGCGTCACGCCGCTCTCGCGGGCGAGTGCGCGTGCCGTCGGAAGCGCGCCGAATCATCCTTTCAATAGTCGAAGACGTGCTCGATGCGGGCGCGGGGGTCGTGCTGCACGGCGAGCAGGACGTCGGCGAGGCGAGGGACCGTCGTGAGGACCGCGAACCGGGTCTGGTTCTGTGAAGTGAGGATGGGCTGGGCGAAGAGCGTCCGGGCGTCGACCTCGGTGGCGTCCCAGTCGGCCTCGGCGATGACGCTCAGCAACAGCCCGCCGTCATTGCCGGCGATCGTCTCGAAGGCGCAGCCAGCCGAGGCGAACGAGGTCGCCGCCGCCGTGAACCCACGGTATCGCGGCATGGTCGCCGCGTTGGGACGCCCCTCGATCCGCTGCAGCCCTTCCACGGTGGCGCCCTTCAAGCATTCGGGGTCGAAGGTGACCAGCGTGGTGGGCGATGCGGCTTCATAGGTCGCGGCGGTGCCCAGCGCGATCAGCCGGCCGTAGAGCGCCTTGAGCCCATACTCGGTCGTCATGGCGTAGCGCCGCTCGAGGCTTCGGATGCTGTTGCTTCCGTTCCATTGAACGGGCTCCTCCCAAACGCGCCGGAGTCGAGCGTCGAAGTCGAACTCGTACCAGGGACGAACCTCGATGAAGTCGACGTACTCGCGCGCGACGTCAGCCGCGAGCGCGTCCTCGGGCGTGTCGGGCCCGCCCACGATCGCTTCGGTGGTGCGCCCGACGGTGCGCTCGTAGGCCGCCTTCACGCCGTACTCTGCCGACGTGCTCGCGGCGATGACCATGATCATCAGGTGGTAGCCGGCGTTCTGCGAGACGCCGCCCGACGTGGCATCCGACACCGCCGCGTATGACGACCAGAGCTGTCCCAGGTGCCCGAAGTACGGGAAGTCGGTCGGGGCGTTCGTCTCCAGGTACGTCGCGTACTCGTCGGGGCTGAAGACGAGGTACCACTCCGGGTAGGTCAGGAACGTCTGATCCGCGGGACGCAGCGGGCTCTCGGGTTCGGGCGCGGCGGGTTCGGGGGTTGGCCACGACGCGGCGGTTGCCAAGCCAACCACCGTGGCGCAGGCGATGTGTGCTCGCCGCGTCATGAAGGCTCCGCTTTCGTGAATGCCATGAGCACGTTCTGCGTCGGGTCGTTCGGCTGCAGGAGCCGCGCGCCCTGGTCTTGAAAGCCTCGCGATTCGAGGTACTGCACCGCGTCGGCCACCGACCAGAAGAACCGCAGCTCCGCCGCGTTGACCTCCCACGGCTCGAGAAGTCCGGCGTTGAAGATGGTGTGCACGGCGGCGACGAAGTCGTCCATCGCGTCGTCGCAGACGTCGTGGTCTCGCAGGATGAACGACCCGCCCGGCTTCAGGACGCGACGGATGGACGACACGAACGCGTCGAGCCGCTCGCGCGGGGCGTGGTGCAGCCCGATGTAGCAGGTCACCAGGTCGACGCTCCCGTCGGGAATCTCCGCCGGGAGGGGCTCATAGTCTCCCAGCGGAAAGAACGGCCCGAGCTTCGACAGTCCACCCCGCTCGGCGATGTCGGGCGGCGCGTTGGTCGGCGGTTGGTCACTCACGAAGTACCGCGTGCCGACGAACTCGACGTGTTTGCCGAGCGCGCTCGCGTACCGCCCCGTCGAGCCGATTTCGACGTACCCGCGGATCGTTCGCGTCTCGTCGAGGAGTTCGAGCGTCTGTTTCGCCATCTCCTCTTTTTGCTTGGCCAGCGCCGGAAGGGCGTAGCGGACGGGGTCCAGCGGAGACCGGATCGACGGGAGCTCACGGACCATCGTGCGGTAAATCGGCTCGTCACCGTCGTCGTCTTCGTGGGCCTGCACGCTCTGTCGAATGAGATGGTGCAGCCGGTCTTCGGGATAGATCCGGTAGACGGTCCGAAGGAACTCGAAGAATCGGTCCGACCAGACCGTGTCGGAGAAGACGCGCGCCAGGGTTCCTCCGCGCTGGGCCTCCGTCGTCTCTTCGAGCGTGGGCGCGTAGTAGGTGTCCCAGAGCCGACCGCGAAAGCGAAACTTGGGGTCGAGTTCTTCCTTCAGCGCGAACAGCCTGCGGGCGCCCGGATAGCAGCGGTGGAACTGCGCCTGCGTGGCGTGGATTTGGTAGGGCAGGTAGTAGCGGCCGCCGCATGCCACGGCCGCGTCGATGAGGCGTCGCGTCCAGATCGCGACCTTGTTCTGCGCACACGCGTCGACGGCCTGCTTGTAGTAGATGACGAATGCGAAGACCTCGGTATCCGCCCACGCGAGCAGGGTGCCGTCGTCGGCGATGGCGTGGCGGATCGAGACGTTGACCACGTTCACGTCGTAGCGCTGGAAGACGTGGGCCATCGCGTCTTTGAACGCGTCGAACTGCTCGACGGGAACGAAGTACTCCTGCAGGACGAAGGTCTTCTGCTTGCGAGACGCAGGCTCGAGCTCGGCCACGTCGTAGCCGGCCTCGTAGTTTCTCCAGTGGACCGTCTCTCCCAGGTAGAACAGCGGCTCGTGCAGGTGTTCCCGGCGCCACTTGCCCAGCGGGCTCTCCGACACCGCCCAAAAGAGGTACCGGTAGGCGAGGTGGGACGGCTCCACCCGCATCAGTCGCGCAGGCTTGGTGACGAACGCGTCGGTCTTGGACCACGTCACGGCGCGAAGTCGGGAGAAGTGCGGCGGGTAGAGGTCGGCGTTGTGGAAGACGGCGTCGCGTGAGGTCCTCACGCTCTGCTTGAAGAACGACCAGTAGCTGGCCGCCTCCATGCGGGTCGAGCTGCGGCGGACGCGGGAGTTCTCATCGAGCTCCAGCTCGACTTCGACGATGACGCCGAGGGCCCCGTATCCCCCGACGAGGCCGAAGAACAGCTCGGGCTGCGCGTCCCGGCTGCATCGGACCAGGCGTCCGTCGGCGAGCACGACGGACAGCGAGCGGACCGACAGGACGATGGGACCCAGGCCGACGTAGCGGCCGTGGCAGTTCACGCTCACCGACCCGCCGACGGTGAAGTTCGCGTAGGTCTGCATCGTCTTGACGGAGAGGTTTAGCGGGTCGATCGCCCGCTGCACGTCACACCAGCGCGCTCCGGCTTCGACCACGATCCTCCGCTCGCTGACGTTGATCTCGACGATGCGGTTGAGTCGACGCATGTCGAGGTGCATCGACCCGGGGCTTGCGGTGTGTCCGCCCATCGAGAAGCGTCCTCCGCCGACGGAGACCGGCACGCTGCTCTCCTGGAGCGCCGCTTGGACCTCGGCGACCGTTCGCGGCGTGACCACGGCCGCAACCTCCACGGGGTTGAGCTTGGTGACGTCGTCGACGACGTTGTCGCGGCCCTTCACTTCGTAGTGGCGCAGCCCGTGGTAGCGAGGCTTGGGGCCGTAGCGGTTCTCGCCGTCGGTTCCGCTTCGGAAGAACAGCTCGAGCGTCACGCCCGCGAGTCCGAGGATCGGCACGCCGACCCACGCGAGCCGAAGTCCGGAGAAGCCCACGTCGTGATACCGACGCACGCACAGCGAGAGGACCGACCAGTACAGCGCGGGCAGCACCACGACGCTGGCGCGAGGGCCCACGGCGGACTCCACGAGGAGGTGGAGCGCGCCGAGGACGAGCACCGCCGCGACCAGCTTCCACGTGAAGGTCCCTCGCGAGATGCGGCCACGCAGCGTGAAGAAGCTTCGGAGCATCCAGTGTGGAGAGTACTCGCTCCCTCGGGCATGCGGGCTGGACAGCGGCGGCACCCGATTCGTACCGTGCCGGGCACGACGAATGGGCGCACCTCAGGACATCATCAAGAGCCCCGAGGGCCGTGCCCGCATGGAGGCGTTCTACGAGCGGTTCCTGGCTCGCCTGCCGGCACCGACGGAGCGCACCTCCATCACCACCCGCCACGGCTCGACGAACGTGCTCACCTTCGGCCCGGCCGAAGCACCGCCCCTGCTGGTGCTACACGGCGCACTGGCGGGAGCACCTCACGCGCTGGGAGAACTTCGTGGCCTGCTCGACCGCTATCGCGTCGTGGCGCCCGACATCGTGGGGCAGTCGGTGGCGAGCGCTCCGACGCGGCCAGCCTTCGACGCCGCGGGCTTCGGCGGCTGGGCAATGGACGTGCTCGACGCGATGAAGCTGGAGCGGGCCCACGTGCTGGGCGTGAGCTGGGGCGGCGCTGTCGCGATGCAGCTTGCCCAGCACGCGCCCGATCGCGTCGACCGGCTTGCCCTGCTCGTGCCTGCTGGCCTCGTGTCCGGCTCGGCGTGGCAGGGGCTCACCAAGGTTGCGTGGCCGATGCTTCGCTGGAAGCTGCGCCCGACCGACGCAAACCTGCGCTCGATGCTCGCGGCCAACTTCACCACGTTCGAGCCGCTCTGGACCGAGTTCATGGCCGAGGCCCTCGCTTCGGTCCGCATCGACTTCACCGCGCCGCCGCTCGCTACACCCGAGGCGTTTGCAGGCTTCACGCGGCCCACCATGGTGGTGGCTGCCGAACACGACGTCTCGTTTCCCGGGTCGGCGCTGCTCGAGCGGGCAGCGCTGGTGTTTCCCAACCTCGTACGGACCGAGCTTCTCGAGGGCAGCAAGCACTGCCCACCGTTCGACGACGAGTTCCGCGACTGGTTGGCCAGCGCCGTCGATGCGTTCTTGTCTGATCCGCTTTCCTAACGCGGCGTGTTGCGGTCAGCCTCCGCGGACCACGGCCGCCGCACCGTCCCTGACGTGGACGACCTTGGTCATCGTCCTGCCGTCCGGCCAGGTGAACTGAACGCGGTGCGTGCCCGGGGTGACCTGGACGCGGGCGAGCGGCGTGGTGCCCATCGGTCTGCCGTCCACGCGGACCTGCGCCGACGCGACGCCGGACTCGGTGCCGATGCGCAGCACCGAGGTCTTCTTTTTCTTCTTCGGCTTCGAGTCGGCGCCGTCTTGGACGGCCGACTCGAAGCTCAGCGTCATGTCCCGTACCTCGGTCTCGCCCGTGGCCTCGAACCGCGCCTTGCGGAGGGCCTTCTCGGCGCAAGCCCAGTCGCGGCTGGAGAGCGTGTCGTCGAGCTGACGAACCCGAACCACGCGACCGGTGCTGCTGAGGACGAACTCCGTCTTGACGCGCCAGCTACCGGTTCCACTCACGCACGCGATCACGCTGGGCATCACGCCTTGAACGCCCGTGGCCTTGGAGCCGGGCTTGTCGGTCGCGAACGGGTCCTTCACCGGAGCGCTGCTTCCTTCAAAGGGAGAGGCCTTGTCGTCGTCGTCGGCGAAGGGGTTCTTGAGGTCGGCCGAGGTCGGTCGGGTTCGACGACGCGCGGCGTGGCGCTTCGAGGTCGCGGCAGCGGCCTGCGCTTCGGCGGACGGACTGACCGCGTCCTGCTCCGGCGCGATCGCGGGCGGCGCTTCGGGGGTGGGGGCCGTTTCGATGGGCGCTGGGGTCGGCGCGGTCGGGCTTGGTGCCGCGACCTCGATGCGAACGTTCGGGACCGCGGGCTTCACCGCCTCTGGCGTGGTCGACCGGCCCGCGACGAAAGCCAAGAGCAGGGCGGCCGCGGCCGCGGCTGCGATGAGTGCGGTGGTCAGGAACGGTCGGAGCGAACGGACGTTGTCGGTAGGTTGCATCGCGGTGGCCTCGAGAGGTTCGGGATCGATGGAGGCGGCCGCGTCGAACGAAGGCGCTCGCAGATCGGCCAGGGCGTCGGCGCTGCGCGCCAAAATGCGGTCGGTCAGGCCCGGCGACGGAGGCGCTACGTCCCACGCGTCGAGCAGTTCGGAGGGGAAGTGGTCGTTGTGGTCATCCGTCATGGCGGACCTCCTCGAGGGCGGCCATCAACGCCTTGCGGGCGCGATGGATGCGTGACTTCACGGTGCCGAGGTCGACGCCCAGGGCCTCGGCGATTTCGGGATAGGTGCGGTCGTGGTAGGCGCGCAGAATGAACGCGGCGCGGAGCGAGGGGCTGAGCTGCTCGACCGCCGCGGCGATGCGCTCTCCCAGGTCGGCTCGTTCTCGCTGACGGTCGGGGCGCTGCTGCGGCGTGCCTTCAGAAGTCCCCTCGAGCGGGAGCAGCTGCGGACGCTTGCGGCGGAGCTCGTCGATGACGGTGCGGTGTGCAAGCGTGAGCATCCACGTCGTGAACCGAGCTGCGCCGTCGACGTCGTAGCGCGGGAGCGCGCGAAAGACCCGGGCGTAGGTGTCTTGGACGAGCTCCTCGACGGTGGCCCGATGCGCGCGGGGGCCCAGCATGCGCCACACGAACCGGTGGACGCTGCGCTGCGTGCACTCGACCAGCCGACGCGCGGCCCAGGGCTCGCCGCGCTTTGCGGCGACCAGCGTTGCGCGATCCAGCGCCTCGTGGGGCGTGGCTGGGGGTCGAGCTCGAGACACGGCGGCGTTCACCACCTGTCGTACTCGGCCGAGTGGCGCGAACGGTTCCGCCGGGGCCGAGGTTTTTGTGTCGGACGTCGCCGGGGATGTGGGGAAAGGGACCTCATGTCCAGGCTCGATCGGTCCGCGTCAGGACGCCCCTCTCGGGCGGGTTCCGAGATGACCCGCGCGAAACCGTCCACACAGCCGCCCCGACGCTTGGATTGTCGCGTATCATCGGAGCGGCGTGCGCACGGAACTGACGCGCGCGCGAAACCGCGACCTTGGGACACCAAGGCCGTACGGTTGAGGAGCAGCACGATGGCTGAGTGGAGCTTCACGACGCAGGGATCCCCGCCTCGACGGATCGACATCAAGATCGACGGTGCCATCGAGATCGACGACGCCAAGGGTGCGGCCGAGCGACTCGCCCGCATCCTAGGTCGAACGCCGAACCCCGTTGCGGTGGTGATCGACATGCGTCCGCTCCGTGGATACCCCGTATCTGCTCGGGATCATTGGTCCGACATGATGAAGGCCCACCGACCGAAATTCCGGATGGTCGTGTGGATCACGGCCAAGACGACGTACCGGATGGTCGCCCGCGCCGTCGGTCTGTTCACGGGGATCCCCACGCTTGTGGTCGATGATCCCCAACAGATTGACGAAGCAAAGTTGTACGCACACTAACAGGCCTGAGCCTGGGTGAACGCGTCCACTGCGGGCCGGCCCTGCGGCCTGCCTGCCGGTTAGGGACAGGGGTCGCGGCGTTTTTGCTTGCGGTGAGCTAGCGTTTTTCTCGATGGAGATGACCCGCCTGTACTGTCCGATCGCAACCGCGATCAGTCCACATCATGCGCGGGCGCGTGAAGAGTCGCTGAAATGGATGAGCGACTACAAACTCGTGCGCACGGAAGAGGACCTGACGCGCTTTGCGGCCCTGCGTATTCCTGAATTCGTCGCCCGCGCCTATCCCTACGCGGAATACGAGGACCTTCGAGTGGTTCTCGATTGGACGCTGTGGGGCTTTGCGGCCGACGACCAACACGACTCACTGGTACACAAGCCCGAGCTATTGCGGGCGCGTTACCTGGAGCATGGAGAAGTCATCGAGGAAGGACTGTCCGATCATGTCACCAGCATGCACGCAGCGCTGGCAGATGTTCGGCGTCGCATCCTCGAACGGTCCAATCCGGGCTGTTTACGGCGTTTTGCCGAGGCATCGCGCGAGTGGTTCGACTCGATGCACTGGGAGATCATGAACCGCGTCCGCGTGACGCCACCGTCGCCTGGCCACTACATGCGGATGCGTGAAGTCACCGTGGGCATGTACACCGAGTACGCGCTGTTCGATGTTTCGCATCAACACCTCACCGATGATTCGCTATGGACCGACCCCGACGTTCGTCGGCTGATGGCCATGTGCGCGAACATCATCGGCTGGGCGAACGACGTTTTCTCGTACAAGAAGGAGCAAGCGGTCGGCGACCCGCACAACTTGGTGTTGTTGCTCTCCGCCGATCGCGGCTTGTCGATCGACGAAGCCGTCGATCAAACGATCGAGATGCACAACCTTGAGATGGTTCGCTTCCTTGAGCTTGAGGAGTCGGTGCGAAAGCGGCCCTCGCCCCGCGAGGCGATGGTCGCCGATCTGATCGAGCTGATGCGTTCGTGGATCCGCGGCAACGTCGACTGGGCTTTTTCGTCGCAGCGCTACGGGCTCGGCGATGGGGGCCTCGCGCTCCCGACCGAGTCGGGCGTGCGCCCCAGTTTCACGCTTGGCGCGTCTGCGACG
Source organism: Myxococcota bacterium (assembly GCA_039024335.1). Taxonomy (GTDB): domain Bacteria; phylum Myxococcota_A; class Polyangia; order Nannocystales; family Nannocystaceae; genus CAJXVA01. Next base: position 37,366 of record JBCCQM010000042.1, read on the forward strand.
ATGGCCTGAACGTCGTTCGAAAAAAAGCGAGCCCCCGCCGACGTTCGACGGGGGCTCAACCACGCGTTTGAAGGAGACGAGTCGACCCCAATACCCCAGCGGGGTCGGTCGCCGGTCCCGAGTGGGACCCCTCTGCCCAGTGAGTGTCACGTGCGCTGGAAACGTTGCGCCGGTCGGAAAAAAAAGGCGCCGGCGCGACGAACCTGCGCTCGCGCCATCGGCTGAGTAGATGACGACGAGACCATCACTCCTCTCTTTGCTCGGACTCGCGCTGGCGCTGGGTGTCGGGCGCGCGGCCGCGGGCTACCTGGGCGGGGACGCGCTCGAGTCCGCGGTCTGGAGCGGCGCCGGGTTTACCGCCGGCGCTCTCATCGGGCTGGCAACGTTTTATGCGCTGCGCCGACGGAAGGCCTTGCGGGCGCACTCAGCGCGGAGTTGAGCGTCGAACGCCGCCAAAACCAAAGCAAGAGGGCGTGGGATGAGACCCACGCCCTCGGGGAAGATTGGCTGGCCCGGCGAACCGAACAGAACGTTTGGGGGAGGAAGGGAGGGTTTTGCCCAGCCCACCGGACCAACCGGAACTTGATGAGGAGAGAAATCCGACCGACAGACGACGCAGGACCGAGTTTGGGGGAGGAAGGGAGGTTGGTCGCGGCGCCGCCTGCCGGCGGGGAACTCTCGGGCCCGACTGGGTCGGACCCCGTACCGAGCGTCGCCCGGCACATCCCCATGAGTGCGACCCGGCCCCGGTTTGATTCGCCGCCGCGCGAAAATTCTTCCTGCGAGGTCGCCAACAGTTTCGGCGTCCGTCGTCTAGCTCACGTCCGCGCCAGCTCGGCCTGGCGCCTCAGTCTTTGCAGCGCTCTTCGTGCTCGTCGCACCGGAACCGAATGTGGATGTGCGCCGTATGCCCAGGGGAGTGGCGGACGTGACCCATGACGCGGTCGAGTCGCTCGTCGCTCGCGCCCATCACGATGCCGGCGTAGCGCAGCCGGGTGCGGAGCTTGCGTTCGAGGAAGATCACCGCGACGTCGTCCGTCCGCACGAATGCGTCGACGAGGGCCCACGTCGCATGCCAGTCGACCTCGGTTGGGCTGAGCTTGAAGCCGGTCGCGTGGGGCATCGCGGGCAGCCGGACGTCGACGTCGCGTCCGCTCTGATGAGAGCGATGCGGCGGGAGGCGTCGCCCACTTCGGCGGCTCAGCGCGCCCACGAAGATGTCGCGGTCGAAGCCGGTCTCGGCTCGGAACCCACCGATCGCCCGCTGAATGTTCCACACCGCCAGCGCCGAGCCGAAGCACTGCCAGTCGAAGCGGATGATGTACGGCCCGGGCGGAAGCCGTGCCGCGTGTTCGAGGCGACCGCGGTTGGGTCTGCCGATCGACTCGCCTTCGGTGGGCTTGTCGATCACCGGGAACGCGTCGGTTCCCTCGGGGAGGGGGTACGTGCTGGCGCCGGAGGGAAGCCAGAGCACGAGCGTTTGCCCGTTCCTCGGGCGCTTGCGCTTGCCCGCGCGGGGGTTCCAGCGGCGCACCTCGTCGGTGCCCACGCCGTATCGGCTGGCCAGCGTCGCCCAGCTGTCCCGCTCACGCGCAGTGACGATCAGCTTTTGCACGGGGACCGGCCGCCGGGTGGCTGCGATGTTCAGCACCCGGCCACGCGACCATTTCCCCGGGTTGTCGGCGCTCAGCTGGGCCTGCGTCGTGCCGTACCGCTCGGCCAGGACCGCCTTTTGCTCGCCGCCACGGATCACGTAGCGGAGCGCCACGGGAGCGGTCCCCGACTCGAGCGAGGGGGCAAGGAGGCCCAGCCCGATGCCCAGCGCGGTCGCCAGCATGGCCTGCAGCGTATCGTAGGCGGATCTTCCCCTGCTGCGCACCCGATCGGTGTCTGGATGTCGCACCCGAGCAGGCCGCTCGGCGTCTTCCGTGCTTTCGCGGATGCGCGCGGCCCGATACCATCGGCTCCGACGGCGCGAGCCGGCTACGTTCGATGATCGAGTACGAGACCCTCTGTCAGCACATTGTCGATTGGCGCGAAGGAAAGAAGCCCGGAGCGCCTCCTCCGCTGCCGGGAGGCGTTGCCGCCGCGCCGGAGCCGGAACCCGCGTACGAAGCGTACGAAGAGGTTCAGCCCGAGCCGATGTACGAGGAGGTCCAGCCCGAGCTTCAGCACGAAGCCGAAGCGGCCGTGACCCACGAGGAGCTGCAGACCACCGGGTACGAGGAACTCGACACCACGATGGAGGACGCGCTGGCGCAGTCGGCTCCCGAGCTGCCCGATGAGTTCGCCGAGGGCCCTGCCGACCGCACGCAGGCGTACATCCCCGAGGACTACGACCCGGCGAACGTCGCCGGTCAGGTTGCCGAGCTGGAGCAGCAAGCCGACGCCGTCGTGGCGGAGGCCGCCGACATGGAGCCGCTGGAGGACGTGGCGGTCGAAGCCGAGGCCGAGGAGCTCGACGTCGACACGAGCGACGCCGAAGAGATCGACATCGCCGACGACGACGACGAGGCCGGCGGCGACGACTTCGAGCGTGACTACGACCTCGAAGAGATCGACGACTACGCGTCCTTCGACCCGTACACGGACCTCTCCGCGTTCTTCAAGGCCGAGCTGCACATCACGTCGGTCTGGGAAGACGACGACCAGCGCCGCGCCGCGCTTGCGCAGTACGGCATCCGCGACGAGCAGCACTTCTATCAAGTGACCTCGAGCATGGAGCGCTACTTCATCTCGGACGACGCCGAGCAGCGCTACGGCGGACTCGACGGGATCATGCAGCTCAAGATGAACGCCACCACCGACGCGGTGCGCGAGGAGCAGCAAGCCCGCATCGAGGGCGAGCTCGCCTCCGACTTCGAGCCGGTGCATGGCATCTCGCTGCAGCAGTGGGCCGCCGCGCAGGCGCAGATCGCCTCGGGTGCCGACGCCGGCCCCATCGTCGAAGGCCTCGGCATCGACGATGCGACCTGGCAGGCCGTCAGCGCAGAGTGGAACGACCGCATGGCGCGTGACACCACCGCGACCATCGCCACCGAGTACGGCAAGGCGTTCTCCGCCGGCGGTGCGGGACAGTTCGCGGCCGCGGGCGCAGATGCTGCTGCGGCCATGGACGCGGGCGCCGACCCGACCGGCGACCCGCCGATCTCCATCGAGCAGTGGGTCGAGATCGAGGTGGCGCAGTCTGTCGGCTACGAGCAGGGGCGCGAAGCCGCTGACGTGCTCGCGCAGTTCGGCATGACGCCGGCGGACTGGGGCATCGCTGGGGGCTGGTGGAGCCAGTACTTCTCCCGCCACGCGATGGAGAACGACGGCGCGCTGCACAAGCACTACAGCCAGCTTCGGGAGCACTACGAAGCGCACTACCGCGGGACCGCGGGCTGAGCCCTTGCAGACCGTTTCCGACGCCCCGCTCAGCGACCCGCTGGCGGGGCGTTTTCGTTAGGGCGCGGCGACCCGCTTGATGCCGACCTGGGCCGCGACCGGCCGCTCTCGACACGGCAGCCGCGTGTGGATCGGGCAGTTCAGGGTGCGGACGGGGTCGCCGGTCGCGTCGACGAGGGTGCTCGAGCCTCCGCCGTCCATCTCCACGGCCCACTGCGCGCCGAGGGCGACCAGCGCGTCCGCGAGGCCGACGAGCGTGATGCCGTCGCTGTAGCCGGGCTGCCGGCCGTCGACCACGACGAAGAGCACCCGCTCGCCATCGAAGCCGATGGCGGACCGCGGCGCCACCGCGACGTCGTTGGTGGCCCGGACCTCACCGTCGCGCACCAGCACCGTGCGTCCGCTGACCGCCCAGCGGACGTCCGAGTTGGGGGTGAGCGAGGCTTCATCGGGCGTGAAGTAGACGGTGCCGCGGTGATAGCGGTTGGCGCCGAACTCGACCCCGTCGGTCATCGTGAACCCGAACGGCTCGGTGGGTTCCCCAGCCTTTGGGTAGTAGTCGAACGGGGACTTCGAGTGAAACGGGCGGAAGAAGGCGGTGTTGATCGCCACCTCGGCCCCTTCGTCTTCTGCGAACGCGCGTACGGTTCGGGCCGGCACGGCGGTGCCCTCGGCGGGCGGGGTCGCGACCACGCTGAGATCGGGGCGCGCGAGATCGATGCGCACCATGTGCAGCACGGCGCCGTCGCCGACCACGTGGCGCTCGTAGTCCAACCCCGGCGCAAGGGGGCGAGCCGTGGGGGCGGGCGGGCTGCGGTAGCGCATTCCCGTGGCGTAGAGGCCCGGTGGCAGCAGGAGCACTGCACTCGAGGCCGCCGCGCGTCGCAGCCACCCGGGTCGACGGACGATGGCAAACGCGGCGCTGGAGGCCGCGAGCACTAGGCAGGTTGGGCCCGCGATCAGCAGGCTGAGTTCAAGCGACGTCACCGTCGTCGTCGGGAACGCCCGCACGCTCTCGCAGCGTCTCGCCGAGCAGGCGGCACACGTCGGTGGTGGTCAGGATGCCTGCCAGGCGCCCCTGACGGGTTACGAGCGCCGCTCCAACCCGGCGGTGCGCCATCTCGAGGACGACCAGGTCGAGCCGCTCCGAGAGCTCGACGATGTAAGGAGAGGTGTTGCACACCCGACCGACGCGCACGCCCTCACTCTGCATTTCAAGTTCTTGCGCGACCCGGACATCCCGGTGCCACACCAGGCCCACCAGTTTCTCCCCCTCCATCACGGGGAGGTGTTGGATCCGGTGTTCCTCCATCATCGCCGTCGCCTCACTGATATCAGCGCTGGCGGCGATGGAGTATGGAAACGGAGTCATGACCGTGGCAATGGTCGGGATTTTCACGGTCCGGCGAAGCTAGCAGCCCGTGGTGCAGCCCGTCACGACGTCTCGCTCGTTTTTTCGCTCCTGGCGGTGCTTGCACGAACCGCCTTGAACGCGCCCGAGTAGGCGCGGTACTCGTGGCGCATGAAGTTGCGCGCAGCGGTGTGTCTGTGTCTGTTGGCGGGGTGTGACGACGCCAAGGAAGCCGAGCCGGCGAAGTCCGAGACCAAGGCGGACGTCAAAGAAGAGGCGAAGGCCGAGGAAAAGGCGGAGCCGAAAGCTGAAGGAGATGCGAAGGCGGAGCCGAAGGCCGAAGAGCCCAAGGCCGATGCACCCGCGGAGTGCCCCAAGGAACTCAAGGGCAAGCAAGAAGGAGACCTGGTGATCGGCAAGGCATGCGGCACGGTCCCCGTCAGCGGCACCTACCGCGTCGATGGAGGCACGCTCACCCTCTAGGCTGGCGCGACGCTGGCGTTCGCGGACGGTGGCGAGCTCGCGGTCGGCTACTACGACGCCGCCAAGCTCATCGTGAACGGCACCCCCGACGAGCCGGTCAAGCTCACCAGCGCCGGCGACAAGGCGCCGGGCGTGTGGAAGGGTGTTCGACTGCACGGCAAGGCCGCCCGAAGCTCGATCGCGGGTCTGGTGGTGGAGTATGCCGGGGACAATCGCGGCGGCCTCTTCGTCGAGGCGACCGACGTCAGCATCGAGCGCTCGACGATTCAGCACATGAAAGAGGCCGGTCTCGTCGCCGGGCGTGACGCGTCGTTTGCCGCGTTCGCGGACAACACGTTCACCGACGTGGGCAAGGTCGCGATGCGCCTGCCCGCCGAGGTCGTCGGCGGCCTGGGCGTGGGCAACACGTTTGGGGAGTCGCAGCGCATCGTGGTGCCCAGCGGCAGCATCGAGGCCGAGGCGCACTGGCTCGCGCAAGGCGTGCCGTTCTCGATCGGTGGCGAGATCAAGGTCAACGGCAAGGACGGCACCCGCGCCAAGCTCCAGCTCGACCCCGGCGTGCAGATGGAGTTCAACGGCAACGGCCGCATCATCACCGGCTACTACGCCGAGGCGATGATCGACGCGCGAGGCACGAAGGAGAAGCCGATCGTCTTCACCGCGGCCGACCGTAAAGAGGCCGGCGGATGGCGGGGGCTCTCCGTGTCCTCGAAGGGCGAAGGCGTCTTCGAGCACGCTCGCTTCGAGTTCGGCGGCAAGCGGGACAACGAGGGCGTGCTCAGCGTTTCGGGTGCCGCCCACGTCACCGTCGAGAACTGCACGTTCGCGGACAACAGCCACGGCGTGGTGTTCAGCGGGAAGGACCCGTTCGTCGATGCGTTCTCCAACAACACGTTCAGCAAGACCCCGCGGGCGCTCGTGCTCAACGCGGCGCTCATGGGGGGGATCGGCGCTGGCAACAGCTACACCGATGACGCCGCCATCGAGATCACCGGCGGCTCCGTCGTCAAGGACGCGACCTGGTCGCTGCAGCCCGGCAGCGTCATCACCGTCAAGAAGGACGTCAAGGTCAACGGCGCCAAGCTCGAGCTGCCGGCCGGCTTTGCGATGCGCTTCGAAGACGGAGCCTCGCTGAGCGTCGGCTACTACGAGAATGCGACGCTCGTCGTGCTCGGGACAGAGGCGGAGCCCGTCACGCTTTCGGGCGTGCGCGAGGAAGCGGGCTCCTGGAAAGGGCTGTCGCTCAACAACAAGGCCAAGGGCAACGCCATCGCCAACCTTGTGCTCAAAAACGCGGGCGATCCCGCCATGTCGATTGGCCAGGGGGCTGGCGGAACGATCGACGGGCTCACGTGTGAGGGCTGCGCCGGCGAGGCCGTCGCCAAGCACGACGCCTCCACGCTCGAGGTCAAGAACCTCAAGTGAGCCGGCGAGTGTCTCGCGAGAGCAGGCCGAGCGTGTCGATGACGCACGGTCGCGCGTAGAGCTCTCGCGGGGCGCTCTCGAAGGCGGGGTCGGGCGTCAGCAGCACCACGATATCGGCGGTGCGCAGCGCTCGGTCGAGGGAGACCAGCGCGGCGCCGTCCACGGGGCAGTGCTCGACCGAACTGTCGACCACGAGCACCTCGCCCAGCCCCTCTCGCGCGACCATCTCGGCCACGCGCACGGCGGGGCTTTGGTTCAGTCGCCCTTCGGCGCCGTACGACAGCCCCAGGCAGGCGATCGTGGGTTTGACGAAGCGTCGCGCGACGCTGCGGACCTCGGTGACGACGCGGGCCGGCTGCATTGCGTTGAGCTCGAGCGCGCTCCGGGTCAGCGGGGTGTCGTGGGCGCACGCGCTGGCGAACAACTCGGGGTCGATCCGTGCACGCGCGTCGGCGGGTCCGGGGCCGGGGCGGGCGATGGGAGCCCCGGTGACGACGCGGGCCAGGGAGAGCACGTCCCATACGTCGAGCCCGAGGTGACTGCAAACGTTGGAGACTTCGTTGGCGAACGCCGCGTTGACCTCGCGATAGGCGGTCTCCGCGAGGCGGACCAGCTCGCACGACTCCGCCGAGGTCACCAGCACGGCCTCGTCGAGTAGCTCGCGATAGAAGTCTGCCGCACGTTCGGTGCAGGCCGGGGTCATGCCACCGACCAGCGCCGGGCCGCCGTTGCCCGAGGAGGCCACCGCCACGAATACGTCCACGCCGGGCTCGAGACCGATCTCTTCGAGCCGCTCCGCGACCTTCGAGCGCAAGGTGCCGGGCTGCGCCGAGGCTTCGAGCACGATGAGGTTGCCGGGCTCGACCGCGTCGAGCGTGGTCTCGATCGCGCGGTCCAGCGCGGTGGTGTCGAGGCGGCCGTCGACGCGAAGCTCGGGCCCCGCGCAGATGATGTACTGCTTGGCTCGGGCGGCGCCGTCGAAGGCGCGAAGGTGTCCGTCGGCAAGGCCGTCTTCGATCTGGTCGATGAGCTCCGCGTCCGAACCCACGTCTGCACGGTTGAAGCGTGCGACTGCGTCCGCGCGCTGGTCGAAGCCAGCGACGTCCAGTCCGCGTGCCGAGGCGGCGGCGGCGATGCGTGCCCCGGTGGCTCCAAGGCCGACGACGCACACGTCATATTCGGCGGCGACGGCCGTCAGGCGGGGAGGGACAGGGCTGGCTGGGGCCCGGCTTTGAAGCTTGCTGGCGTTGCTCACGGCTATCCGGACACGTAATGCCGCCGATGGGCTCCGACCAGGCAAACGAGGCAGGTCGTGCGGCCCACTGCGGACCGCTGCAGCGCCGAGGGCACCGGGAGAGGCCGCGAGGTGGTCGTCTCGCGCCCCCAGTCTGGGTCGCGCACGGGCCGTGAAATGCGAACCCGGCGCCCTCGAGCGCGGAACGAAGTGGGTCTTCGTGATCGCGCCTACGTCATTGGGCCGAACGAGGTCGCCAGATGCAATGCACCATGAGTCCATGTCGCGCGACGACGGACATGCTCACACCGCGAACCAGAGCACGACGGAGATTCGCGTCGGCACCCCAACCGCGAAAGAAGCCGAAGCCTTCGCGGAACTGGCCCTCGCCGCAGGTGGAGAGATCTTTGCGGAGGCGTTCGGCCCACGCGCGAACGAGACGCTTCGCAAGCTCTACCGGCTCGACCGCAACTTCATGTCTCACGAGCTCACTCTGTTCCTGTGGGAAGGGGACGAGATCGCCGGCATGTTCAGCGGCTACAGCAGCACGGAGAAGAAGCAGATCTTCGCGAGCAACCTGTGGAAGTTTCTGCGTACGAGTCCGCTTTCGCTTCCGCGGATGATCTGGAAGTCCATGACGCTCTCCAACGTGCTGTCGTTCTCCGAGCAGCTTGGAGACGGCGAGTTCTGCGTTTCGTTCCTGGCGATCAAGCCCCAGATGCGCGGCCGTGGTCTCAGTCGCTTGCTGTTGTCTCGCGGAGCCGAGGTTGCGCGGGAGAAAGGAAGCAAAACGTTGATGCTGTGCGTCGAGGTCGACAACGACGTGGCGGTGAATGCCTACCGCCGGTGGGGCATGGAGGTCGTCGAAACGTCCAAGCCCCAAGCCAAGCCCAGCGGCGACGGCGAATGGACGATGCACCGCATGATCAAGCCGCTCTCGTAGCTCGAGGTCAGGGCGCGGACGTCTTTGCGCGTCCGCCCGCGGAGCCGGCCTGCTGCAGCCGCACCACGTACCCGCCGTCGA
>JBCCQM010000043.1:0-46160 GCA_039024335.1 Myxococcota bacterium
CGACCGCGGCTACCTCAGCCCCTACTTCGTCACCGACCAGGAGCGCATGGAAGTGTCCATGGCGGAGCCCTTCCTTCTTCTCCACGAGAAGAAGATCTCCAACATGAAGGACCTCCTGCCCATCCTCGAGCAGGTCGCCAAGCAGGGCCGCCCGCTGCTCATCATCGCCGAAGACGTCGACGGTGAAGCGCTGGCCACCCTCGTGGTGAACAAGCTCCGTGGCACCCTCCAGGTCGCCGCCGTCAAGGCGCCCGGCTTCGGCGATCGCCGCAAGGAGATGCTCAAGGACATCGCCATCCTCACCGGCGGCAAGGCCATGACCGAGGACCTCGGCGAGAAGCTCGAGAACCTCTCGATCAAGGACCTCGGCACCGCCAAGCAGGTCACGATCGACAAGGACAACACCACCATTGTCGACGGTGGCGGCAAGAAGGCCGAGATCACCGGCCGCGTGAAGCAGATCCGCGCGCAGATCGAGGAGACCTCCTCGGACTACGACCGCGAGAAGCTTCAGGAGCGCCTCGCCAAGCTCGTCGGCGGCGTCGCGGTCATCAAGGTCGGCGCTGCGACCGAAGTCGAGATGAAAGAGAAGAAGGCTCGCGTCGAGGACGCCCTTCACGCGACCCGTGCTGCCGTCGAAGAAGGCATCGTCCCCGGTGGCGGTGTTGCTCTCGTTCGCGCTCAGAAGGGCCTCGACAAGTTCGAAGCCGAGACCGAAGAGCAGCAGTTCGGCGTCCGCCTCGTGGCCAAGGCTCTCGAGGAGCCGCTGCGCCAGATCGTCCGCAACGCGGGCGGTGAGCCTTCGGTCGTCGTCAACGACGTCCGCAAGGGCAAGCAAACCTACGGCTACAACGCGCGCACCGGCCAGTTCGTGGACATGGTCTCCGACGGCGTCATCGACCCGACCAAGGTCGTCCGCACCGCGCTCCAGCACGCTGCGTCGATCTCCGGCATGATGCTCACCACCGAGGCGATGATCGCCGAGGCGCCCAAGAAGGAAGCTCCGGCGCCTGCGGCCGGTGGCGGCCACGACATGGGCGGCATGGGCGGCATGGGCATGTAGTCCCGCCGCGCTGCTCCGCAGTGCATCGAAGCCCTCTCTCGCAAACGCGGGGGAGGGTTTCTTCGTTGGTTCTCAAACCACCTCGGCTTCCATGCCATATTCGACGGATGCGTTTCGTCCGATCGCTGCCGTGCCTCGTCGTCCTGCTCAGCGCGGGATGTCTCAGCGAGGACGTGTCCTTGTCTGAAGACGGTGGGGACGACAGCTCGGGAGGGGACGTCACCGGCGACACCACCGGGGGGGCGGAGAGCTCGGGTACGGACCCGACGACGGGCGTGGATCCCAGCGCTGACGCGCCGCCGAGCACGTGCGACGACACGCCGATTCGCGTGGCGACGTTCAACATCGAGTCGGTGTCGCTGCAGGGCTCGGACCCGTTCGTTGGGCTGGCCGCGTCGATTGCACGCGTCGGCGCCGACGTGATCTGCATGCAAGAGGTGCAGTTCGACGAGGCACCCTCGCTTCAGAACCTTGCGGAGGCGGCCGGCTACACGACCGTCATCCAAGCCGACCGGTCGCCTGCGATCGGCGGAGACCTCACCAACGCCTGCATGAGCCGCGTCCCAATGACGCTCATCGCAAGCTACACGGGCAGCTCGCTGAGCAGCGACCCCAACGCCAACGACGTCGGCCGAGACATCCTCGCGGTGCGGGTCGAGCCAGAGCCCGGCTGCGCGGTGGCCTTGTTCACGCTGCACTTCAAGTCTGGGGGCGACTACGAGGACCTCTTCCGGCGGCAGGTCGAGGCCGAGCGCTTGGCTCGCGGCGTCCGCACCTATCGCGAGCAGCGCCCCGGCGACGGGGTCATCGTGCTCGGTGACTTCAACGAGCAGCTCGACGACAACGACCTCGGCAGCCAGCTCGCCGAGCTGCCTTCGACGCTTCCCCAATCGTACCGGCTCGGCGGTGATATCGAGCTCCCGCTGCGGTACCAGCCCTTTGATGTGCTCACCGACCAGGGATTCCAGATCGTCGAGGCGTACCAAGAGGACACGTTGAACCCGGACACCTTCGTCGGGGGCAACTTCACCTCGCAGCTCGACTACATCGTGTACGGCCAGGCCCTGCTGCAGGGCGCCGAGATCTACAACGCGTGCCAGGACAACGGCGTCGACGACGACCCGCCGGGTGGATGGCTACCCAAGGAAGGCGAGGCGCTCGCGTGCTACTCGACGCAGATCGCCTCGGACCATCTCGCCGTCTTCGCCGACTTCGTGCTCCCCTGAGGGCGCTACGAACCGTTCGCTTCTGCCAGACACGCTTCGACCGCCTCGACGACGCGGTCGACCTCGTCGAGCGCGTTGGGCCAGTGCGGGGAGAACCGCAGGCATCCGTCGGGGATCGTGACCGCCACGCCGCGGGCGAGCAGTCGCTCGGGCAGGGTGGTGACCCGGTGCTGTGCGGGGACGTCGAAGGCGAGGATGCCCGAGCGCTCGCCTGGTGACGGCGAGCGTCGCGAGACCAGCCCCAGCTCGACCAGCTTGGGTTCGAGCGCGTCGTGATAGGCCTGGATGTGGGCGTAGATGGCGTCGATGCCGAGGCTCTCGATCAAGCCGACCGAGGCGCCGAGCGCTGCGAACCCGGCAGTGTTGTACGCACCGCCCTCGGCCATCGAGGCGTTCTTCTTGATGGGTCGGTCGTAGCGAAGGTGTCCGGGGCCGTCGAAGAGAAATCCCAGGCCGTCTTCGTGACTGAGCCAGCCGGCCAAGCGGGGGCGCAGCTTCTTGGCCCACGTATCGCGCACGTAGACGAAGCCCGTCCCTTCGAGGCCCATCCACCACTTGTGTCCGCCGCATGTCGCCAGGTCGACGCCAAGCGCCGCGAAGTTCATCGGAACCGCGCCACAGGCCTGAATCGAATCGACGAACACCGCGGCGCCGTGTCGGTGCGCCAAGGCTGAGATCGCCGTCAGCGGCATCCGGAGCCCGGTCTGAAACTGCACAGCCGACACGGCCACGAGCTTGGCGCCGCGACGGAGCACGGTGTCGAGGGCGGCGAGGCCCTGACCGGGATCGGGGCTGCCGAAGTGGGCCGCCGGGATGCGTTCGATGTTGAGGCCGTACAGGTCGGAGGCCTGCTGCCACGGGGTGACGTTGGCCGGAAACTCGCCGTCGAGCAGGACGACCGTGTCCCCGCGCTCCCATGGGAAGCTCATCGCCGCGAAGGTCACCCCGGAGGTCGTGTTTGCTACGAAGCCAATCTCCTCGGTCTGCGCGCCGACGAGTGAAGCCAGCGTGGCGCGCAGGGCCTCGCGCTGTTCGAGGTACGTCATGAACGCGCCCACGCCCTGCGCCGCGTAGCGGGTCAGCGACCCGGCGACCGCCTCCTGAACCGCGGTCGAAGGCGGGGAGATGGCGGCGTGGTTGAGATACGCCGCCGGGGCGAGCGTGGGGAACAGGCTCCGATCGCCGAGCTTCGCGGAGGCGGACATGCTGGGTTCATCCTACCTGGGGCGCGCACGGCGGTGCGGCTTGCCAGCGTGGGTGTGGGACGGTAGGGCACCCGGGTGGACGCAGACGTCGCGATCGTGGGCGCGGGCATGGCGGGGATCCGCTGCGCGCAGGTGCTGACCGAAGCCGGTCGGTCCGTGCAGGTGTTCGACAAGGGGCGCAAGCCCGGCGGACGCATGTCCACCCGTCGCGCTGCCGACACCACGTTCGACCACGGCGCCCAGTTCTTCACCGCCAAGGACCCCGCGTTCGGGGCCGTCGTTGACACGTGGGCAGAGGCGGGGTGGGTCGCGCCGTGGACGGGCCGCGTCGTCGAGGCCGATGCCGAGGGCGTGCGGCCACGCACCGTCGAGGAGACGCGCTGGGTCGGTGTGCCGACCATGAGTGCGCTGCCCCGGGCACTCGCCGAGGGGCTGCCGATCACGTGTAGCCGGCGGGTCGGCACCCTTGCGCGGGTCGAGCGCGGCTGGTCGCTGACCGATGAGCACGGAGAGGCCATGGGGACGTTCGGACACGTCGTGGTGAACGCGCCCGCTGGCCAAGCCGTGCCGCTGCTTGCCGATGCGCCCTCGTTGGCTGCCCAAGCCGAGGCGTCGGTCATGCATCCGTGCTGGGCGGTGATGATCGTGCCCGAAGCCTTCGAGGCGCCCTTCGATGCAGCCCACGTTTCCGACAGCGCGCTGGCCTGGGTCGCACGGCAGCCGAGCAAGCCGGGTCGAAACGACGTCGGCGGCTGGATGCTCCACGCAACAGGCGCGTGGACGCAGGCCCAGTGGGAGACGTCCGCCGAGACCGTCGTTGAGGTTCTGGTCAACGAGCTCGGCCGCATCGCAGGCACGGCGGTCGGGAGCTTGGCGCACGCAAAGGCGCACCGGTGGCGCTACGCGCTCGCGGACGCACCGCTGCCCGAGCAGTGCCTGTGGGATCCGCAGCTTCGCGTCGGCGCGTGCGGAGACTGGTGTGGGGGTCCTAGGGTCGAGGGTGCGTATCGCAGCGGTGAGCGCCTCGCGGCGAAGATCCTCGCCGTCTGAGTCTCGCCTCGCGGAGCAGGTTCGGGGCCTGCGTCTGATAAGCCCAGGATTATCGTTGGCGCAGGACAACCATATTGGAACCGACGAAGTCCGTGCCGTAGCTTGAGACGGAGCGCATGACGACGGAACTCTCCCTGGCATCTCTCCCAACCCGCGAAGGCCCGCGTCCGAAGACGACCCCCACGAATCCGCATATGCAGCTCGACCAGAACGCGCCGGTCGAGCTTCAGGAGCGCGTCGCTGACTTCATGTTCAGCCGAGCGTGCATCGCCAAGGCCCCATCGAGAGTCGCGCCGTTGGGGACGCGAGCGATGCTGCTGGAGGAGGCGTGTGAGGCGGGTCCGCAGGGGGCCTTCATGGTGGGGCGCGAGTTCTGCCACATTCATCCGCCCAACGACGGCAGCCTCCATCTGAACCTTCCGCTCGACGTCGGCAAGGCGGCGATCGAGAACGGGTGGGCCGAGCCTCATCCGCTTGCCGTGCGAGGCTACATCCCGCCAAATGTGGTGATGGTCTACGGACCGCGCAACGACCACGAACTCGACGTCGTGACGTGGCTGGTCGAGCAGTCGTACCAGTTCGCACATCCCACGGCTGCCGCCTCCTAGCGACGATACGCAGACTTCCGCGCGGCGATCGTCCGTGCGTCACGCAAGGGTCGCTTTCGCTGCGCGCGTTGCTACGTCGCAGGAAGTCCACTGCGGAGGTCGTCGACGAGGGCGGCGACCCTCGGGTCGCCGCGGCGCTGGGGATGAACGACGGTTGCGTACGTCACCTTCGGGACGCCCCGGAGCGGGCGGGTCACGAGGCCCGAGGGCACCGCGGCGCATCCATTGACGACGGCAAGACCGACGCCGAGGGCGGCGAAATGCAGCATGAGCGGCCAGCCCGATGCCTCCACGGCGACGCGCAGCTGGGCGTCTGCATCGGCGAGGGCGCGCGCGAGTTGCTGCCGGTGGGGCCGGTCGGGGGGTGGGACGATGAGCGGGACGTCGTCGAGCGATCGAGGCGACAGCCACGCCCGCGCGCAGAGGGGGTGCGCCTTGGGCATGGCAACGACCATCGGGACGGTTCGAAGGGGCCGGGCTGAGAGCCCCGCGGGGTCGGCGTCGAGCACGGCCACACCCAGGTCGGCGTCGCCCTGGCGTACCGCCTCGAGTACGCCTTCCCGGTCGCGGGTGAGAAGGCGCAGCGGACCGCCGCGCTCCGTCGCCTTCGAGATGCCGCCGCCGAGCAGATAGAGGTACGCGCCTTCGCCCGCCGCGAGTGCCAGTGGAGCGTCGGAGACATCGCCACGCGCTCGCGCGACGAAGGTATGCAGCGACGCGAGGTGCGTCCTGGCGAAGCGGAGCGTCTCGCGGCCGGCCGTCGTGAGCGCGAGTCCCCGGCCTCTGCGAACGTAGAGCGGGACGCCGATGGCTTCGGTCAGCCGCCCGATTTGTCCGTGCAGGGCGGGCTGGGTCAGCCCCAAGGGCTTGGCCGCCCGCGTGAAGTTCATGTGCTCCGCAAACACGACGAACGCCTGCAGCCACTCCACCCGCGGAAGTTCAGTCATCATCTCTGATGATAGTCGATGTGAAACTATGAATTCCCGCGAGTCCCTCTCGGCGTCACGTTCGGGACATGACTTCCTTGAATCTCACGCTCGGCATCGACATCGGCCGGGTCATCATCTCGGCGGGCGAAACCGCCGGAGATACGTCTTTTCTCAGCGGCAGCGACGACGACGCGATGCAGACGCCGCCCATGCGCGACGGCTTTGCGGTGATCGGCCGCCTGGTCGAGGCGACCGGCGGACGCGTCTGGCTGGTCTCGAAGGCCGGGCCCCGGATCGCCCGACGCTCCGAACGCTGGCTTGCCCACCATCGCTTCTACGCACGCACCGGCGTGACCGAGGGGAATCTTCGGTTCTGCCGGGAGCGACGTGAGAAGGCCGCAATCTGCAGCGGACTGCGCATCGACGCCTTCATCGACGACCGCCCCGACGTGCTGCAGCCCATGCTTGGAATCGTCGAGCACCGGCTTCTGTTTGGCCCGCAGCGACGCGGTCGGGGTAACCGAACCGGGCTTACGCCGGTCGCGGATTGGAGCCGCGTGGCGGGCTACTTCGGCGTTTGAGCCGGGCGAGGACTCGCGCTAGAGCGCGATGGCACATCATGGCCGGGTGCCACCCGAGCGCGTTCACTCATGGATTGGGCTTCCGCTCCACCGTGATGGTCCGCGTCACGTCGTTGAACGGCCCGGGGACGGGCTCGCCGTCGCGGTCCACGAGCTGCAGCCGGACCTCGACCTGGCCTTCGGGCAAGCCCGTCATCAGCACCGGTTCCCAGCTGCGCAGGGTGAACTGCTCTCCCGCCACGCTGACCACCACGCCGTACGCATCCTCGGCCAGTGGGGCGTTGAGGGCGTAGAAGTCCAGGAGTACGGCGTCGGCGTCTGCGCCCGCGTAGGTCCCTTTCGGTCGGCTGTAGACGATCTGGGGCGCCGCGAGGTCGAAGGCGTCCGAGGCGTCATCTCCGACGACGAACTGCGTGACGGCAAAGGCTCCGGGGGACTTCACCGATTCGTGGTGGGACCGCGACAAGAAAGCCACGGCGCGGTAGCGGCCGGGTTCGAGCGGGACCTCGAAGGCGTCCTCGTAGTGGGCCATGTAGGGCTGGTCGTTGAGGACCAGGTGGATGTGCTGCCCTTTGTCGGAGCTGGCCAATGCATCGTCGATGATGGGGCTGCTCTGTGCCTGCAGCTGGAAGTTCTCGACCTTGAACGCGAAGGCAGCGTCGCCGGAGACCGTGGCGGTGGTCGGGGCCACGAGTGTCAGGCTGGCGTCTTGGTACGTGGGGCTTCCCTGCAGCGCGTGCAGCGAGATGTCGCCGCTTTGCTGCAGGATGGGGCCGATCGGCGCGTCGGTGCTGGGAGATTCCTCAGGAGCTGCGGTGGGGCCTTGTCCGGCGGGCGTCGTGGGCGCTTTACAGGCGACACCGAGAATCGAAAGAGCTGCGAATAGACTGGCCGCGCCCGCGATGGACACGGAGCGAGACGCGGGGGCGGGATGAAGCGGAGCCGGCATGAGAGCTGTGTCGGGGTAGGGGGCGCACGAAGGCGTCGCCCGGGACTTAGCGCATCTCATGCCGCTGTGCCACGTCAGCGCAGACGACCGAGCCCTGGAACGAAGCGGCCGGTACGTATCGCGTAGGCTCGGTAGGCGTCGCCATGAACCTCGAGCAGGTGCGGCTCTTCGACGACGCGCACCTGCAGCTCGAGCGCGGCGAACATCAGCAGCCACGGGGCCGCAAGCGCAGGAATCCACAGCACCAAGGCGGCGACGCTGAGGAGCATGCTCGCGAACACCGGGTTTCGGCACCACCGGAACGGCCCCTGGGTGCGGAGCGCGGTGCGCTCTCCAGCGCGTACGCCGACGCGCCACGACGAACCCATTGCGTGTTGGGCGTACACCGTGAGGACGAAGCCGACGCCGAAGCCCAGTCCGCCCGCCACGAGACGCGTGGCCGAGGGCATGGAGACCGCGGGGAACAGCAGCGCGGTGAAGGGAAGCGCGAGCGTTGCAGCGGCGAGCATGACACCGCCACACCAGGCTGGACTGCCGACGGCCCCGGAAATGCCGCGCCATCCCGAATCTGCCGCGCTGCGACGCTGCAGGAGCGCCCGCCCACCAAGCGTGAGCAGGCCGTACAGCGTGAGAAGCAGGAGTGCTACCGTGGAGATGTCGTCGCCAGACATGTCCTTCAAGGTGGAGGACACATTGGGGGGCGGCGACTCGGATTCTCCCGTCCATGCCCGCTCGTCGAAACCGTGCCCCAGGGCGTCGAAAACCGGTCCAGGAGCGTTCTCGGCATACGGTCGACAGCATCTTGGAGGCCGCGGCTCGGCTTTACGACCGCGGCTCGACCACGACCAACGGCATCGCAAAGCTCGCGGGCGTCTCGATCGGGTCGCTATACGAGTATTTTCCGAACAAGGACGCCATCCTTGGCCGGCTGTTCGAAGCCCACGTCGACGAGGCCGTCGATGCGCTGTCGAAGACCCTGGACGGCCTGCCGCCCGACGAAACGCCGCTTCGCGTCGGCGTTCGCAGCATGGCCTCGGCCCTGCTCGCCCTCCACGCCCATCGCCCCGGGCTGCATCGCGTCTTTCTCGACCAGATCTCCGCCGCCCCAAGCGTTCGCCAGCAGGTCGCGGGCGCCGAGCGCCGCCTTCGAGGCGTGCTTCAGGCCTGGCTCGCGCTTCACCCCGAGGTCGCGGTTCCCGACGCGGAGCTCGCCGCACGATTCGTCGTCGAAGGGAGCAACGCGCTCGTCCACGGGTACGTCGCGGCCGACGAGGGCGTCTCGCGGGATGCGTTCCTCGACGAGGTCGCCCGGCTGTGGACCGGCTACCTCGGCGGCGCGGGGTAGAGCTCGACGAGGATGCGGAAGGCGCCGCCGCTGTGGTTCGGCGGCATCTCGGCACTCTGCAGAACTCCGAGGAGACACTGCTGCAGCTCCCGCTCGCTGGCATCGATGCCGGCCATCTCCGCGACGGTGATGAAGCCGCTGCTGGACACATGGAGCAGGGCTTCGATTCGGCGGCTGCGTTGAGAGGGGTCCTCGAAACACGCGTCGAGATGCGGACGGAGTCGGCGGACGTGTTCCTCTGCATGCCGCCGGTCGTCTGCGTTCCCGAGGTTGAGGTTCCCGCCTGGCGCGAACACGAACGGGTACGTCACCACGACCTTCCCGGCGCCGGGCGTGGGCGGGAACTGTAGTTTTCGGAGCGTCTCGACCAAGCAGGGCCCGATGGCCTCGGTGCCGGGATCCGCGTTCGCGACGGATGCAGCGATGACGGAACCCTGCGGCCCAATGGTGAACTTGATCGTGACGCGGCCCTGTACGTCTGGATCCGCGCGAAGCTGCTCGTTGTAGCAAGCTCGGACGGCCATGAGCTGCCCTCGAACGACCTCCCCGACGGCCTGTTTGTTGAAAGCGCCGCCTGCCGTCGCGGGCGCTTTCTGGGCAGAGGCTCCGCGCGGTGGAGATGAGGGCGATTCGGCAGTCGCTTGCGATGAGGACCGCGTCGGGCCGCGGGTCGAGGAACGGGGCGGACCTTGATTCGCGCACGACGCAGTCAGCAGAAGGAACGCCGTGAGGCAACATCCGGGCGTGCGCATCAGCTCCGATGCTGCCTGGGATTCCGACCGGAGACCAGCGCTGCAGGGCTGACCGGCCAGGGTCTCCTACGGGCCCTCGGTGGCTGGCATCTGCACGGCAGTGCGAGCGGCGAAAGACGATCAGGGCTCGGGCTGCTCAGGGTAGAGCTCGACGACGACACCAAACGCGAAACCTTTATCGTCCAGCTTCATGTCGACACTCTGGAGGATGCCCTGCAGGCACCGTTCGACGTCGGGGGGCTGTGGATCCACACTGAGGAGGTCCGCCTGGACGATGAAGCCGGTCCCGCTTACCCGGAGATATACATCGATGCGACGCCCGGGCGGAGAGGAGCCGTCGAAACACGCGTCGAGGTGCGGTCGGAGCGTTTGGACGTGGCGCTCCGCGTGGCCACGCTCGACCTCGTTCGCCGCGCGTAGACGTGGCGCCTCAAGAGCTCCAGCCGCAGGGTCGGGTACCAAAACGAACGGATACGTGATGATGAGGGCTCGACCGCGGTCGTGGCTCGGGAAGCGCATCCCCATGACGGCCTCACGAATGCACGGCGCAGTCGCTTCGGCGGTTCGTTCCGCATGGAGGACCTCTGCCGCCGATACAACCCCGGATTCTTCGATCGCGAACTTAGCCGCGACTCGACCCCCGGCGAAAGGGTCCTTCGCGAGGACCGCGTTGTAGCAGGACCGGATGCGCCCGATGTTGCTCCGAACGACCATTTGAATCGCCTCTTTCTGCCGACCCTCCTCGGACCCCTCCTCGCTTGCAGGTTCCGCGGCGGGTCGGACCTCGGACACAGGCTGGATCCGTGTGGGGGCCGGAGGAGGCGGTGGGGCCGTGGTCGCGCAGGCCGACGCGAAGAGCATCGCCCACGCGGTGACGCGGAGGTCGAACACGGTCGCAGGGTGCCGTGGTCGTGCATGAGGCGCCAGCCATGCGTCGTCGACGGGACAGGCTGCTACAGGAACGGCTTGAAGGCCGTGCGGATGAGGCGGCGGCCACCGGGCAGGGCGCTGGTGAGAAACGCGGTGAGGTCCCAGTGGTCGCGGTGCTCGACCACGAGGCCGTTGCGCACCTTCAGGTGGGTGACGCCGGTTTCTTCGAGCAGCGGGCCGAGCTTCATCGCCAGGCGCATCGTCCAGGTCAAGAAGATGTGATCGGGCGTGGTGGCGCGGTCGTGCATGGTGAACGAGAGCACGCGCGTGCGACGAACCAGGCGGCGGTTGGCGTCGAGGAAGGCGTCCCGACCCTCGGCCCGTTGGATCGGGTCCGTGAACAAGACGTCAGGATGATAGTGCGAGTGCAGGGCGTCGACCGTGGCTTCGTCGCCGGGACCCACGGCTTCGAAGAGGGTCACGAGAGCGTCGGCGAGCGCTTCGTTGTTGGTCGTCATCACAGCCCCAGCTGGCGCGACGCCAGCTCCTTCATGATTTCTTCTGCGCCGCCCCCAATGGCGAGCACCTTGGTCTCGCGATAGATCCGCTCGACCTTCACCCCGCGAATGTACCCGGCGCCGCCGAGGATCTGCACGGCTTCCTTGGCGCAGAACTCCATGCACTGCGTCGCAGTGTTCTTGAGCATGCAGACCTCGGCGATGGGCCACTGCCCTTGGTCGACCCGCCACGTGAGCAGCTCGAGGGCGGCGCGGGCGGACTGGATGCGCTGCGCCATGTCGACGAGCTTGTGCCGAATGACCTGCCGCTTGAGCAGGGAACGTCCGAACGTCTCGCGTTCGCGGGCGTACGCGACGGCCTCGTCCCAGCAGACCTGGGCGCTTGCGATGGCCATGGCCGCGATCATGAGCCGCTCGTTGTTGAAGTTCTGCATGATGCCGCGGAACCCGTCGTTCTCCTGGCCGAGCAGGTTTTCGGCGGGGACGCGGCAGCCATCGAAGTACAGCGTGGCGGTGTCGCTGCACCACCAGCCCATCTTCTTCAGCGGCGTGCGCGTCAGCCCGGGCGTGTCCCCGTCGATGACCAGCATGGATACCCCGCCCATGCCGTCGCCACCGGTCCGCACGGCGACGGTGATGACGTCGGCCCGCATGCCCGAGGTGATGAAGGTCTTCGACCCGTCGACGATGTAGTGGTCTCCGTCACGCCGGGCGGTGGTGCGAACGTTGGCGACGTCCGAGCCACCGGAGGGCTCGGTGACCGCGAGTGCGCAGACCTTCTCGCCCGAAAGCACGTCGGGTACGTACCGCTCCTTCAGCGCGTCGCTGCCCATGTTCACGATCGGCGGCAGGCCGATGCCGTGCGACATCAGCCCCGCGATCAGGCCGCCCGAGCCGGGCCGCGCGAGCTCCTCGGTGAGGATCAGCTTGAAGAATCCGTCGGCATCGGTCCCGCCGTACGCCTCGGGAAAGCCGAGGCCGAGCAGGCCCAGCTCGCCCGCCTTGCGGTAGAGTTCGCGTGGAAACGATGCGGCCTCCTCCCACGCTTCGATGTGCGGGCTGATCTCGCGCTCGACGAACGCGCGGACCTGGGTGCGAAACGCGTCGTGGTCTTCGGTGTAGAACAGCCGAGCGGGCATGGATCCTGCGTACCAGCCCCCGCAGGTAGGAGACCAGAGGCGCCCACGCAGGCCGCGGGTGCACGGCTCAGTCGCGGCATCGGAGCACCTGTCCCTTCTCGAGCTGTTGACTTGTGGTCTGCGGGACTGCAGCGCTACCACGATGGGGGTGCGGACGCTGCAGATGTCGTTGCCCTCCGTTTTGGTTGGCGTGGCCCTCGCCATCGGAGGTTGTTACGAGGGGGTCCTCAGTGACGTCGAGGACGAGCCTCGGATCGCCCTCGAAGACATTCGAGACGTCGCGGACCTCCCGGCCCTGGAGGGGGAGGCGTTCCTGCTCGAGCTTTCCCGCGTCTCTCCGCCTGCGGACCAGTACGAATTCATCGGATTCGTCAGACTCGAAGGGGAGCCGCTTTGGGTGCACGACACGCCTCCGGAGGGCTCCGTCGGTGACGTTTTGGCCGCCGCAGGGATTCAGATGGGTGACCCGCTTCAGGGCGTCGAGCTGCCGCCGGGGCTGGAGGATACCGATGCTGCGCGCGGTATCTTGGTCAGCGCCGATGGCCGGCTGTTCGTCGAGCGGCTGGACGCGTTCGAAGCTCGGTTGGAGCGCATCGCGTCGATGCCCGAGTCTGGTATGAGCGGCGCCGAGTCACAGGGCTACGTACCGCCTGGACTGACCGTCCCTCGGTCTGCGGTCATTCCTCCGCCAAAGCCCGCCGCCGCAGGGATTCACGGCGCCGACCAGCGAACACCCGTCACGACGAGTGACTATCCCTACCGGGCAGCAGGCGTCTCGATCCTTCGACCCAGTGGGGGCAGTGGAAGTATTTTCTCGAACTCGCGGAAGTGGAACAGCGCAGGATCTGCCGCGATGATCGGTCCACGACATGCCACGACCGCTGTCCACGTCTTCCTCAGCGGGGGCGATTTGATGGTTCGTGGTCTGGGTCCCGCCGCGCGAGGGCCGACGTGGCCGGGTGCCGATGGGACCGGGCCAGGGCCAAACTACGCGGCCAACGCTCAGTTCCCGTTTGGTGCGCGGCGAACGGTCTGGTACGCGTGGTCGACCGGCTACGACGGTGGTCCCGCGTACGACTACGGGATGATGGTGATGCAGGACCTGGCCTGGTCGCCGGGGCACCTGCGACTCGGCTACCAGTCGACCTCGTGGCTGGACTTCAGGGATGGCTGGTACATGTTCGGGTATCCGAACGACAGCTGCGCGAACGGGTATGGGGGGTCCAGCGAATGCGGGGGCTTCATGTATCGGATCAAGGGCGAGACGAGGGGGGTGTATCCACAGACGGCGATTCACTGGCTCGACACGGCATCGGGCCAGAGCGGCGCGAACCTCTACATCAAGAACGGCAACGATCGCGTCGTCTACCTGATCAACCACGGCGAGTGTACCCAGCGAGACTGCGGCGTCGCCAAGCGCCTGAGGGCGGGCAGCTACAGCAACATGTGCTCGGTCGTGAACTCGTTTCCAAGCTCGTTCTTCGATACCGTCGACTGCGACTGATCCCGATGACTCGTACGCTTCACGCTCTCCTGTTTGTGGCCGCGTCGTTGTGCGGACCGCTCGGCTGTATCGGCGCGCAGGCGAACTCCGCCGCGGGTTGTGCCCAGCAGACCGAAACCGTCCCGCTCTCAGCGTTGCCCGAGATGCTTCGCGGTGTTGATGTGGCGCCAAGTGAGGCCGTTCTCGCGGCGGAGGGGGTCCACCATGGGCAACTGTTCTTGGGCGACGTTGATGTGTCGATGCCGCCCTATCCTCAGCCCTTGCTCGACGTTGTGCTGGAAGTCCGGATGACGGGGGAGGCGGACTTCACAACTTTTGCGGAAGGGGAGGTCCAGGCCGGGTATGACTGTGACGTCGAAGAGGCTGAGATCCTCACCGAGGTCACCCTGCGGGCCTCCGCGGGCGACGTCCTTTTCTCCGACCTCTCCAGTTTCGTATGGCTGCCTCTGGGGCAGCAGCGCGAGGTGCCCGTCGGCGGCCTTTTTGGAGGGGCAGATCCCGACGAAGTCGCGGACGCGCTCGGTCTAGATTCGTCCGGTTGGGACAGGGACATCTCTGGCTCCGTCAACTTCCACATCGAGGGTGGGGTGAACTTTGGCAAGCTCTTTATCGACAGCGGGACCGGGTCCGAGACCATCGCAACGTTCGTCTACGACGACCCCGTGCCGTTCGACGAGTGAGCCTGGTCGGTGCGTCGGCCGTCGCGAATGGCCCGCACGAGTGCGCGCCACTTCGCG
Organism: Myxococcota bacterium; assembly: GCA_039024335.1. Classification (GTDB taxonomy): domain Bacteria; phylum Myxococcota_A; class Polyangia; order Nannocystales; family Nannocystaceae; genus CAJXVA01. The sequence goes on from JBCCQM010000043.1 coordinate 14,477, forward strand.
GTGAAGTCGTTCGCTGACGACTGCCCATACACGTCGAGCCGCTCGAGGGGCCGGTCGCCGTGTCGTCGCCGTCGTCGGCACATCAGCCCCAGCAGGTCGGAGGCGAAGGCGCTTCGACAGGCTCTTGGTGCACGGCTCCGTCGGTGCGTCGGCGAGCGAACGCGAGAAGGCCGAGGGCCAGCGGCAGCACGGGCGCGTCCTCGCCCACGCGGCATCCGCCACTGGAGTCGGCCGCGGCGTCTCCACCCGAGCCCGACGAGCCACCGACGTCGTCTCCGCTCGTCCCGGAGGTCGAGGGGTCGACGTCGCCGGTCGATGCATCGCTGGCGTCGGTCTCCATCGGGTCGCTTGTGCTGTCGCCATCGCCGTCGTCCCCGTCGCTCGTCGACGTCTCCTCGCCGGTCGAGCCCGTTCCCTCGTCATCGACGCACACGTCGACGGCGACTTCGGCGAGCGTTCCCTGGCAGCCGGTCGCCCAGTCGCCCTGCGCGGGCGCTTCGGGATCGAGGACGTGACCGACGCACGTGGCGTCGTCGGGAGCCGCATCGGGGCCGTCGTGGCACGGCGTCAGGTCGCGGCCCGCGGTGTCCTCGAACCACGTCAGGTGCGTGACGGTGGCCGTGTACCAGATGCCGTGGTCGCAGGGTGTGGACGGGTCGGGGTCCCCTTGGTGTGTGCCGTGTCCAATGCCGACCTGCCGGAGTTCTCCGTTGGGCAGTTTCCCGTACGCGGGCCCGCCAGAGTCGCCGAAGCACGCGGTGTTGTTGCCCTCGCCCACCATCGGCAGCACCGACTCGGCGGCCCACGGTTCGTCGGTGGTCTGGTTCTTGGCCTGTTCGAGAACTTGGTCGGTGGTGCGCTTGATCCCGTTGCCCGAGGTGATGAACGGGAAGTCGGGGTTGCCGTCGGGGTCGTAGACGGCCATGTCGACGCCGAAGCCCACGAGGCTCACCGGGTTGCCAGGCTGCACCAGCAGCGCGGCCTCGCACGCGCTCGCGAGGGGGATCGGCTGGACGTCGTCGACGGGATCGACGAGCGTGCACAAGGCCGTGTCGGCGGGTCCGGTACCGTCGTAGAGCGGGTTCACGGCACACGAGATGATCTCGACCGTGCGAGCGGGTGCGCTGACGTCTTCGCCGAACGCGACGGAGGTGAGCTGGTCGGGCAGGCAGTGCGCGGCGGTGACGACGAGGTCTGGCGCGACGAGGCTGCCGGTACAGACCTGGGCTTCGCCGACCATCATGGCGACGACGCTGGGATACCCACATGGTGCGACTTCGTCTCCGCCCGTGATCGCGCTCGGGTCGAGACGGTCGCTCAACCCCGCGGCGGAGGCGGTGGTCGGCAGAACGAACGCACACAGGGCGAGGGCGGAGGCCACGGTCGAGCGCATCAAACGCAGCCTAGCAACGACGCCCGTCTGCATCGCAACGCCGACATCGTCCTGACATTACCCGTAGCGCAGCCCGAGCACGAAGTCGGACCACGCCGCCGCAAACGCCTTCATGTCCGTGCGGTCGAGGACGGTCTGCAGCGTGGCGTAGCCTGAGGGGTCGGTCGACGCAGCGTCGCGGAACGCGTGGTAGTAGCGGCGCAGCAGGCCGCGGTGCTGGAGATAGAAGCACAGGTAGCGCGCCTGGGCGTAGTGCACCCCGGTCTCGTCGGCGTAGAACGCCTCGCGCGAAGTGTGCAGCAGGGTCTCGAACGAGGGCGCCGTTCCGGTCGAGAGTGCTTCCTGCAGGCCCGGAAGGCGCCAGTTCTCGAAGCCCACGATGCGGCCGTCTCGCTCTCCGCACTGCTCGTAGAGGGAGGCGAGGCCTTCGTCGAACCAAGATGGGCACGTGGGGAAGTTGGCGTCGATGAACGGATGAACGAGCTCGTGGACGAGCGTGCCGCCGCCGGTGCTGATGTTCATGAGCAGCGCGTTCACGTCGGGCGAGTAGTAGCCATAGGGCGTGTCGGGACGGTGCTCGTACAGCGTGCGGGCCCAGTGCCGATAGCTGGCGTCGTCGCGGAACAGCCAGATCGTCACCGGACCCGGCGGGTCGGTGTCGAAGTACGCTTGCTTGAGCCTTGCGGTGGCCCACGCCACGGTCGAGGTCGCGCGGTGCCGGACGGTCTCGGGGGCCTCGTCGCCCGCCACCACAAAGGGGCGCTCGACGAGTACGGTGAACCCTTCATCGGCGTACGCTTCCCGGAGCTTTGCGGCCGCGGCCTGCAGCGGGTCCGCTGGTGGCGAAGGCGTTCGGGGTGGGGGCTCGGAACGAGGGCGCGGGGCCGGGTCCGAGGGGGTGCTGCCCGCGACGCATCCCGCGGCGAGTTGAGCCAAACCCACGACGAACGCGCGACGGTGCATCTGAGGACGTACGCGCGAGCATCGTCATCGATTCCGCGGCCGCGCGGCGCGTCCGCACGTCCGGTGGATCCTTGTCGCGAAACAACGTCGCGCGGCCGGTGTCCAGAACCGATCAGGGCAGCTCGAACTCGACCGTCGCGCTTTTGCAGTTGGGGTTGCAGGAGTTGTTGTCGGCGTAGTCGATGGGAGCCGTCGCTTGAAGGAGGATGGACCGCTCCAGCGAGAACTCGACCTCCACCTGCGTGGCGTCGATGTCTCCGGAGTGCGCTTCGAATACGTAGCCGTCGTCGTCGGTTCTAAGCCCGAGTCCGGCATCGCAGGTGGCTGCGCCGTCGGCTTCAACGACACACGTTCCGACGAAGGACGTCTCCGTATCGGTGTCGAGCACCAGGGTGTAGACCCCCGGCGGTGGGTTGCCGGCCCCGGAGAGGTGCAGCTGCCATAGCCCCGCACACCGCTCCAGGCACGGCCCGCACCCGGCGGTCGCGCACAGCAGCAAAGCGACGGCACGAATCGACATCACGCGACGCTCAGCTGAGGATCGCGGTGCAGGGGGTCGTCGAGAGGCCGATGCCGCCGCCGGCTTCGGTGGCGGTGGGGTCGACGCTCTGCAGGCAGGAGAGCAGGATGTCCGACGTGTTCTCGCCGTTGGCCGAGCGGTAGTGAACGCCCGGGTGCTTGAGCGAGCCGCCGCCACCGCCAGCCACGATGCACGGCTGGTCGAAGGTCGAGTGCGTCAGGCCCGACGAGGCGTCGCTGCCCAGCAGCACGCAGCTGTTGTCGAGCACGTTGCCGTCACCTTCGGGCAGGGCACGTAGCGCGTCGAGCAGCACAGCGAATTGGCTGACGGTGTAGATCGTGGCCTGGTCGACGGCGTCGTTCTGGGCGGCCTCGTGGGTGAGGTCGTGGTGCCCGCGGTCGAGCCCCAGCATGTTGAAGACGGTGTAGCCGACCGAGCCGGTGAACTGGATGCTGCCCACGCGCGTGATGTCGCATGCGAACGCGAGCGCGAGCAGGCGACTCATGGCCGCGTTCACGGCTTCGAGCTGCTCTTGCCCGTCGAGGTCGTCGTTGGTCTGGCCCTCCTGCGGGGGCAGCTCGCACGCGGGCGCGATGGCGTCGATCTGGTTGCGGAGCTGCGCGACTGCGTCCAGGTGCGCTTCGAGCCGCATGCGGTCGTTCGCCCCGACGCGCATCTGCAGGCGCTGCACGTCCTCTTGGACGGCATCGAGCGCCGACAGCCGTATCGGTTTGTCGGGGTCGTCGGGCACGGTGAACGAGCCGAACAGCTTCGTCCAGGCGTCGCGCGGGTCGAAGATCTGCGAGAGCGGCTGGTCGGGGCCCTGGTGGGAGAGGAACTGCAGCGTGGGGCCTTCGCCGGTCACGACGCGCTTGGAGATCGCGAGCTGGACGGAGGGGATGACCGTCTCCCCGCCGATGCGCGCGGCGGCGACCTGGTCGATGGAGGGGCCGCCGAACTTGGAGGCGTAGTTGGCTCCGTTGGGCGGGATCTCGATGAACGGATAGCCGCTGAAAAAGCCGGCGACACCGTCGTGGTGACCGCGGCGCTGGTCGGCGGCGGCGTTGATGGTGAATCCGCTGAGGACCGAGCAGTACTCGAGCACGCCGGCGTCGGCCAGCGGCTGAAGCTGGGGCGTGGGTGCAAAGCCGGCGCCGGTCTGGCCGGGCGCGAAGCGAATGCCTCCGTTCGGGTTGTTCACGTCGGACAGCGCGCAGCCGTTGCCGAAGAACCAGGTGATGAGCCGGCAGGGAAGGTCGTCGCCGTTGGCGTACGCGTCTCCATTGCCGTTGAGCATGGCTTCGAGCACTGGCAGGCCCAGCGCAACGGCGGAGCCGCCGAGCATGCCGCGGAGCATCGTGCGTCGATGAAGTCGGAAGGGGTTCATCCGTCAGGTCTCCGGGCTTAGAGGGGCTCTCCGACCACCCGGAATGCCGGGCTGGCCGCGATTTCGATGAGGGCAGCTTTGAGGTTGTGTCCCGACGCCGCGTACGCGTCCGAGACCGAGGCGAGGGCATCGAGCTCGCTCTCGGTTTCGACGTGCCCGGTGGCGTGTCGGTAGAGGTTGCGGATCAGGCAGGCGTGCGCGGCGTTGGAGTCACGCAGCGCAGCGCCGAGCTCGAGCGCGCCCGCAACGGGGACGCCGTCGAGGTCGGCGCTGTCATCGATGGGCTTGCCGTTGTCGAGCGTCCGGTACGCGCCGACGCCGTCGTAGCTTTCGAGTGCGAAGCCGATCGGATCCATGAGCAGGTGGCAGCCCGAACACGACGGGTCGGTCATGTGAATCTGCAGGCGCTCGCGCATGGTCTCGGTCCCATCGCCGACGGGTAGGTCGGTGACGACGCCCGGCGGCGGCGCGGGGATGGTCTGGCACATCAACGTCTCGCGGATGTACTTGCCGCGAAGCGTCGGCGATGTGCTCGAGACGTGGGCGAGCACCGAGAGCATGCCGGCGTGCCCGAGGATGCCGCCTCGCCGCTGTTCGGCCGGCAGCGTCACCTGGACGAACTCGCTGCCAAACTCGCCGGGGATGCCGTAGTGGGCCGCGAGGACGTCGTTGACGAACGTGTAGTTCGCGTCGAACACCTCGGAGAAGTCACCGTCGAGGTCGAACGCGACGTGCTCGATGAGCCGCCGGGTCTCCTCGCGCATGGCGGCCGCGAGCTCGGTGTCGTAGGTCGGGAACGTCGCGGCGTCCTTGGGAAGTCCGTCGAGGTCGCGCAGGCGCAGCAGCTCGTCGGAGAAGCCGCGCAGTGCGATCCGGGCTTCGTTGCGCTCGAGCAGCGCTTCGGCGGCGGCTCGAACTCCGCCCGGCTCGTCGAGAAAGCCGTTCTCCGCGGCGTCGAGCATCGTCACGTCGGGGGTCGCCCCGGTGAGGAAGAACGACACGCGCGTCGCAAGCTCGGTGCCCACCAGGCGACGCTGGCTCGGGGTGTCGGGGTCGGGCTCGCCGGTCTCGACCTGGTAGAGGAACAGCGGCGACTGCAGCATCGCGGCGATTCCCGCTTCGACGCCGGCGTAGAAATCCTGCTGGTCGCCGGCGGCGGTGAGCGCCACGTTCGTGTAGCGACTCAGCTCATCGGGCTCGAGCGTGTGGCGGAACGCGAACCGGCCAAAGTTGCCAATGAACGTCCGCATGCAGGCGTCGTCGGTGGGGGCGGTCGGGGTGCAGGTCACGTACGCGCCCACGACCGTGCCCTCGGCGACGGCCGCGGCCGCGATGTCTCGCGCCGAAGTTTCGTATCGGTCAACCTCAGCGCTGCCCAGCGCAAGCTGGGAGGCGCCGATCGCGGTGAAGCCGTTGAGGGCGGCGTCGTCGGGTGGGTTGGCGACCGCGGCGGCGGCGTCGCCGAGCAGCAGCCGGATGGACTCGACGTACTGCGACGCCAAGAGTCGCCGCAGCGAGACCGGCGCGGGCTCGTAGTCGCCGGGGACCATGCCGCCGTCGTCCCCGTCGGTGTCCTCGGAGCCGTCACTCGAGCCGCCGTCGTCGAGACCGCCTCCCGAGAGCCCGCTCGCGCCGGCCCCGTCTTGGATGCCTTCGTAACAGCCCGCCAGCAGCACGCTGGCGCACGCCCACTTCAACCATTGGAATCGCATCGCCATCCCCCCCGTCCATGCTGCCAGGACAGGAGGGTTGGTTGCTGCCGTGCGCGGCACATCGGGCGGTTTTTTCTGCGAAGTGCGTCGGCGGGACTACGAAACCCGCCACGCGCCTACGATTTAGCGATCTTGTCCGAGTTTTTACCCGCGGCTTTGGCCCACGTATCGCGCAGCGTGATAGTGCGATTGAGGACCAAAGGAGCGCCGGTGGAGGAGGTGTCCACACAGTAGTAGCCCATCCGCTCGAACTGGATGCGCATTCCCGGCTGCGCGCTTTCGAGCGAAGGCTCGACGCGCGCGTTGGACAGCACCTCGATGGAGTCCGGGTTCAACTGCTCGAGGAAGTTCGCGTCGCCCGAGCCCGGCGTCTCGACGTTGAACAGCCGGTCGTAGTTTCGAACGGTGGCGGGGAGCCCGTGCTCGGCGCTGACCCAGTGCAGCGTGCCCTTCACCTTGCGACCGTCGGACGGGTTGCCGCCCTTGGCTTCGGGGTCCCAGGTGCAGACGAGGCGGACGACCTCACCCGCATCGTCCTTGACCACCTCTTTGCACGTCACAAGCGCGGCGTACCGCAGACGGACTTCTTTGCCGGGGGCGAGGCGGCGCCACTTCTTGACCGGCTCCTCCATGAAGTCTTCGCGCTCGACGTAGACGACCTTGGTCAGCGGAATGCGGCGAATCTCGCCGCCCTCGTCGCGGCCGGGGAACTGCGGCGCCTCGAACCACTCGGTGTGGTCCTCGGGAAAGTTCTCCAGCACGACCTCCAGCGGGTCCATCACGCCCATGTAGCGGGGGGAGTGCTCGTTGAGGTCCTCGCGAATGGCGTGCTCGAGCAGGCTGATGTCGACCAGGCTGTTGCGCTTGGACACGCCGACGCGCTCGCACAGGTTGCGAATCGAGGCCGGGGACACGCCGCGGCGCCGGAAGCCCGAAAGCGTGGGCATGCGCGGGTCGTCCCAACCCTCGACGTGGTTCTCTTCGACGAGCTGCCGAAGCTTTCGCTTGCTCATCACCATGAAGGTGAAGTTCAGGCGGGCGAACTCGATCTGCCGCGGGGTGGCGGGCACGTCGAGGTTCTGCAGGAACCATTCGTACAGCGGGCGATGCGACTCGAACTCGAGCGTACACAGCGAGTGGGTCACGCCTTCGATCGCGTCGGACTGACCGTGGGCGAAGTCGTAGGTGGGGTAGATGCACCACGCGTCGCCCGTGCGGTGGTGGTGTGCGTGCAGAATCCGGTACAGCGAGGGATCCCGAAGGTTCATGTTCGGGCTCGCCATGTCGATCTTGGCGCGCAGGACGTGAGCGCCTTCGGGAAACTCGCCGGCCTTCATGCGCGCGAACAGGTCCAGGTTTTCCTCGACCGAACGGTCACGGAAGCGACTGTTGGTGCCCGTCGTACCGAAGTCGCCGCGGTTGGCCTTCATCTCTTCGGCGCTCTGGCTGTCGACGTAGGCCTTGCCCGCCTCGATCAGCGAGACGGCCCAGGCGTAGAGCTGCTCGAAGTAGTCCGAGGTGAACCGGATGTCGTTCCAGCGGAAGCCGAGCCACTCGATGTCGGCCTTGATCGACTCGACGAACTCGGTCTCCTCTTTGACCGGGTTGGTGTCGTCGAAGCGCAGGGTGCAGCGGCCCTCGAACTCCGCCGCGAGTCCGAAGTCGACGCAGATGGCCTTGGCGTGCCCGATGTGGAGGTAGCCGTTGGGCTCCGGAGGAAACCGCGTGACGATCTGCTGGTGCGTCCCCGACTGCAGGTCATCGGCGATGATGTCTCGCACGAAGTTGGGGGCGGCCGCGTCGTTGGTTCCGTCGGTCATGGAACCCGGGAGTATAGGCACGGCCCCGGGCGCTGTCCGGTGAGGACGGTGGGCGCCTGCTCACGCGCTTGGCGCGGCCGCGGGCGTGAAGCCGGCGTCGCGAACGATGGCCGCCAGCGCGTCGACGTCGAGTTGGCCCTGCACGCGGGCGGCCCCTGGATCGAGCTCCACCGTGACGGACTCGACGCGCTCATCTTCGTTGAGCACGCGGGTCAGCTTGCGGACGCAGCCCTGGCAGCTCATGCCCTCGACCCCGATCACCAGCGAGGCGGGGCCCGCAGCCGCGGCGCCGCGGCGGGCAACCCAGTCGCGGACGTCGTCGATCGCAAACCAGGTCAGCAGACCCACGAACGCGACGGCGCAGGCCCAGCTCAGCGGCGAAGCACCGTGCTCGTGGGTCATGGGCGTGGCGACGTCGAGCGCGAAGACGGCATCGAAGGCGTAGGCCAGGGTGACCGAGCCGAGGACGATGGTGCCGAGGTAGACGATCACCGTGCGGCGTCCGAGCGTGCGGTACACGGCGCCCAGGGTGGCGAGGTTCGTGGCCGGGCCTGCCATCAAGAACACGAGCGCTGCGCCAGCGGGCAGACCCCCGGCGACCAGGGCCGCGGCGATGGGGACCGATGCGGTCGCGCAGACGTACAGCGGCACCGAGATGAGCAGCGCGGCGCCCAGCGAGACGAACTCGTTCGAAGCGCCGAGGCTGGCCAGCCACGCTGGCGGCACCACCGTCGTGATGAATGCCGACAGCAGAATCCCGAAGACCAGCCACCGCCAGATCGAGCGCAGAACGTCGAGGGTGTGGGCCCACGCGGCGGCGAGTGTGCGAGCCGGGGCTTGCTCTGCGACGGGCGGCGGGGCGGACACGGCGCCTTCGGGCGCCACCGCGTCGGTGACCAGGCCCCCGACGATGCCGGTCAGCGCCGCGGCAGCGAGCTTGAACACCGCGAACGGCCAGCCGAGGAAGTTCGCCGACACGAGCACCGAGTCGACGCCGGTTTGCGGGGTGGAAATGAGAAAGCCGACCGCGGCGCCATCGCTGGCGCCGTCCTTCTTGAGGCCCAGTCCAGCCGGGATGACGCCGCACGAACACAGGGGCAGCGGCACGCCGAGGGCGACCGCCGTGAGCACGCCGCGCGGCCCGACGAAGGCCCGTCGAACGAAGCCGTGCGGCAGGGCGATGTGCAGCACGCCCGCGATCAGGGCGCCGAGCAACAACCACGGCGCCAACACCAGCGTGACGTCCCACGCCGCGCCGAAGAACGCGTTCATCGGGCGAACTCTCGCTGTGCAGGGCGCTGGCGCATCGGCGGGTCGAGCATAAACCCTGCCGAGGCCCCAGCAAGCGAGCCTCGCTCAGCCCTCCGCGGGCGGCTCTTCGACGTTGCGCAGGAAGTCGGCGACGTGGGCGAAGCGCTCGTCCAAGAAGGCGCGCACCTCGCCGCTGATCCCCCGCTCGTCCATCGCGGTGGCCATGGAGCGCAGCCAGGCATCGCGCATGGCGATGGTGATCGGGACGTGGCGATGGCGCATCCGAAGACGTGGATGCCCAAACCGCTCCATGTACTCCTGCTCGCCGCCGAGCCACCCGACCAGAAACAGCCCGAACCGCTCACGCGTCGCGTCGGTGACCTTGCCCGGCGCTTTGCAGTCGTGCACCGCGGTCAGAGCCGGCTCGTTGCGTTCCATGGCGTCGTAAAAGCGATTCGCCAAGTCGAGCACGGCCTCGCGACCGCCGAGCAACGTGTACGGCGTGGGATCCACCGCCGCAGTATGCGACGCGCCAGCAACCACGCAAAAGACCCCCGCCAACAACGGCGAGGGCCTCGAGCACGTATCGATGGGGAAACCCGCCAGCTGACAAGGGGGAGGCTTCAGCCGACCTTGGAAGGGAGGCCGCAGCCGGCTTCGCCGGCGGAGGACGGGAAACCGAGAGGTTTCCCCAAAGAACTAACCCGGGGAGGCCGCAGCCGGCTTCGCCGGCGGAGGACGGGAAACCGAGAGGTTTCCCCAAAGGACTCACCCGGGAGGCTTCAGCCGACCTTGGAAGGGAGGCCGCAGCCGGCTTCGCCGGCGGAGGACGGGAAACCGAGAGGTTTCCCCAAAGGACTTACTCCAGGACGGTGATCTTCACCATCTGGACGGGCGTGACGGGGCGGTCGCTCGCGTTCGTGGGCGTGGTCTCGATCGCGGTGACGATGTCCATGCCTTCGACGACCTTGCCGAACACCGGGTGCTTGCTCTGACCGGGGGAGAACCAGTCGAGGAACTCGTTGTGCTTCGTGTTGATGAAGAACTGGCAGCCACCGCTGTTCGGGCGACCGGTGTTGGCCATGGAGAGCGTGCCGGGCTCGTTGGAGTACTTGGCGGTGTGCTCGTCCTGGATGTTGCCGTCGGGGCTGCTGCCGGTACCGGCGCGGGCGCTGTTGGGGTCGCGGGAGTGCGGGCAGCCGAACTGGCACATGAAGCCCTGGATCACGCGGTGGAAGTGCAGGCCGTCGTAGAAGCCCGACTTGGCGAGCTTGATGAAGTTGCCAGCCGTGATGGGCATCTCGTCGGTGTAGAGCTCGACCTTGATGTCGCCCATCGAGGTCTGGAGCAGGGCTTGCGTGTTGGCCATGCGCGCCTTCTACCACGCCGGGCGCAGGTCGTGGATCAGGCTTCGGATTCGCGCGCGGCGTCGGCAAAGGCGGCCAGGACGGCGGCTTCACCGTCGGCGCTGCGCAGGTCGTCGAGCAGCTGCGTGGTCAGCAGCATGCGGGCGAGCTGAGCGAGCAGGCGCAGGTGTGCCTCACGCTCGCTGGGCGGCCCGACCAGGGCCAGCACCACGTCGACCTCGGTCCCGGTTTCGTCGTACGGGACCGGCTGGTCGAGCACCAGCACGATGAACTTGGTGTAGAGCAGGCCGGGCACGACGGCGTGCGGGATGGCGACCCCGTGGCCGACGGCGGTGTTCTGCGTGCGCTCGCGCTCCCACAGCAAGGGCTCGAGGGTGTCGGCCACGATCCGCGGCGAGGCCAGGTCGAACACCCGGGCAATCTCCCCAAACAGCTGGTCCTTGCCCCGGATGTCGACCTTGGTCCGGGCCGCGACCGGCTCGGGCACCGCGTTGGCGGGGTCGGGGGCCTCCTCGATCATCTCCCCGTGAATCGAGCGCTGCGGCGCACGCAGCTGCAGCACGGCGCAGTGCGCCGCCTCGGTGACGCGCTCTTCGGGCGCCGCCACGAACATCGAGCGGAGGGCCTGGTCGGTGGTCGTGCCGGTGATCAGCAGGTCGAAGCGGGCGCTGGCGTGGACGAGGGCGGCAACGTCGTCGGCCTCTTTGACGATCTCCGAGTGCGTCGGCAGCTCGCACAGCCGGCCCAGCTGGTGGTGATACTCCTTTGCGTCGGCGAGCGTCTCCTCGTCGGCGCCCTCGGGCAGCACTCGGATGAACGTCACTTCGGCGCCGTGCTGCTTTGCAAAGCGGTCGGCCGTGCGTGCGATGAGAGCGTCGTGCGGCCCCGGCACGGCGTGGGCCAGGATGCGGCGAATGGTCCGAATGCCCGCGTCTTTGAACAGCGCGACGTTGGTGGGCAGGTGGGTGGTGAGCCACTGCATCGGGTTGCGGACGATGAGCCCGCGCTCGGCGCTGTCTCGCCACGCCATGACGGTCCACCGGGCGTGCTCGTGGGCGGCGTGGTCGAAGAGCGTGCCGCGGGCGTCGCGGGTGTAGACGACGTCGAAGTTCACATCGACGTTGCGCTCCTCGCCCAGGTGAACGAGCCGCCGCTCGATCGAGGCGATGCGATCGTCCATGCCCTCGGCGAGGGCTGCGAGGTCGGTCTGCTCCGGCACTTCTTCGAGGTGCAGCACCTCCATCGGGGCGTCGGGGGCGAGCGTCATGCCCAAGTTGGCGAGCGCTTCGGAGGAGCCCTCGGTGCCGAACAGCGCAACCGTGGCCTGTGCGCCGGCGCCTCGCGTCATGCGGGTGCGGCTCTCGTCGAGCAGGTCCGTGCGACCGCCCATCTGGCGCAGGACCCCGAGCCGCGAGACGCGACGGCGGCCGTAGCCGAAGTACAGCGCGCTGCCGGCGGCCGAGCCGATCGCCACGCCCAGCAGGGGGAACGTACCCAGGCTGATGAGGATCGCCGCGCCCGCGAGCACGCCGAAGATCTGCAGGAACGGATACAGCGGGGCGCGGAAGGCCGGCTTGTACCAGCGGGTCTTGCTCTCGCGGAAGACGATGACCGAGACGTTCACCGCCATGAACGCAGCGATCATGAAGGCGCTGGCCAGCTTGGCGATTTTGACGACGTCGAGCGTCACCAAGAACACGGCCATCGTGACGCCCGACAGCACGATCGCGGCGATCGGGGTGACGAAGCGCGGGCTGATCTGCGCCAGGGGGTCGGGCGCGAGCTTGCCCCGCGCCATTGCGAAGGGAAACCGGCTCGAGGCGAGCAGGCCCGCGTTGGTCATGCCCAGGAGCGCGAACACGGCGGTGACCGCCACGACCGGCACGCCCCACTCACCGACCGCGAGGCGGGCCAGCGACGCGATGGGCGTTTCGTCGCCGCCGAGCGTGGAGGGATCGAAGGCATGGGTGAGCACCAGCGCGATGCCGGTGTAGAGCACGGCGACCAGGCCCAGCGACAAGATGATGCCGCGCGGGATGTTGCGCTCGGCGTCTTTGACCTCTTCGGCGATGGCCGCGATCTTGGTGACGCCCGCGTACGAGATGAACACCAGGCCGACCGTGGCCGCGAAGCCGCCGACGCCATGCGCCATCCAGTCGGTGGTGGCTTCATGGGACGGGATCCGAATCGCGCCCGCAATGAGGATCGTGAACAGCACGATCAGGCAGCCGGCCACGATGACCTTCTGAATCGCGCCGACCTTGCGCACGCCGACGATGTTCAGCACCAGCACGAAGGCCAGCAGGCCCAGGCCGACGATCGTGGGCGAAACCTCGACCAGGAGCGCGAGATAGCTGCCGAGGATGGCCAGCGCGAACGTGCTCTTGAGCAGCAGCGAGAGCCACAGGCCCACGCCGGCGACGGTGCCCGCGAGCGGACCCATCGCGCGCTCGATGTAGAGGTAGGCGCCGCCGCTGTCGGGCATCGCGGTGGCCAGCTCGGACTTGCTCAGCGCCGCGGGCAGCACGAGCGAGGCCGCGACCAGGTACGCCAGCCACAAGGACGGCCCGGTCATCTCGGAGGCGACCGCGGGCAGCACGAAGATCTCGCCCCCGAGCATCGCGCCGATCGAGATCGCCACGACGCTGAACAGGCTGAGGTTGCGCTCCAGCTTCCGCACCGGAGGATCTTAGCCGGCCTGGCGGGGATATCTGTCGTTTGGTCTGGGAACGACCGGAATCTTGGACGCGCGGCCCCTCACGGTCCGCCAGGCGCGTCGCTGGCACACGCTGCCGCGGGCAATGCGGTCGGTCCGGTTGCGTCAAGGTCCCCCCGGGTGACGGCGGCCGAGCACGTCGAGCGACCGTCGACTCCCGTGACGCGCAGTCGCAGGGGAACCTCGCCCACGGAGAGGGGAAGCGCTGGGCTCAGCCACAGGGCGATCCACTGGGCCTTCTCCCCATCGAGTCCGCGCAGGACCAGCGCGAAGCGGTCGCTCTCGTCGGTGTCGACGACCTGCCAGCCGGCGGCGGTCTTGGCCTCGGCGACGACGCGGGGCGTGGTGGGGCCCGCGTCTTCGAGAGGCCACACCGGGGCCGCGTCGGTGAACGACAGCGTCGCGGCGCGTCCGACCGAGAGGGCCTCGAGAGCCCGGGGGATGGCATCATCGACGCGACGCCGCAGTGGACGCAACAGCCGGGCGTGGTCGGTGCGGCCGCGTCCCCGATAGCGGTATGGGCCGTCCCCTTCGACGCGGGGTTCCGCGGCGAGGGAGGCTGCCGCGTCTGCAACGGCCACACCCGCGAGGCGCCCGTACATCATCGATGCGCCTTCGTAGTGCTGCAGGTCGTATTCCTGCGGCGTGGTGAAGTACGAGAGGTAGTCGCCCGCGAGGCTGATCGCGACGGTGGGTCCGGCGTTCTGCCGCGCGTCCGAGACGCCCGCTTCGATCCGTTGCCCCATCATCGTGGTGAACTCTCCGGGCAGCGCGACGAACGACAGCGGCCCTAGCGACACCACGCCGACCGGCACCACGCTGGGGAAGTGGGCCTTGGGGTGGGCGAGTGCGACCAGCGGGGGCGGCATCGCGGGTCGCTTGGTACCGTGGCCGCGGCGACGGGGTCGACGGGCGGTCTTGCCTTCGGCCCACCGCGTCATTCGGGTGCGTCCGTCCTCGGCCCCACCGAACTGCCCAAAGCCTGGGAGCGCGCGCCGGCCGGTCCGTCCGGGGTCCTGATTGGCGACGCTCACGGACGATAGATCCGCCCGGGCGAGGCCGTACCCCGCGGTGCCTGCGAGCGTCTGCCCCGGGGTGTCGAGGGAGGCGACGACGGCCTCCCCGAGGGCACCGCCGAGCAGCGTTGCGGCGCCGCGTCCCTGCGTGTCCCAGTTGGGGGAGACGTCGCCTTCGGGGCCGGTGAACAGGGCGACGACGGCGTCGTCGTGTCCGGCGCGGGCGAGGCGATCCGTGGCGTCTCGTGCCGCGATGCCGAACAGGTCCCCTTGGTACACCGGCGTGCGGTTGGGCATGGCGGTCGCGTGGACCCCGAACACCCCCGCGACGGCGATGACTGCTTCGGTGTTTGCGTCGCGGGCGACGAGCGTCGTCAGCTCGGGGTCGACGGCGTGGCAGGGGTCGGTGTCTGTCGCGAGGTCGGCCGGCGTGGCGTTGGCGGGGTGTCGGCAACCGGGCAGCACCGCGTTGGCCTCGAGCAGAGCGCTGGCGTCTGCATTGGCCAAAAACGGGGCGAGGCTGCGGTTGCGGGCGAGCGTGGGGACGGCGACGGCGTGATGCTCGAGCGTGGCGGGGCGTCGGGCGGCGTAGGCCGAGGCGGCGGCGTCGGCGAGACGGTTGGTCAGCCAAGCGAACAGCGTCGCGTCGAAGCCGGGCTCGGATCCGGCGTGGTCGGCGTAGCCGGGCGCGGTGTGGGCATGACCGGGGCCGTGGTGGGTGTGCGTGGCCGCGAGCACGAGCTGCGCGCGGCCCAAGGAGGCGAGACCATGCTTGGTTTGCAGGCGCTCGACCACCGCGTCGGTGAGGGCTCCCGAGACCGCCCACAGATCGGTGGCGATCAGGATGACGGGGGTGCCGTCACGGTCCTCGATGGCGACTGCGTGTGCCCGCAGCCTCGTCCACACGCCGACGCTGGTGCGTGCTTCGATCGCGTGGCCGGCCATGCCGTAGCCAACCGGCGGGGTGATGTCCACGGTCGCGGCACCGACCGACCAGGCCGCGCTCGACGGCGCCGGGGCGGTCGCGGGCGCAACGGTGCCCTCGACCGAAACGCAGGCCGCGAGCAGCATGAGGGCGATGCTCAGCCGCTTCATCGCCAGATCACCGTGAACAGGCCAACGCCCGCCAGCACGAAGAAGGCCGCCGTGACGACCGGGACGCCGACCAGGCTCCAGACCGGCAGCGAGAGCCCCAGCGTGTACGTCCCGCAGGCGAGACAGGTGATCGTCAGCGCGGTCCGGATCGCGCGGCGGTTGCGGGCGTCCTGGGCGGCCTTCTGCCGATCGAGCGTCTCGTTCGAGGTCCGCATCGTCAGCTTGCCCGCGCGGACGTCTTCGATCACCGCGGGCAGGGAGTGGGGCAGGGACCGAGCCAGGCGGGAGAAGGTGGAAAAGTCCCGGATCGCCATCTGCTTCATGCGGTCGGGGCTGTAGCGGTCGGCGACCATTTGCATGATGTACGGCCGCGCGAGCTCGATGGGGTCCGTCTGTGGCGCGATCATCTTCGCCATGCCCTCGGTCGTGACGATGGCCTTGAACATCATCGTGAAGTCGGTGGGCATGCGAACGCTGTGCCGAGCCGCGCCCGCGACGATCTCGGAGAACAGCATGCCGATCTGCACCTCGGAGAGCGGCAGCCCGGACAGGTAGCGTTCGCCGAGCTCGATGACGTCCGATTCGAAGCGCTGGTAGTCGACCAGCTCGGTGCGGATCGACAGGTCGTAGAAGGTCCGCGCGACGCCCTCGAGGTCCTCGTTGAGGACGGCGTGCAGAATGTCGATGACTTTGTCCTTCATCGCCGGGGAGAGGCGCCCGACCATGCCGCAGTCGAGCACGCCGAGACGGTGCCCTTCCATGACCAGCACGTTGCCGGGGTGAAGGTCGCCGTGGAAGAAGCCGTCGATGAACAGCATCTTGTAGGCGACCTTGAAGTACGCGTCCGCGACCTCGCTGACGTCCTCGCCGTCCTCGATGGCGGTCGCGAAGTTGCGGCCCTCGAGGAACTCCATGCACAGGACCTCTTCGGTGCTCATCGCATCGAAAACCTCGGGGAATACGACCTGGACGTTGTCGGTGTGCAGAGACCGGAAGCGCTCGAGATTGCGGGCTTCGATCCGAAAGTCGAGCTCTTGCAGGATCGACTTGGTGAAGCTGGTCACGGTGCCGCGTAGGTCCATGGCGGCAGCCTCGACGATGCCCTCCTCGAGCCATCCCGCCAGCGCATACAGGACCCCGAGGTCGCCCGTGATTTTGGGCTTCACGCCGGGGCGCTGGACCTTCAGCACCACGCGTCGGCCGCCCTTGAGCGTGGCGCGATGGACTTGGGCGATCGAGGCGGACGCCAGCGGGGTCTCCTCGAACGTGTCGAAGTGGTCTCGCCAGTTCTCGCCCAGCTCCTTCTCGAGCTGACCGCGAATCTCGTCGAACGGGACGGTGCTGACGCTGTCTTGAAGGGTCGCGAGCTCGGACGTGATGCTCTCGGGGAGCAGGTCGGTGCGCGTGCTGAGGATCTGACCCAGCTTGACGAAGGTGGGGCCCAGTTCGTTGAAGGCGGCGACGAGGCGTTTGCCGGTGTCCGGAGAGGCGAGCGTCGCCTTGGTGAGATCGGCGCCTTCATGGTCGACCTGAAGCTCGCGGCGAAGCTTCAGCTGGCTGTACACCCAGCCGAACCCGTGCCGAATGAACACCGTGGCGATCTCTTGAAAGCGGGCGACCTCGCGGGCGCCGGTGATCAGGGCGCGCGACGAGTTCACCAGGGTGCGAAGGACCGACACATCCGCAGGGTATAGAAAGATGCGCGACCATGAAACGTGGGCGGTACGTCCTGGTATTGTGGCGGCCTTGAACGACGCGTCCCAGTCCCGGTTCGCCCGAGGCCTCATTCAGGGGTGGGCGCATCGCCTCGGGCAGGGGTGGGCGCATCGCCTCATTCAGGGGTGGGCGCATCGCCTCGGGCAGGGGTGGGCGCATCGCCTTGGGCCGTCGCTCCTGGGCTGCGGCGTGCTGGGCCTGCCCGGCGCAGCGATGGCCTCTGGGCTGGATGCGCCGCAGGTGGGCAATGGAGCCAGCAGCCCGCTCACCGTCGATGGCGCGGCAGTTCACTGGAACCCCGGGCAGCTGGGCTATCTGGAGCGAGGGACGTTCGACTTCGGCGTGGGGCTGATCGTGGGGCGCGTTCGGCATCGTCGGCAGCGTCGGGCGAGCTACCAGTACGAGGACAACCTCGACTTCGCCGAGCCCATCGACCCCGGTGACATCGACCCCAGCAAGACCGGATTTGCCGACCCGGTGGCCTCTACGCCACTGGGCCCCAGCCTGGACGCGTTCGTCGCCGCGCCAGTGATCGCCGACCGGCTGACCATCGGCGGCGGTTTCTACGTCCCGTACGCGGCGATCCTGAACTTTCCCAAGGACGGTGCGCAGCGATTCGCGCTGCAGTCGATCTCGCTGGTCTCCGCCCATACCACCCTCTCGGCCGCCGTACGCGTTCACGACAAGGTGTCGATCGGGGCCGGGGTGACGTACGTATTCTCGTTCCTCGAGCTCTCCAAGGTCCAGGACTTTGCGGCGGTGGACCTGCTCGGTGACGGCTTGGCCGGAGAGCCGATCAACCAGGCCAACGACTTCGGCAGCGATGCCCCGGCATCGGTCCGGGAGCTCGACGTGATGGCGCGTCCCATCTCGATCGAACGCGCCGTCTCGCATTCGGCCAGCTTCAACGTCGGCCTGGCGATTCGGCCCACCGATCGCATCGATCTGGGCCTGGTCTATCAGCACGGGTCGCGACTGCGCTTTCGCGGCGACTTCCAGCTCGACATGAGCGACGACTTCTTCACGCAGGACCTCGCCGCGCAGGGGTTGCAGTACCCGGACCTGGTCCGCGGTGACGCGGAGATCGAGCTGTCGCTGCCCAAGCGCATCACGCTCGGCGTCGGAATCGACGCGACGGAGCGGCTGCGCATCGACACGTGGGCCAGCTACGCCACCTACCAAGAGTTCGACGTCATCGACATCGAGCTGAACTCGCCCGACCTGGCGCAGCCGGAGCTGGGCATCGGAACCACCGCACCGCAGCCTCTGGTGCGAGACTGGGTCGGCACGATTCACGTCGAAGTCGCGCCGCGGATCCGGATTTCGGACCGCCTGCGCGTCAACACGCTGCTGGGCTATCACAGCCCCGCGTCGCCCGACGCGACCGTCGACCTCGCCTCGCCCGACGGCCACCGGATCATCTTCGGTGGCGGCGTCGACGTGGCGCTCTCGTCGCGCTTCTCTTTGCTCGCCGACCTGGAGGGCCAGGCGATCGTGCCGCGCACGGTCACCACCTCCGACTTCGACCTCGGAAACGGCGAATACGGGCTGTTCATCGGGCAGGTCGGCCTCCACGGTCGCCTTCGGTTCGGGAACGCGCCCTCCGCCGGATGAGCGCCCGTTCGTGCCATTAAACGCTCGCGCTCGTCACGGGATTGTTCCAACATCGGTGACGGTGGAGGTCAGGTTTCGAGCAGGCGTACGGAGGTTTGGAGCGCTGGCGCTGCTGCTTGGGGCGTGTACCGCCGAGGCAGCCCCGGGCGCGGAGACCGACGGGGCGACCTCCTCGGCCGACGACGACGCGGGCGTCGACGACGGGGCCGACGATGACAGCACCGGTGAGACGCCTGCCGACTGGGGACGCGAGGAAGAGTTCGAGCTTCGCCTGGGCGAGGACGACGTCCCGCCCCTGATGCTGCAGATGAGCCGGGACGAAGTCGCCGAGCTGTTCGGGGACCGGGCGGACGAAGTGCTCTTGCTCGAGCTGGACTCCGCGCAGCTGCTCGAGAACACGCTGGACAAGGTCAAGCTCGCCTGCGGCATCGCCTGGCAGCTGGACAACGAAAATCCCAACCACGACTGCTCGCTGACCGCGCTGGGGTCCAGCTTCGAGGGGCCCGACGGTACGTGGCGGACCTCGCCCGAGTACGCGATGGTCCGCATCCTCACCATGACGCCGGCCAACGTCGACGTCTCGGGCACGAGCAGCCAGTCGCTTGCGGGCCTCGCAGACGCGCTCGGCATCGGGGGGGGCTACTCCGAGATTCTCGCCGACGCGCTCGGCATCCCGCGGACCCAAGAAATCGTCTCGACCGCGTCGCTCGTCCACGCGTTCCAGACCGGATTCGTGGGCAGCCACCCCAACGTGGGGGAGGGCGGCACCATCTCGATTTACCTCTCGGACGCCCTGTCCGACCTGGGCACGATGAGTGAGACGCTGGGCCCGCAGGGCGACCACCCGGGCCTGGTCGACCCCGGCTTCACCGTCACGGGGGAGGTCTTCGGACCCAACTTCACGATGAACGCGATTGCCGAGTCGAACCTGAGGCTCGTTGACGGCATCGACGGTGGGCAGGGCAAGGGGTTCTTGACCGTGGTCGAGGACCGTACGGGACCCACCTTCGACGACGAGCTCGAGTTCGACTTCGCCGACCCCGAGCGCTTCTCGCTGGAGGGGATTCTCGAATCGCTGCAGGTCGACATGCGCTTCGCGATCGGCGAGGCGGATACGTTCATCCCGTCCTGCTTGAGCAGCCCGTGCCAGCAGAACCTGCCGGGCAACCCCGTCGGGACCGACACGGTGTGGAACTTCGAGCCGTGGCTGCTCGAATACAACGTCGCCGTCGCGGCCTACGAGGAGTACAAGGAGCGGCTGTTCGACGAGAGCTACCTGCTCGGCACCGCCAGCGTGCAGATCGGGCAAAACGGCAATCCGCCGGGGTGGGTCGAGTACTCGGTGCCGTTCAACATCGGCAGCCCGCCGGAGGACCAGTTCGTGTGGGAGACCATCCTCGAGGTCGCGCAGGTCGCCCTGCACAACACGCCCTTCACGACCTTCTCCGAGGGCGACGCCGACATCGCGTTCACGGTGGAGGACATCCCCATCGGTATCACCGGACCCGAGGCGGCCGAGGCCGTCCGGCCCTTCCTGCAGGAGCAGGCCGCGCTCTTGTCGGACTTTCTG
The DNA here is from genome assembly GCA_039024335.1 of Myxococcota bacterium. Taxonomy (GTDB): domain Bacteria; phylum Myxococcota_A; class Polyangia; order Nannocystales; family Nannocystaceae; genus CAJXVA01. The sequence continues at coordinate 34,617 of JBCCQM010000043.1, forward strand.
CTCGGAGACTTTCGCGAGGACAACGACCGCGTCGACCTGTACTGGCGCCGCGCTGACAACGGGCGTCCGTACCTCTTCTTCGTCGACCCCAGCGACCTCGCCTCGGATGCGGACTACCAGAACGACAACCCCGGCTTTTTCGCGGCGCCCAGCCGCAGCCCGGGCAGCAAGCTGAGCAACACCGAGGTCGCAGGCGTCAGCGACACGCTGCACGAGAAGTACGAGCCCCCCGCAGGGGAGACGACGCTGTACTACGAGGACGACGACGGGACCGTATTCCGGCTGCGCATCGTCCGTGACGGCGCCGATGCCGAGACGCTCCGGGTCTTCGTTGCGGAGGGGCTCTGATGCGTTCGGCAGCCCTTGCCCTGGCCGCCGCGCTGTTGGCCGCCTGCGCCGAGTCGCCCGCGCTCGTACCCGAGGTGTCCGAGTCCGTCGAGCTTGCGGTCGGCGAGACGCGGACCATCGAGCTGCGACACACCCGGTTCGATGTCGAAGGCTTCGTCAAAGAGAACACGCTCGATGACCTGCGTCGCATGCCGCGTCGGGTGCTCGAGGACATCTGGCTGCTCGACCTGGACATCACGCCGCTGACCAGCAACGCGCTGGAGCAGCTGCGCGACCTCGAGCCGGCCGAGGCCGAGGCGTTGCCGCTGCCCGCACGGAACATGCGGACGCTGCTCAAGCTGACGCCGGACAACGTGGTGCTCGAGGGCACCAACTTCGAGGAGCTGCAGAACCTCTCCTCGGCAGTGGGCATCCCCACGGCGCGGGCGTTCGGCAACCTGCTCGAGGTCGAGGTGACCGACGAGTTCGTGCCTCCGGAAATCGTCGCGGAGGTCATTGCTGACAACATCATCGGCACGCACCCGAACGCGCAGACGCGTCGCGGCCCCGTCAACGCGGAGCACCCCGACGGCCTCTACCCGGTCGCGCCGCGGTCGCTGCCGCTGACGATGGCCGATGTCGTGACGAACTTCGAGGGCCTCTCGGAGCGCTTCGGCCCCACCGGCGATCACCCTGGCTTCATCACCGCCGCAGCCGGCGTGAGCGTCATCGAAGAAGAGTTCAAGATGCGCTCGCGGGTGAACGTGAACGCGCTGCCGTTCAAGGGCGTGGACTTGGGCGACGCTTCGGTCGCGTCGGTGAGCTCGGTCGGCAGCCAGGTCGAGACGCTGCACGACTTCTCGCAGGACGACTGGCTCGAGCTCGAGGGCCTGGTCGAGGACCCGCGCGTGCAGATGCTGACCCTCAAGGTCGAAGAAAACCCCACGTTCATTCCCGGCGGCGTCTCGCGCATGCCGGAGGGCAAGGGCGACTCGCCGGTTTGGGCGAACCCCAGCTGGGAGTTCGAAACGGTGCTGGCCGAGATGTCGCGGCGCACCGCAGAGGGCATTTCGGACCACTGCGACGAGTACGAGCTGGCGACGGGGGCGGTGGCGTTCTCCGCCTGCATCGACGGGCAGGGCTGGGTCACGATGGAGACCTTCAACAATATCGGCTCGCCGCCGGACCCTTCGTACCTGTGGGACATCAACCTGGAAATCGGCCAGGTTCGCGTCCACGACGGTGGGCTTGCGGAGGGCGAGGCCGACGTCGAGTTCACCGTGCAGGACGTGCCCGTCGGCGTGCCCCCCGACCAAATGGTCGCGCAGCTGCAAGAGAACATCCAAGCCAACCCCGAGGCGCTCCGGGAGTTCGCGGAGCTGCTGATCGACAACGCTCGCGGCAACGCCGACTTCTTCTATCGCCGTGGCGAGGATGGGACCGACTGGCTGTTCTTCGTCGAGCCCGAGGACATTCAGCTCGACGAGGTCGGCGACCCGGTCCGCGGCTACGACTACGGAAGCGTCGGTTTCTTCGGCGACCAAGGCCTATCGGAGCGGGTCTCGACGGACGCCGAGGTCGACGGCGACGTTTCGCACCAAAAGGTCGCCGTCGAGGCTGGAGACGTCGTGTTTGTTGCGGATGATGCCGGCGCGGTCTACCGACTCGACATCGGCGAAAAGCCGGGGCGCGCTCGGGTGTCCATCGACGTGACGCGCGTGCGCTGAGCTCGAGTCGGGCTTAGCCCGGCCAGACTTGCCGCAGCATCTCGCCCAGTGCACCCGCGTCTTGGGGGCGCTCGGCCGGGGCCTTGGCCAGGCAGCCGTCGACGACCGCGCACAGGTCGTCGGAGAGGTCGTCTTCACTCACGCGGGCTCGGAGCGAAATGACCGGCGACTGGGCGTGTGCACGCAGCCACGCCAGAGGAGAGTCGAGCCACTCCTGCACGACCTCGGGCACGGTCTTGTCGGGGACGAACGGCGTGAAGCCCGACAGGAGCTCGTAGAGGATCATGCCGAGGCTGTACACGTCGGCCGCGGGTGTCAGCTCGTTGGTGTCGAGCTGCTCGGGCTGGGCGTAGTGTGGCGTGCCGACCAGCATGTTGCCGACCGTCGCGCTGCGCCCGACGATCGAGCTGTCGTCGAACGAGCGGGCCAGGCCAAAGTCGAGCAGCTTGGTGTGGCCGGCGGTGTCGATGAAGATGTTGGCCGGCTTGAGGTCTCGGTGAACGACTCCCTGGGCGTGCGCCTCCCGGAGCCCCAAGCAAGCCTGGTAGACGATGTGGCAGGACCACTTGGGATCGAGTCGGTTCGAGAAGTCGTGGAACTCGTCGAGCGGATTGCCGTCGAGCATCTCCATCAACACGAAGATGTGGCCGTCGCGGTTGAGACCCGCATCAAGGATGCCCACGACGTACGGGCTCGACAGCTGGCGCAGCACGGTGACCTCTCGCAACGCACGCGCCGCCGCGTCGTGGCCCCGGACCGGGTCACGCGACAGCTTCAGTGCGAGCGGCTGCGCGTAGCGGGGGTCCTTAACCTTGAACACCGTGCCGAACCCGCCCGCGCCGAGGCGGTCGAGAATCTCGTAGTGCTCGTACTGGTCGCCGGGCTGCAGGTCCACCGGCGCTGATCATACGCCACGGCGTCCTCGCGGGCTCGTGATGTCCGCCCTCACGTCGTGAGCGCGGCGAACAAGACCGGGAGCGACACGTCGAGTCGGTAGTCGATGGAGGAGTGATTGTCGGGAAACTCCTCGTAGCGGTGCGCCACGCCGGCCGCCTCCAGCTTGCGCACGAACGCGCGCGCGCCGTAGTGCAAGTGGTACTGGTCGCGTGAACCACAGTCGATGAACAGGGCCCGAAGCTGCCGAAGCTGGGCGACCGCGGCCGGGTCGTCGACGATCCGCAGCGGGTCGTGGGCCATCCATCGTTGCCACTGCGCCTCGTCGACCTCGCAGGTGTGCTGGTCGACGGGGACGCTGATGCCCAGCGGCGCCGAGGGGTCTGGTGCGTAGCTGGCCCCCATCGCGAGCAGCATCAGGGCGTGAAAGTCGGAGCCTCGGACCTTGGGCGTGCCCTCGAATGCGGCGAAGAACGCCTCGGGCTTTCCGTCGTAGCGAGCGAGGGCGTCGCACAGCGCGGGGAACTCGCGGCGGTAGACGAGCTCGAAGCCGATGTCGCCGCTTTGGCAGGCGACGCCGCCCCATACGTCCGCGTGCCGCAGACCCTGAATCAACGCGCCGTAGCCCCCGCTGCTTTTGCCGTACACGGCTCGGTGGGCGGCGCCCTTGCGGATGCGGAACTGCGCCTCGAGCTGCGGTACGAGGTCACGCGCGACGAACGTCTCCCAGCCACCCAGCGCCTCGGAGTCGACGTACTGGTTGCCGCCGAGCCGGGTGAAGCCGTCGGGGAATGCGAAGATGGCGGGACCCATCCCGCCCTCGGCGACGAGCCGGTCGATGCGCTGGGGAACGCTCTCGCCGTAGGCGGTCCACGCCAGCCGCTTGAGGCCGGAGCTGGTGTACGCGGCGAGGTCGACGAACAGCGGGTAGTCGGCGTCGCTGTCCGCGTAGCCTTCGGGCAGGTACACGGCCACGGTCCGCTCCCACGGGTCGCCGAGCAGGTTGTCCTTCACCGAGGGGGCTTGGACCTGGATCTCGACCAACGAACCCTTCGGACGCTCATAGCGATGACGCGGCACCGCAGAACCTTGTGCTGCCCATCTACAAGCGTCAAGCGCTGCTTGGCGGTGTGTGGTCCAGGGCTCGTCCCGTCACCGGCCGCGGTCGCCTCCCGCGCGCGTGCGGCCTGATAAAACCGGGGCATGAAGCCACGCCCGTGGACCATCGAACGGACCGAGCCGCAGGGGGATTTCCGCGTGTTCAGCGTAGACGCGCTGCACTGCCGGCGAGACGGGGATGCGAAGGACCACGTCTTCTACCGCATCAACGCGACGCCGTGGGTCAACGTCGTTTCACGGACCCCTCAGGGGGACTTCGTGATGGTCAAGCAGTACCGGCAGGGGTCGGCCTCGGTGACGCTCGAGATCCCCGGCGGCATGGTGGATCCCGGAGAAGACCCCGCCACGGCCGCGGCGCGGGAGCTCGAAGAGGAGACCGGCTACCGCCCTGCCTCGGTTCGGAAGATCGGCGAGGTGAATCCCAATCCCGCGCTGTTCCCCAACCGCGTTCACACGTATCTGGCCGAGGGCTGCGTGAAGGTGGGCGAAGTCGAGAACGACGCCTCCGAAGAGACCGTCGTGGAGGTGGTGCCGAAGGCCGAACTCTACGATCGGGTGCGCAGCGGCGAGGTCGACCATGCGCTCGTCATGGCGGCCCTGCTGTGGCTGCAGCTCGACGACGACGGCTCAGAAGCGGCCGCCAGCACGTAGCCCGAACTGTCCGCGCGAGATGGCGGGGCCGATCGAGAGCGCTCGGTCGCGGGTGTAGCCGTCGTGGCGGCGGCGGTACGTCTCGGCGAAGGCGAGCATGCCCGCGCCGCTTGCCACCATTGCGGCGGACACGTCCCGGGTGATGAACGCCATCAAGCGGCCTCCGTTGACGCATCGCGCCGTACCGCAGCTCCCGACGACGCCCCACGAGGCCGCGCCGGTGGAGAGCCACGAGACGACGCCGGCCCCCACGAGACCGATTCCGGCAATGCGGAGGCCGGCCACCTGTCGCCGCCGCGGCGCCGCCCCGAATACGTCGTCGTAGGCATCGGCGTTGCCGCGCGTCATGGCGCCCGCGGTGGTGAGGCTGATTGCCGCGAGCAGGCCGATGTCCGAGTGAACGCGCAGTGCGAGCGCAGGCAGCACGCCGGGGGCGCAGCCGGTGACGGCCTCCCCGATGTCTTCGCCCGTATCGAAGTCGCCGCGCCCGATCGGGTCGATGCAGCGGTTCTTGACCAGCCGGTGCGCGATGATCTGCTCGGTGAGCGCGACGGCAAAGGCCACGCCCGCCCCGATGAAGAGCCCGGTCCCGCGATAGGGCGGCCGTGAAGGCGGTGGAAGCTGCAAGAACGCCGGCGGCGGCGCGTCGGAGGGCTCGCCGATCCGCGGTGCGGCGGCGGGACCCTCGCTGGGGCGCGGGTTTGCCTTGGCGTCCGGTGGTGGCGCGGCGGGTTCGGGCGCTGGGCCCGTGGAGGCCGGCTGCGGTGGCTCTTCGGTTTTTGGAATCGAGAACGTGCCCTCCGCGGGCGGAGGCGCGGCGGGCTGCGAGGTGGGCTCGGCCGGCGCTTCAGGCTTCGCGACGGGCGTGGCGGGCTTGCTCGGCGCGGGGCTTGCGGGCCTGCTCGGCGCGGGCTCGGTCGCAGTCGGCTCGGACTCGGGCGCGGCGGGGGCCGACTCACCCGGCAGCGGGGGGAGGATTGGCGGCCCGGCGAGCGAGCAGAGAAGCGCGAGCGCCAACACGTCGAACACGGTAGGCCGCCGCCGCGCAGACGGTCAATTCACGTGCCACCGATGGACACCCGTGCATGGCTCCGGCTTGGCACGAGTGCGCAGGCCCGACGCGTTCGAAGGCGCCGGGTCCTGCGCAGTGGGGTCAGCAGTGTTCGTCGAACGCCTCGATCTCCGCGGCGCAGGCGTCTTCGGGGGCCGCCTCGCAGGCGGTGGCCACAAGGCACGCGAGCTCTTCGAGGAGCGCGCCGCGGCAGGCGGGGTCGTCTGCCGCCTCGAGCTTGGCTTCGCACTGCAGCGCGGTGAACAACGGCGTCATGCCGCATGCGCCCCAGGGCTGGGCGAGCGCGGCACAAAGCTCGGCTGCCGGGACGCCGGTGGTGCAGGGGTCGACCGGGACTTCGCCCGAGCTGGCGGTACCGCCGGAACTCTCGGACGCACCGGACGTCGAACCGCCGTCGGTCTCGCCGGTCGGTGACGTCGAGGAGCTGCTGCCACCGGTCGCCGAGGTCGTGGGCGCGGGACCGGTCGAGGACACGGCACTCGTCGTGCCATCCGGTTCGTCGGGCGGTGGTGTCGTGCTCGACGGCGCTGCACCGGTCGACGTGTAGAAACCGCCCGAGGTGTAGAACTCGTCGATGACCCCTGTGTCGACCGTGTCACCGCCGATGCAGCCGAGCGGAGCGAGCGAGAGAACGAAGGCGAGAGGGCGAACGAAGTCGTTGTTCATGCCCGGCCAACGCAGGGCGGCGCCGGTGGCTTTCGGCGAATGGTCCCAAACCTACGATTGCTGACGCGACGCTCGACGGTCGGACAGCACCGGAAACTTCGCGCGCGCGTCAGCGACCACCTGCGCATCGATGTCGGCGAGCAGCATGGTCTCGCCCACCGCTGCGGCCGCCAGCGGCTCTCCCCAGGGATCGAAGATGCGGCTGTCACCGCTGTACTCCAGCGCGCCGCCGGTCCCGACGCGGTTGATGCCCACGACGTAGGCCTGGTTCTCGAGCGCGCGGGCCCGCAACAGCGTGGTCCAGTGCTCGCGCCGCTTCTTCGGCCAGTTGGCCACCACGACGTAGCAGTCGGTGTCGTGGGCGGTGGCCCAAAACTCGTCGGCAAAGCGCAGGTCGTAGCAGACGAACAAGGTGACGCGGAGCCCGTCGACGTCGACGGTTACGAACTGCGTGCCCGCGTCGTAGTGCTCGTGCTCCTTGGCGAAGGTGAAGGGATGGATCTTCGCGTAGCGGTGCAGCGTGCCGTCGGGTCCGGCGAGCAGAAGCACGTTGCGTGGGCGGCCCTCGGCGGGGCGCTCGGGGATGCTGCCGGCGACCCACACCCCGTGCGTCCGTGCCTGCGCGCGCAGGAACGCGGTGCTGGGGCCGTCGATAGGCTCCGCGATCGCCTCGGCGTTCATCGAGAAGCCGCAGGAGAACATCTCGGGCAGGACGACGAGCCGCGCGCCTGCGCCGGCTGCCGCGGCGATCCACGGCCCAAGGCGATCGAAGTTTGCGGCTGGATCCTCCCAAACGAGGTCGGCTTGAATGCCCGCGACTTTCACGACGCCCTCAGCTTGCCGATGTTGCTGCGCAGGCGCGCGACCCCTTCGTCCAGGACGGGGTCGGTCTTGCAGAAGGCGAAGCGCACCAGGTGCTGGCCGCGGCGCGGGTCGAGGTAGAAGGCCGAGTTGGGGATTGCGGCCACGCCGACCTTTTCGGGGAGCAGGCGGCACACGGTCGCATCGTCGCCCAGGCCCATCGAGGAGATGTCGGCACAGGCGAAGTAGGTCCCCGCCGGCGTGAGGACGTCGAAGCCCACGTCGCGAAGGCCTGCGCAAAGCTTGTCGCGGCGCGCCCGATACTCGTCGCGGAACGTGTTGAAGAAGTCATCACCCAGGCGCAGCGCGTGCGCGATGCCGTGCTGGAACGGGGTGCCGTTGCAGAAGGTGACGAACTGGTGGGCGGTGCGGATGGCGACGGACAGCGGCGCGCTCGCGCAGGCCCAGCCGATCTTCCAGCCCGTGTACGAGAAGGTCTTGCCCGCCGACGAGATGCAGACCGTGCGCTCCTTCATGCCGGGTAGGCTGCTGATCGGGATGTGCTCCCCTTCGAAGACGAGGTGCTCGTACACCTCGTCGCTGAGCACCACGACGTCGTGCTTGATGCACAGCGCCGCGATGTGCTCGAGCTCGGCCTTGCCGAATACCTTTCCGGTGGGGTTGTGCGGGCTGTTGAGCACCAGCACCCGCGTCTTGGGCCCGATCGAAAGCTCGAGGAGCTCGGGGTCGTACGAGAAGTCCGGCGAGCGCAGCGGGATGACGCGCGGGGATGCGCCGCTCATGGCGACCGCGGCCCGGTAGCTGTCGTAGAACGGCTCGAAGAGCACGACCTCGTCGCCGGCTTCGCACAGCGCGAGCAGGCTGCTGGCGATCGCCTCGGTCGCGCCCGCAAAGACGGTGACCTCGTTGTCCGGGTCGTAGTCGAGGTCGTAGAAGCGCTTTTGGTGCTCGGCGATTGCTGCACACAGCGTTGAAATGCCGAAGCTGCGGCAGTACTGGTTGTGGCCCGCGCGCATCGCCTCGATCGCGGCCTCCTTGACCTCGGCAGGGCCCTCGAAGTCTGGAAAACCCTGCCCCAGGTTGACGGCGCCATGCTTGTTGGCCAGCGCGGTCATCTCCGCAAAGATCGTGGTGCCGAAGCCCTGCAGGCGGGTGGTCAAGTACGGCAGTCGTGACACTGCCGCAGCCTAACGCAGAATCGTTGGGCGCATCGCTGCGCTTCCCCGTTCGGGAAGTGCTCTGGCTGCCGCCGGGGCCCATACCGAGCGCATGCACATCACGCGAAGTGTCGAGGTGAATGCCCCCGCCAAACGGGTTTGGGCCCTGCTGGGCGAGGGCTTCGCGGAGTTGACCTGGGCCCGGACCATCTCCTCGTCGCGTCTCGAGGGCGCGCTCGGCGTGGGGGCTGTTCGGGTTTGTACCTTCGAGCCCAGCCTGCTGGTGAGCGCCGGCGCAGCCCGCGAGCGGTTGGTCGAGTTCGAGCCGCAGCGAGGCGTCTTTGCCTACGAGCTGCTCGAGCCGAGCGCACCGATTCGGTCGGCGGGGTCGCGCTGGCAGGTCGAAGAGGCCGGTGTCGAACGCAGCCGGGTGACCGTCGCGAGCACCATCGCGTTGACGCCGATGGGCCGCATGCTCTCGCCCTTGGTGCGTCTGATGACGCTTCGGCTGATGCGCTCGACCTTTGCCGACCTCGAAGCCGGGCTGCAGCAGGCTACGCCGACTGCTCGAAGAACGCCGCCGCAGCCGGGTCTGCCGGAAAGATCAGCTCGACCTTGAGCGCGCGCAGCCCCAGGTCGTCGGCGTGTTCGAACCGCATGACGGTGGTGAACGTGCGCAGCACTCGATCGCCGAGCCGAAACCTGGGGCAGAAGACCGGCTCGCGAGGCGTATCCGCTTCGGCCGGCCGCGGGACGCTGGCGAGATGGCGGGCGGCCCGTTCCGCGAGGTCCAGCGCGCGCGGGTCTCCGGAGCGCGCGGCCTCGCGACGACGCAGGTCGACGGAGCGCCACGCCAGCTCTGTCCAGTTCTCGATCAGGCTGCGCGCAGGCCCGGGGGCGAAGAAGGCGTCGACCGCCTGCTCCGGTGTCATGCCTGTCGCGCCGGGCCACAGCCGCTCGAACGCGGCGTTGACCTGAACGACCTGGCCGTATCCATCGAGCGCGCATCCAGGGTACGGCGCGTGCTTTTCGAGAAGCTGCCCGACGGCGCGAAGGAAGGGCTCGAGGGCGTCCGGTTCAAAGGGAGCGGGTCCAGCCGTGGGCAGGCCGGCGGCTTCGAGCAGGTCGTCGCGCTCGCGCGCCGGAATCTGCAGCGCGTCGGCGAGGCGCACGACCAGGTCGTGCCCGGGTCGGGAGCGTCCCGTCTCCAAGAACGACAGGTGCCGTGGAGACGTACCCGCTTCGGTGGCGAGGCTGAGCTGGGACAGCCCTCGTCGCTGACGCCATGCGCGGAGCATTCGACCAAACACCGACGCGGCCATGCGCGGAGCGTACCGCGTCGGTGCGCGGCCACCATTCCCGAATCCGGAACGGAGCCGATGTTGGCGGTCTCAGACGCCGTGCAGGTCGAGCACGTCGAACATGTCGTACAGGCCCGGCTTGCGGCCCCCGATCCAGCGGGCGGCTCGCAGCGCGCCGCGGCTGAAGATGGCGCGGTCCAGGGCGCGGTGCGTCAGCTCGAGGCGCTCGGATTCACCGATGAACATCAGCGTGTGCTCACCGACCACGTCGCCGCCGCGAAGCGCCATGACGCCGATCTCGTCCTTCGAGCGCGGACCGGCTTCGTCGCGATTGGTCTTGCGGACGGCGTCGAAGTTGCGGCCCGTCGCTTCGGCGACGGCCTCGCCCACCCGAAGGGCGGTGCCGGAGGGGGCGTCGCGCTTGTGGCGGTGATGAATCTCGAACATCTCCGCCTCCCAGTCGGTCCCCAAGGCCTTTGCGGTCGCGCCGGCGAGGTGGATGAGAAGCGTGACGCCGACGGAGTAGTTCGCCGCCGCCACGATGGGAATCTCCCGGCTGGCCTCGACCAGCGCGGCGCGGGTGCTCTCGGTGAGGCCGGTGGTGCCGAGCACGAGCGGCACGCGGGCGTCGACGCACCGGGCGAGGTAGGCCTCGGTGGCTTCGGGCAGCGAGAAGTCGACGACGACGTCATTGCGCCCAGGGTTCAGCTCGTCGGCCAGCTCGACGCCGACGTTGCGGCGACCGACGAGCTGGCCCACGTCCTCACGCAGGCCCGGTGCGCCCGGTCGCGCAACGGCGCCGGCGAGGGTCATGGTGTCGGAGGCAAGAACCTCACTCATGAGGCTCTGGCCCATGCGCCCGCGGGCGCCGACGATGACGACGGAGGTGACGCGGTCGTCGCTCATCCGGCCAGCTCCAGTCCGCGAAGGGCGTCCATCACCTGGGCATGCGCAGCGTCGCCTTCGACGACCGGCGCGAGCGGGGAGCGGACATCGTGCGTCATGCGGCCGAGCGAGGCGAGGGCGGCCTTGAGCGGCCCTGGGTTGCTCGCGCAGAACATCGCGCGGTTGAGAGGCTGCAGCTTGTACTGAAGCTCGCGCGCTTCGTCCCACTTGCCCTCGCGGGTCGCCGCGCACAGCCGCGCGAACAGCCCGGGCACCAGGTTGCTGCCCACGGAGATGACGCCGTCGCCGCCGACGCTGAGGAACGGCAGCAGCGTGAAGTCGTCGCCGCTGAGCATCGCCAGGTCGGCGCCGCACTGCTCGCGGATCTCGATGGCGCGGTTCATGTCGCCCGTGGCTTCCTTGATGCCCACGACCAGCTCGTGCTGGGCCAGCTCGGCGACGGTCGGCGGCTGCAGGTCCACGACGGTGCGCGAGGGGACGTTGTAGAGCACCACCGGAACGCCCGAGGCCTCCGCAACCCTCACGATGTGGTCGCGCATGCCCTGCTGTGAGGGCTTGTTGTAGTAGGGCATGACCTGCAGCGTGGCGGTGACGCCGATCGACTTGCAGGCGGTAGCCATCTCGATGGCCTCGGTCGTGTTGTTCGAGCCCGCACCCGCGATGATCGGCACCTTGCCGCCCGCGGCGTCGACCACGGTCTCGATGACCTTGAGCTGCTCGGCGTGCGTGAGGGTGGGGGATTCGCCGGTCGTGCCGCACGGAACCAGCCCATCGATGCCGCCTTCGATCTGCGCATCGACGAGTTTCTTCAGCGCGTCGTAGTCGACGGAGCCATTTCGAAACGGGGTGACGAGGGCCGTGAATGCGCCGCGGAACATGATCGCGGCGGACGGTAGCACGCA